>NZ_CP086106.1:607500-907500 GCF_016765655.2 Skermanella mucosa
TGGGGGGACCACCCTCCAAGCCTAAGTACTCCTCAGTGACCGATAGTGCACCAGTACCGTGAGGGAAAGGTGAAAAGCACCCCGACGAGGGGAGTGAAACAGACCTGAAACCGGATGCCTACAAGCAGTCGGAGCGGCCTTGTGCCGTGACGGCGTACCTTTTGTATAATGGGTCAGCGACTTAGAGTATGCAGCGAGCTTAAGCCGGTAGGTGGAGGCGCAGCGAAAGCGAGTCTGAACAGGGCGCTTGAGTTGCATGCTCTAGACCCGAAACCTGATGATCTAGCCATGGGCAGGTTGAAGGTGCGGTAACACGCACTGGAGGACCGAACTCACGCCTGTTGAAAAAGTCGGAGATGACCTGTGGCTAGGGGTGAAAGGCCAATCAAATCAGGAAATAGCTGGTTCTCCGCGAAAGCTATTTAGGTAGCGCGTCGGATGATTGCCCACGGGGGTAGAGCACTGGATGGGCTAGGGGGCCTCACCGCTTACCAAACCTAACCAAACTCCGAATACCGTGGAGCACAGTCCGGCAGACAGACGGTCGGTGCTAAGGTCGATCGTCAAGAGGGAAACAGCCCAGACCGCCAGCTAAGGTCCCCAAGTGGTGGCTAAGTGGGAAAGGATGTGGGAAGGCCATGACAACCAGGAGGTTGGCTTAGAAGCAGCCATCCTTTAAAGAAAGCGTAATAGCTCACTGGTCTAGACAAGCCGGCCTGCGCCGAAAATGTACCGGGGCTCAAGCCACCCACCGAAGCTGCGGGTGCACGCAAGTGCGCGGTAGCGGAGCGTTGCCTAGGCCGATGAAGGGCACCCGTGAGGTTGCCTGGAGGTATGGCAAGTGAGAATGCTGACATGAGTAGCGACAAAGAGTGTGAGAAACACTCTCGCCGGAAGTCCAAGGGTTCCTGCGCACGGTTAATCCGCGCAGGGTGAGCCGGCCCCTAAGGCGAGGCCGAAAGGCGTAGTCGATGGGAACCTGGTTAATATTCCAGGGCCTGGCAGAGGTGACGAATCCCGAAGTGCGTACGGCCTTATCGGATTGGCCGTGCGCTGGAGGGGTTCCTGGAAACAGCCCTGCCGACAAGACCGTACCCGAAACCGACACAGGTGGACAGGTAGAGTATACCCAGGCGCTTGAGAGAATGGTGTTGAAGGAACTCGGCAAATTACCCTCGTAACTTCGGGAGAAGAGGGCCCCGTTCCTGCGCAAGCAGGGGCGGGGGGCACAGACCAGGGGGTGGCGACTGTTTACTAAAAACACAGGGCTCTGCGAAGTCTCGCATGACGACGTATAGGGTCTGACGCCTGCCCGGTGCCGGAAGGTTAAAGGGAGGGGTGCAAGCTCCGAACTGAAGCCCCGGTAAACGGCGGCCGTAACTATAACGGTCCTAAGGTAGCGAAATTCCTTGTCGGGTAAGTTCCGACCTGCACGAATGGCGTAACGACTTCCCCGCTGTCTCCAACACCAACTCAGCGAAATTGAATTCTCCGTGAAGATGCGGAGTACCCGCGGTCAGACGGAAAGACCCCGTGCACCTTTACTCCAGCTTTGCAGTGGTGCCAGGGTTCCCATGTGTAGGATAGGTGGGAGGCTTTGAAGCCAGGGCGCCAGCTCCGGTGGAGCCATCCTTGAAATACCACCCTTGGGATCTCTGGCATCTAACCGCGCTCCCTGAACCGGGAGCCGGGACCCTGCATGGCGGGGAGTTTGACTGGGGCGGTCGCCTCCCAAAGAGTAACGGAGGCGCGCGAAGGTTGGCTCAGAGCGGTCGGAAATCGCTCGACGAGTGCAATGGCATAAGCCAGCCTGACTGCGAGACCGACAAGTCGAGCAGAGACGAAAGTCGGCCATAGTGATCCGGTGGTCCCGCGTGGAAGGGCCATCGCTCAACGGATAAAAGGTACGCCGGGGATAACAGGCTGATCTCCCCCAAGAGTCCACATCGACGGGGAGGTTTGGCACCTCGATGTCGGCTCATCACATCCTGGGGCTGGAGCAGGTCCCAAGGGTTCGGCTGTTCGCCGATTAAAGTGGTACGTGAGCTGGGTTTAGAACGTCGTGAGACAGTTCGGTCCCTATCTGCCGTGGGTGTCGGAGTGCTGAGAGGCGCTGTCCCTAGTACGAGAGGACCGGGATGGACGCACCTCTGGTGTACCGGTTGTGGCGCCAGCCGCATCGCCGGGTAGCTAAGTGCGGACGGGATAACCGCTGAAAGCATCTAAGCGGGAAACCCCCCTCAAAACAAGCACTCCCCGAGAGCCGGGATAGACCATCCCGTCGATAGGAGGCGTGTGGAAGCGCGGCAACGCGTGAAGCTAAGCCTTACTAATCGCTCGATCGGCTTGATCCCAACGCGGCGCGTCATGCGCAGCAGCAAGCCCGCAGAACAAAGCATCCGTCGAAGACGCATCGCATCCTCATCACCCGCCTCAAGGCACCCGGGCGCTTGGTCGACCTGGTGGTCATAGCGAGGGGCCCGCACCCGATCCCATCCCGAACTCGGCCGTGAAAACCCTCCGCGCCAATGGTACTGCGTCTCAAGACGTGGGAGAGTAGGTCGCCGCCAGGTCCACCAACCGCCCGGACGCCTCCAAGGCAGGACCAACCGTCACGAATTCTCCCATGCGGATACGCTCAGCGCCGCCCGGTAACCCGGGCGGCGCTGATGTCGTTCACGGATACTGACCGGCGATCAGTCCGCGCTTTGGTCGATCCGGGCCATTTCGGCGCCCGCCTTGCGCAGGCTTTGGCCGGCTTCGTCCATCAGGGACAGGCTGCCCCCAAGGCTGCTCGTCAGTTCGCTGATCCGTTTCGCCGTGTCGCTCGCGATCTGCGTGGAAACCTCGGAGATCCGGATGTTGCTGTTGTGCAGGGTCTCGATCCGGTCCCGGAGGATGCTGCTCTGGCAGGACAGGAGCGCATCGACCGATCGGCAGTTCATGAGCTCCTCAAGATCGCTCATGTTCTTCTGCGCGGTCTCACGGGTCGTATTGATCCATTCGTGCATGATGGCCTGCCAACCCTCCGTCACGATGGTGCCGCATCTCATCAGCACGTCCATGTTGAGGGTGGCTTGCTTCGCGGCTTCTTCGGATACCCTCATGGAAAAGTCGAGCATCCTGCCGATCCGAGCCGACGATTCTCCGACAAGCTGGACGGCCGAATCCATCGACTTGTCACCCGCCTCCTTTCCCGCCTCTCTGACGGACCGGAGCGTGTTCTTCGATGCCTCGATTATCCTGCTTTCCTCGGCGTCTGCGACGGTCGCAGCCCTTTCCTTATCCGCAGCCATCTCCTCACTCCTTAGCCGGTTTGGTCATCGACATTTCTTGAGTAGTGGCGCCCCGGTGTACGCGGCCGCATCCGGAGCGCGGCGACAGATTAACATGGCATTGGCAGCAGCACTGGAATAATGGAGCAGTGTTCGTGTGACAAACTGGGTTTAAATGTTAATATATCGATTTGTATAGACTTGGCGGTCTAAGCCTATTCACCGCAGATTGGAAGAACATCCTTTTGATCGTTGAAAACCAGCACTTTTGCAGACTAACGAAAAATATATAGGCATTTTTCAAAATTTTACCTATTTTCTGGCCCGGTTCCCTCAAGGCGGAATGGCTGCTATCCACCGTTGGCCTGGAAACCCCGAACGGCTAGCCTGGAGTCGTTTACCCGCTCAAGGTCCATGCCATGCCGCCGCGCCGTCCCAGACGCCCCTCCGATCCCGACCAGCTCGACCTGCTCGACATCCCCGAGGCGACAGCCGTGATGCTGACCTATTCCGGCCGGACGCTGGATCTGGAGCAGCCGGATTTCAGCCGTTTCGAGATCGAGGATATCGCTCGGCCGCTGGCCTATCAGTGCCGGTTCGTCGGCAATACCCGCGCTTTCTACAGCGTCGCCCAGCACTGCGTGCTGGCGAGCGAGCTGGCGCCCCATGGATTCGAGTACGAAGCCCTGATGCACGACAGCGAGGAGGCGTTCACCGGCGACTGGCCGACGCCGTGGAAGGTCCGGATCGGCCGCGACGCGATCAAGGCCGCCATCGAGCCGCTGAAGGTGGCGCTCGCCGCCCGATTCGGCTTCAGCCATCCCCAGCATGACGCGGTCAAGCTCGCCGACCAGCGCAGCCTCGCGACGGAGCTTCGCGACCTCTGCGCTCCCCATCGGGTCAACTGGCGGGATTTGCCGGCTCCCTCGCCCAGTCCCATCGTGCCGCTTGGACCCGACGATGCCATGGCCGCTTTCATCAGGCGCTATCATGAACTGCGTTCGTCCCAGCCGCACAAAGCCTGAGGAAACAAATCCGACCCCGTTCCGTTCTTGCCGGTGATCCGAGCTTTGTTGATGGCACGAGGAACGAAAGCATGCAGGTCATTCGGGTTGCAGACCATGCCCGGGAGCTTGAAGAGCCCGGTCTGGACCGGTTCAGCGCGGCATATGAGGAGCGGCTGGAGCGGGTCCTGAAAGACCTCTTCTCGGCCTGCCCGGACTGCGCCAGCGACGCGTGGGAGGAGGCGGCCGACGACTTCGACAGCCAGGTCGGGCGAGAGAAGGTCGTCGAATTCTGCCTGGAGCGCGGCTACGATGTCCGCCGCCACCCGGGCGGCGGTATCAACGGCAAGACCGAGCTTGTCGGGTGCTGGCGGGACGTGGGCATCATGCTGTTGGCCAGGGACCGCGGGTTGATCGACGCCTGACCTTTGGCCGGGACTGTGGGCGGGCGGTCGGCAGGGCGGGCGTAAACGGAGAGGGGACGGACATGAAAATCGACGGCAGACCATACCGGACGATCTGGCTCGCCGACGACGGCTGGTCGGTGGAGATCATCGACCAAACGCGCCTTCCCCATGATTTCGCGATCGCCCGCCTGACGACGGTCGAGGAGGCGGCGCACGCGATCCGCGCTATGCTGGTGCGCGGAGCGCCGCTGATCGGGGCCACCGCGGCCTACGGCATGGCCCTGGCGGCTCGGGAGGCGCCGGACGACAAATCCCTGTCGCAAGCTTCGGACCGCCTGCTGGAGACCCGCCCGACTGCGATCAACCTGCGCTGGGCGCTGGAGCGGATGCGCAGGCGCCTCGCCGAACTGGCGCCCGCCGACCGCGCCGCGGCGGCCTATGACGAAGCCGCGGCCCTGTGCGACGAGGACGTGGCGTTCAACGAATCGATCGGCACCCACGGCGCCGACCTGATCCGGCAGGCGTCGGAGAAGGCCGGGGGCAGGGTGGTCAACGTCCTGACCCACTGCAACGCCGGATGGCTCGCCACGGTGGACTGGGGCACGGCGCTGTCCCCCATCTACAAGGCGTTCGAGGAAGGCATCCCCCTGCATGTCTGGGTCGACGAGACCCGGCCCCGCAACCAGGGAGCCAGCCTGACCGCCTGGGAACTGAATCACCATGGCGTGCCGCACACGGTGGTGGTCGACAATGTCGGCGGTCACCTGATGCAGCACGGCATGGTCGATCTGTGCATCACCGGAACCGACCGGACCACCGCGAGCGGCGACGTCTGCAACAAGATCGGGACCTATCTGAAAGCCCTCGCGGCGCACGACAACGGCGTGCCGTTCTACGTGGCGCTGCCGTCCCCGACCATAGACTGGACCATCGAGGACGGCGTCAGGCAGATCCCGATCGAGCAGAGGGACGGCTCCGAGGTTTCGGCCCTGACCGGACGCACGGCGGATGGACGGATCGAGACGGTCACCGTCACGCCGGAAGGCAGCCCGGTCGCCAACTACGCCTTCGACGTCACCCCGGCGCGGCTCGTCACCGGGCTGATCACCGAGCGCGGCGTCTGCCCGGCCTCGCGCGAGGGTCTGCGCAGCTTGTTCCCCACATCCTGAAGCGCCGGAAATCGCGGAGTTTCGGACGTTGATGGGCCGACCTTCGATCCCGGAGCATCAGTTCCGGGTCATCGGCCCCAGATGCTCGGCCGCGGTGCGTAGCGTGGTCTTCACCGTCATGGGCGAATAGGGCTTGTCCATGAAGCCCAGCGGCAGGGCTCCCTCGGCCCGCGCGCGGGTCGCCGGATCGTTGTTGGCGGTCATGAAGATCGATCCGATGCCGAACCGGGTCCTGATCTCCCGCGCCGCCCAGATGCCGTCCATCTCTCCGGCCAGCCGGATGTCCATCAGGACCATGTCGGGCAGGACTTCCCCGGCAAGCCGGATGGCGTCCTCGGCCGTCGCCGTCACGCCGCACACGCCATAGCCCAGCCGCGCCACCAGGCGCTTCAGGGCCAGCGCCGTTATCGCCTCGTCCTCGACCAGCAGCAACTGGAGCCCCGTGCCGGCTTTCCGGTTGCCGTCGTTCCGCCCGGCAACGGGCGGCGTGGAGCCGCCGCCCAGGCTGCCCAGTCCGCTGACCCGATAGTCGATCGCCGGCTGCATCAGTTCGAACCCCCGCTGGAAGCGTGTGGTTGCCAAGTTACGCTCACGTATCATGTTAAGTAGGCGGCAGGGAGACGGTAAATCGAGCGCCTCCCGCCTCGTCGGTCGCACCATAGGAGAACTTGGCCGCCAACTGGAGCGATAGTGAACTGACTATGGTCATTCCCAGGCCACCATTCAACGGCTCGAAATCGTCGGGCAGTCCGACGCCGTGGTCGGCTACGGTCAGGACATACCCGCCCCCCTCCTGCCGGACGAAGGAAACCCGGATGGTGCCGTCCGCTCCGGGCGGATAGGCGTACTTGAAGGCGTTGGTGACCAGTTCGTTCACGATCAGGGCCAGGGGGATCGCGCGGTCGGTCGACAGCTCGGCCGGGTCCGCCCGGACCTCCAGCTGATATTCCTCGCCTTCCGACAGCATGAAGTTCGACAGGTCGTCGCACAGCCCGTACAGGTACTGGTCGAATTCGACGCTTTGCAGCTTGTCCGTCTGGTAGAGCCGCTGGTGCAGCTGGGCGACCGTGGAGACCCGATTGTGAGCGTCGGCGAACTGGCGCCTCGTGTCCGGATCGTCGATCCCGTCGCCTTGCAGCGACAGCAGGCTGGCGATCATGTGGAGGCTGTTCTTGACGCGGTGGTTCACTTCCCGCATCAGCATGTCCTTCTGGACCAGCAGACCGTCCTTCTCGGCCGCCAGCGCCTCGATCTCGCGGAGCTTGGCGCTGAGTTCGGCAAGCTTGCGCTGGTGGCGGACGATCACCTCGTCGATCGCATGGCCCAGACTGTGGGCGATCTCCAGCGTCCAGGACGGCCATGGCTGGGAATAGCACCGCATCCGCTCGGTCCAGCGCTCGAAGGAGCGGCGCGGCAGGATGCGCGTCCTTTCCGCGTCCAGGCTGACGGGCTTGTTCGGGTCGCCGCCCCAGGTGATCGTCCTGGTCACCTCCGGCCGGAACCACATCAGCGCGTTCGCCTGGTCGGGACCCAGGAAAACCGCCAGCGCGCCGCTGGCGATGTTCGAATGCTCGGCGAACCGGGGAGAAATGCCGGCTATATGGTCGGTCCCGACCGGGTGTCCGGCGTCCGATCGCCGGCGCAGCGCCTCGGCCATCTCCAGGACGGTTTCGGGCGGCGGCGTTTCGCCGACGAGCCGGACCTCCCCGTCGCGGATCACCGCGGCACCGCCCGCGTCGAACAGGCGGTCGAGCGTCACCGGGCCGTGGGTCAGCGCCGCGACGAAATCGTCGGCGCCGGCCATCTGCTCCAGCAGCCGGGCGTGGATCTCCACATGAGCCTGGCGCTCGTCCCAGTCGGCGGTGGTTTCCACCTCTGTCAGGCGCATGGCGAAGGCGTCGACCAGCAGGGTGACCGCGGTCCGGACGCCAGGCGGTATCAGCAGCGGCTCGCGGTGATGCCCGATCACCAGCCCCCAGAGCCGCCCGTGCTTCATCACCGAAACCGACATGGAGCCGTTGACGCCCAGGTTCCGGTGATACTCCAGATGGACCGGCGACAGGGCGCGCAGGCGGGCGAAGGTCAGGTCGAGCGGCTGCGACCCGTCTCGCGACCCCACGGACACCAGCGGGATCCGGTCGGCGTCGCGGTTCGGAACGAAACGGCTGTGGTTGCGCGCATAAAGGTCGCGCGCTTGGCGGGGGATGTCCGATTCCGGAAAATGCAGGCCCAGCAGCGAGGGTTCCAGGTCCGCGACCTTGTCCTCGGCGATGGCTTCGCCGTTCCACTCCGGGTCGAAGCGGTAGATCAGCACCCGCTCCAGTCCGGTCAGTTCCCGGATGGCGGTCACCGTGAGCCGGCCCAATTCCGCGAGCGACCGGACATCGCGCAGGCGCACCATGGTGCGCGGCAGCATGGCGGGGGCCGTGTCGGAACTTCCGGCCGGCTCCGCTTCGACGATGACGAACCCGCCGTGGGCATGGACCGCGTAATCCAGGAGGGCACCGCCACCCGGGAGCACCGAGGCGGTGCGCAAAGGATTGGCTCCGTCCAGGTCGCCGGCATCCCGCGCACCGCGGATCCGGTCCGCCAGATCGGCGCCGGCCAGTTCGGCCAGTGGCCGGTGGCGGAGATCGCCGGGGGCGACGCCGAACAGGTCCGGCGCGTTGGCGCTGTAGGCGGCCAGCGACAGATCCGCGGGGTTCAACGCCAGCAGCGCTCCATGCGGCTGGATGGCGCCCGGAATGTGGATCGGTTCGCGCTCGCACGGGGTCAGGTCGACGCCTTCGGCGGATACCAGCCGTTCGACCAGGGTGCGGGCTCCGTTACGGTCGAGTTCTGGGGAAGGCCGGCTGGCGGCACCGGAAGCTTCAGGACGGTGAGAGGAGTACATGCTCATCCGGACAGGGTTCTAAGCGCGACATACAATAACACGCCGCATGCCGCCATGTTCAAGCCAAGCCGCCCGCTCTGCCCAAAGGCCTACCCATCGTACTTGCGTAGATCGTCGATCATCTTGCCGTCGTTGGGCAGGCTGCCGGGCGCCACGATCTCGACCGAGCCCTTCAGCTTGGTCACGGCCGCGAGGCTGGCCGCCAGCGCGCCGGCGTCGGCATCGGACGGCGCCTCCACCTTCAAGGTCATGGTGTCGGCCCCCTCGGCCCGATCGACCACCAGGCGGCCGCGCCGGCATTCCGGGTGCCGCTTCAGGACCTCGGCGACCTGCCCGGCATGGACGAACATGCCCTTGACCTTGGTGGTCTGGTCGGCGCGGCCCAGCCAGCCGCGGATGCGCCGGTTGGTCCGCCCGCACGGGCTGGTGCCGGGCATGAAGGCGGACAGGTCGCCGGTCGCGAAGCGCACCAGCGGATAGTCGCGGTTGAGCACCGTCACGACGATCTCCCCGACCTCGCCCTCGGCGACCGGGTCGCCGGTGCCGGGGCGCACGATCTCGACGATCACGTGCTCGTCCAGCACCAGCCCGTCGCGGGCGGCGGTTTCATAGGCGACCAAGCCCAGGTCGGCGGTGCCGTAGCTCTGGAAGACCTCCAGGCCGCGGTCCCGGTAGAAGCGCTTGACGTCAGGCATGAAGGCGCCGCCGGTGACATGGCCGAGCCTCAGGAACGACAGGTCGACGCCCTGCTCGTCGGCCTTTTCCAGGATCACCTTCAGGTAGTCGGGCGTGCCGGCATAGCCCGCCGGCCGGACCCCGGCGATCGCCTGGACCTGAAGTTCCGTATTACCGGTGCCGGCGGGAAACACCGCGCAGCCGAGCGCGTGGGCGCCGCTCTCGAACATCGAGCCGGCCGGAGTGAAATGATAGGAGAAGCAGTTGTGCAGAACGTCGCCGGCGCGGAATCCCGTGGCGAACAGCGCCCGCGCGAAGCGCCAGTAATCCGTCCGCCGGGCCTCCGGATCGAAGATCGGGCCGGGCGAGGCGAAGATCCGGGCGAGCTCCCCCGGGGCCACCGCGCTGAACCCGCCAAACGGCGGCTCCCGCCCCTGAAGGTCTGTCAGGTCCGATTTGCGGGTGACCGGCAGGGCGGCCAGGCTTTCCCATGTGGTCACCGCCATGGCGTCGATGCCGCCCAGGATGCGGCCATAGGCAGGGGCACGCCGCTGGGCCAGATGGATCTGTTCCGGCAAGGCCGCCAGCAGCGACGCCTCCCTTTCGTCGGCCGAGCGGGTCTCCAGATCGTCATGGAAGTTGTTGGCCATCGGGTGCCCTCTTATTCGATGAAAGCTTTACGAGCGCTGCCTATTACCCGGGTGTCGCATACTATTCATAAAGTCGCACCTGTTTTCTCTTTACCACGATCCCGGGTTGATCGTATGGTTCTACAAGAGGTTGTGGTCAAGTGCCGGAGGGTGCCATGGGGGATTGGACGACGGTTCAGTTTTCGGAAGTCCCCGACCTTCCGACCCGCAAGGCCATCCTGCGATGGGCCGAGCAGAGCATCACCGGCCGCTTCCTCAGCTTCAACACGACCGACGGGCTGGGCCGCCGAAAATTCGGCCTGGAGTTCCAGCACCCCGACGACGCCGCCAGCTTCCAGCGCCGCTGGCTGGCCGGGCAGGAGCTTTGCGAAGAGCAAGGGTGCGCCGACTGAGTTCTTGATTTACTGTTTTCGGGCCACAGATGAACGGCGATGGAAAAGATGATCTTTTCCATCGCCGTTCATCTGTGGCAAAAATTTTCACTTTTACAACGCGAAAACCAACGCAGCGTCACGCTACAGCCACCTCTTGCGGCGCTTGTAGCTCTTCAGGTTCTTGAAGCTGCGCCGTTCCTCGCCCCCGCCGCCGAGGTAGAATTCCTTCACGTCCTCATTGTTGACCAGTTCCTCCGCCGTGCCGTCGAGCACGACCTTGCCTGACTCCATGATATAGCCGTAACTGGCGGCGTGGAGCGCCATGCGGGCGTTCTGCTCGACCAGCAGGATGGTGACTCCCAGGTCGCGGTTGATCTGGCGGATGATCGAGAAGACCTCCTTCACCAGCAGCGGCGACAAGCCCATGGAAGGCTCGTCCATCAGGATCAGCTTTGGCCGCGCCATCAGCGCGCGGCCGATCGCCAGCATCTGCTGCTCGCCGCCCGAGAGATATCCAGCGAGGCCGGTCCGCTCCTTCAGACGCGGGAAATATTCATAGACCATCTCGATGTCCTGCTTGACCCCCTTGTCGCGCCGGGTAAAGGCGCCCAGGCGGAGGTTTTCCAGGCAGGTCATGTCGGAGACGATGCGGCGGCCTTCCATCACCTGGAAGATGCCTCGGCGGACGATCTGGTCCGGATCGATCCCGTTGATCCGCTCCCCTTTGAAGCTGATGTCGCCCCGGGTGACCGCGCCGTCCTCGGTCTTCAACAGGCCGGAGATCGCCTTCAGCGTCGTGGACTTGCCGGCCCCGTTGGCGCCCAGCAGGGCCACGATCTCGCCTTCCGGCACCTGGAGACTCAGGCCGCGCAGGACCAGGATGACGTCGCTGTAGACGACCTCGATATTGTTGACGGAAAGCAGGGCCGGCTTGCCCGCGGCTGCGGCCGGCGCGGGGGCGGCGTTGGCGTCGATGACGGCGGTCATGGCCTCAATCCAGTAGTGAAGGAGGCCGGGACGGGAGGACCGTCCCGGCGCAGGTCGGGCCGGATGCTGCTTACCAGCCCAGCCATTCCTTCTTGCGCGGCAGGTCGACGCTGGTGACCTTCTCCAGCTTGATCGTTCCCGCCTTCACCAGCTCGTCCACCGAGGCCTCGGTGGCGCCGCCGACCTTGGCGCGGTAGATCGCCACGGTGGTGGTGCCGCGATGGTCGTCCGGCGTCCAGGTCGAGGGGACGCAGACCCCTTCCATGCCGGCCGGCACCCAGTCCTTCTTCTGGTACATGCCCTGCTTGATGTTGGCGCCGGTGATGCCGCCGTTCTTGGCGGCCCACTCCATCGCCTCCTTCATGTAGAAGGCGGAGCAGATGCCGCTGATATAGTGGACGGGCCGATAGGCGTTGCCCGACGCGTCGGAGACCTTGGAGATTTCCCGGACCGTCTGCATGCCCGGCGCCTCTCCGCCCCACACCACGCCGGTGCGGACCGGGAAGACCACGCCGTCGGCGGCCTTGCCGGCGGCCTTCATGGCGTTCTCGTCCATGCCCCAGACATTGCCCATGAACTGCACCTTGGCGCCGACCGTGTCGCAGGCCCGCAGCACCGAGATGTTGGACCCCGCGGTATTGCCCAGGTAGGCATAGTTGGCGCCGCTGTCCTTCAGCGTCAGGCACTGGGCGGTATAGTCGCCCGGCGTCAGCGCGAACTGCACGGCGGGAAGCACCTCGAACCCCAGCTCCTTCGCCAACTCCTCGCCGGCCTCCTTGGGCGCGTTGGGGTAGGGGTGGTTGGCGCCCATGTGGACGTATTTCGGCTTGCCCGAACCGCCCTTGGCCTTCCAGTCCTCCGCCGCCCATTGCAGCATGGCGCGCAGCGAGTCCGAATAGGACGGGCCGTAGAAGAAGTTGTACGGCGCCGCCTTGGTCGACTTCTCGCCCGATCCGTTCGGGTCGGTCAGCTGCCCGGCATAGGAGCCGGAGAAGTAGGGGATCTCGTCCTTGGCGATGAAGGTGATCAGCGCCTCGGTATCGGCCGTGCCCCAGCCCTGGATCGCCACGACCTTGTCGCGGCCGGACCACTTCTTGTACTGCGAGATCGCGCGCGGGACCTGATAGCCGTAGTCGAAGGTCTCGACGCCCATCTGGGTCCCGCCGGCGCCGCCGGTCTTGTTGATGTAGGCCAGCGCGTCGGCCACGCCCTGGCCGAACGGAACGCCCACGTCGGACGTGGCGCCGCTGTAGTCGGCCAGGTGCCCGACCTTGACCTGGGCCAGGGCCGGGGAAGCCAGGGCGATCGCCGCGGTCGCGGCCAGGATGACGCTCTTCATGTTCATGGGGTCAGCCTCCTCATACTCTTCTTGTGGTTGTTGATTATGGTTATCCGGACCCGGTCAGTGGGAGAACGGGTAGAGCTTCCAGTAGGCCTTGACCTGGTGCCACCGGTGGGCCAGCCCGTCCGGCTCGAAGATCAGGAACAGGATGATCACGGCGCCGATCGCCATCTCGCGCAGGAAGGCGAGGCTGTTGCTCAGGTCCAGCGCCCGGTCGATGGCGCTTCCGGCCAGTGCGTCGGTCAGCCACTGCATGCTTTCCGGAAGCAGCACCATGAAGGCCGTGCCCATCAGCGATCCCATGATGGAGCCCAGCCCGCCGATGATGATCATGCCCAGGAACTGGATCGAGAACAGGATCGTGAAGCCCTCGACCGAGACGAACTGGAGATAGTGGGCGTAGAGCGCGCCGCCGATCCCGGCATAGAAGGCCGAGATGCCGAACGACAGGGTCCGGTACTTGGTCAGGTTGATGCCCATCATCTCCGCCGAGAGGTAATGGTCCCGCACCGCCACCAGCGCCCGCCCGTCGCGGGTGCGCATCAGGTTGGTGCCGAGGATGTACATCACGACCACGTAGGCCAGCACGACGTAGAAATAGCTCTCGTCGGTGTCGAAGGTGACTCCGAAGATCGAGAAGGGCTCGGTCAGCGTGCCCGCCACCCCGCCCGAGAACCAGGAGGCCCGGGCGAAGAAGTCCTGGAGGATGAACTGCGCCGCCAGCGTGGCGATCGCCAAGTAGAGCCCTTTCAGCCGCGCCGCCGGCAGGCCGAACACCATGCCGACCGCCGTCGTCATGACCCCGGCCAGCGGGATCGCGAAGAACACCGGCACGCCGAAGTTCGACACCAGCCAGGCGGAGCTGAAGGCCCCGAACCCGAAGAAGGCCGCGTGCCCGATCGAGATCTGGCCGGTGAACCCGACCAGGATGTTCAGCCCAAGCGCCGCGATCCCCAGGTATCCGATCTGGATCAGCAGGCTCAGCAGGTACCGGTCCATCACCAGCGGCGCCAGGCACAGCACCGCGATGCCCAGGATCACCATGTTGCGGCTGGTGGTGGTCGGAAAGATGGTCGTGTCGGCGGAGTAGGTCGTCTTGAAGTCGCCGCAGGGAATCAGCGTGGTCATGTCTCGGGCGCTCCGCTCAGACGCGTTCGATGTCTTTGGTGCCGAACAGCCCGTAGGGCTTGATCATCAGGATGATGATCAGGACGTAGAAGGGCGCGATCTCGTACATGTTTCCCCAGTTGAGGAACTGGCTGTCGAAGAAGTGCGCCACGTTCTCCAGCAGCCCGACGATCAGCCCGCCGATCACGGCGCCGACGATGCTGTCCAGCCCGCCCAGGATGACCGCCGGAAATACCTTGATGCCGAAGAAGGACAGCGCGGACGACACGCCGTTGACCGTGCCGACCACCACGCCGGCCACCGCCGACACCATGGCGGAGATCGCCCAGCTCAGCGCGAAGACGTTGCGGACCGAGATGCCCAGCGACTGCGCCACCTGCTGGTTGAACGCTGTCGCCCGCATGGCGAGGCCCATCTTCGAGAATTTGAAGAAATACCCGAACCCGGCCATGATGATCACCGAGATGATCAGGCTCATCAGGTAGACCGTCTGAACCTGGAGCCCGAAGACGCTGACCGACTCGGTCTCGAAGATCGGCGGGAAGGGCTTGGCGAACACGCCGAACATCCACTTCATCAGCGCCTGGAAGAAGATCGACAGCCCGATGGTGACCATGATCACCGAGATGATCGGCTCCCCGATCATGGGCCGCAGCACGACGATCTGGAGGATGACTCCGAACGCCATCATGAAGGCCAGCGTGATCAGGAAGCCCCAGACGAAGGGGATCTGGTATGTCGTCAGCAGCCACCAGCAGGCCCAGGCGCCGATCAGCAGGAACTCGCCCTGGGCGAAGTTGACCACCTGGCTCGCCTTGTAGATCAGCACGAACGACATGGCCACGACGCCGTACAGCGCGCCGACGATGATGCCGTTGACGACGAGCTGGAACAGCAGGTCCCAGTTCATGGCGAGGTTCCCTCCCAAGCCGCGTTCTTGTTCTTGGAATCGTTGGAAAGCGGTTGCGACACTATCGCCGCACGCGCGCTACCGAAGAACTCTATCGTATGGGGTACGGTCCGAGGTGCCGGCCGGGAATAGGCCCGGCCGGCCAACTCAGGAGCACAGGGATGAAAAGGACATCCACACTCCTGTGGCTCGATCTCAGGATCTGGCGGATTTCCATCCGCCTTCTCGTGACTCGGGCCTAGGAGGCGCCGGGGGGTGAGCTGAACACCTCCCGGCAGCCTCTTTCTACCCGAACTCCCCCGAAATTGCAATTGCCTCCCCATCACGCCGCCCGCTTCGGAGAGGCCGGCGCGCTGCTCCCCGGCACCAGGTCGACCACCTTCAGGACCGTCCGGATGCGCTGCCTGGTGCCGTCCTGGAAGGCGATGGTGGTGTCCACGTCGATGCTGGGCCGGCCGGCATAGATCGCGTCGATGATGGTCCCGTACTTCTCCGCGATCACGCCGCGCCGCACCTTGCGGGTCCGGGTCAGCTCGCCGTCGTCGGCGTCCAGCTCCTTGTAGAGCAGCAGGAACTTGGCGATGCGCTGGGCTTCGGGCAGGGTCGCGTTGACCGTCTCCACTTCGCGCCGGATCATCTCGTAGACCTCCGGCCGGCTCGACAGGTCGGTGTATGTCGTGAAGGAGATCCGGTTCTTCTCCGCCCACTTGGACACGATCGGGAAGCGGATGCAGATCATCGCGGCGAGATAGTCGCGCTGGTCGCCCAGGATCACCGCCTCGGCGACATAGGGGCTGAACTTCAGCTTGTTCTCGATGTACTGGGGCGAGAACCGGTCGCCCCGCCCGGTGGTGGCGATGTCCTTGATCCGGTCGATCACCACCAGATGCCCGCGCTTGTCGAAATAGCCGGCGTCTCCGGTATGCATCCAGCCGTCGCGGATATCCGCCGCCCCCGCCGCCTCGTTGCGGAAATAGCCCGCGAACATGTTGGGGTGCCGGGTCACGATCTCGCCGACGCCGTTGTGGTCGGGGTTGTCGATCCGGACTTCGATGTCCTTGCCGAACGGCTTGCCGACGGTGTCGAAATCCACGTCGCCCTGGGCATGGATCGTATAGGCCCCCAGCGTCTCGGTCTGCCCATAGAGCTGGCGCAACGGTACGCCCATCGCCATGAAGAAGCGGAAGGTCTCCGGCCCCAGCGCCGCCCCGCCGGTCGCGGCGGAGCGCAGGTTGGAGAATCCCAGCCGGTCGCGCAGCGCGCGGAACAGCAGCAGGTCGGCCAGCCAGGACCGCTTGCCCTTGTCCAGCGCCTCCAGCCCCACCTTCATCCCGTACTCGTACAGGCGCCGCTTGAGCGGCGAGGCGTCCATGATCCGGGCGCGCACGTCGGCCGCGATCTGCTCCCACACCCGCGGGGCGAACAGCACGAAGGTCGGCCCGACCTCGCGGAAGTCGTGCATCATCGTCTCGGGTTCCTCGACGAAGTTCACGGTCATCCGGCTCAGCAGCGCCTTCCCCAGCACATAGACCTGCTCCATGATCCAGGGCAGCGGCAGCACCGAGACATACTCGTCGCGCGGCCCCTTGGCATCGACGTCCAGGTAGCTGGCGCAGTGCCGGATCACGCGCCCCGCCGGCAGCATCGCCAGCTTGGGGTTGGCCGTCGTGCCCGACGTGGTGCACAGCACCGCCACGTCCTCGCCGCGTCCGGCCGCCACCAGCTCGTCGTACAGGCCGGGAAACTCCGACGCGACCGCGTCGCCGTGGTGCATCAGCTCGGTCACGGAGATCAGCCGCGGGTCGGAATGCTTCCGCATGCCGCGCGGGTCGCTGTAGACGATCAGCTTCACGGTGGCGATCCGGTCGCCCAGTTCCAGCAGCTTGTCGACCTGCTCCTCGTCCTCGGCGAACATGACCTTGGCGTCGCTGTAGGTCACGAGATACGCGATCTCCTCGTCCAGCGCGTCCCGGTACATGCCCAGGCTCATGGCGCCCACGGCATGGGCGGCGATCTCGGCGCAGACCCAGTCCGGCCGGTTGTCGCCGACGATCCCGACCACGTCGCCCCGGCCGACGCCGTAATGGTGCAGCCCCAGCGCGAAACCCTTGACCCGCGCCTGGTACTGGCTCCAGCTCAGGCTGTGCCAGATCCCCAGGTCCTTGACCCGGAGCGCCACCTCGTCCGGATGGTTGCGCGCGTGGACCTGGAGCAGCTTCGGGAAAGTGTCGAACAGCGACAGGTCGGGCAGCCCGTTGACCGTTCCGGCGTCCATCACGCCACCTTCCCGGCCGGCACGGCCACGTCGTCCTCGTCGCTCAGCACGTCGTCGGCCTCGCCCAGGTAGGCCCGCTTGACATGCGCGTTCGCCAGGACCTCCTCCGGATAGCCCTCGGCGATCTTCTTGCCGAAATCCAGCACCATCACCCGGTGGGAGATGTCCATGACCACGCCCATGTCGTGCTCGATCATCACGACGGTCATGCCGTACTCCTCGTTCAGATCGACGATGTAGCGGGCCATGTCCTCCTTCTCCTCCAGGTTCATGCCGGCCATCGGCTCGTCCAGCAGGATCAGGTCCGGCTTCAGCGCCATGGCGCGGGCCAGCTCGACCCGCTTGCGCAACCCATAGGAAAGCGTGCCGGCGACCGCCTTTCGGACATGCTGGATGTCCAGGAAATTGATGATCTCCTCGATCTCGCGGCGGTGCTCCAGCTCCTCCTTCCGCGCGCCGGTGAACCAGTACAGCGCGCCGGTCAGGAAGTTGTTCTTCATCAGGTGGTGGCGCCCGACCATGATGTTGTCGAGCACCGTCATGTGCCCGAACAGCGCCAGGTTCTGGAACGTGCGGCCGATGCCGATCTCGGCCCGGTGGTTGGGCGTCATCCGCGTGATATCCCGTCCCTTGAACAGGATCTGGCCCTCGGTCGGGCTGTACCGGCCGGAAATGCAATTGACCATGGAGGTCTTGCCGGCCCCGTTGGGACCGATGATCGAGAACAGCTCGCCCTTGTCGATGCTGAAGCTCACATCCGTCAGCGCGCGCACACCGCCGAACCGCAGCGACACATGTCGGGCTTCGAAAATGGGCGTATCGGCTTTCACCGCGCGTCCTCCCTGTCACGTTCTTATTGGGCGTACCTTTTTCGTTCGTACGACCGTTGCGCAGCAAGGTGCGATACCGGCTCCCTAAATTCAAGATGAATAGCTTGCACCCGGAAGTTCCCGGCAAGGGCGCAGAGCATCCCTGCCGGAAAACCGCGCCTGCCTGGTTTGGGACATTGAAGCGCAGCGGCAAAGAGCCTCATCGCGCATCCGGCAAGAGCCCGGCAAAACTGCCGGCAGGCCAAAACAGTCGGCAGGCATCGAGTCCAAGGGGCTGAAGTCCTGCAATAAACCTGGCAATAAACCTAATAGAGAGGATCTAGCCGTGCTTGAAGCCTATCGCCAGCATGTCGCTGAGCGTGCCGCACTCGGGATTTCGCCGCTGCCGCTGTCCGCCAAGCAGACCGAGGAACTGATCGGCCTGCTGAAGGCCCCCCCCGCGGGCGAGGAGCAATTCCTGGTCGATCTGGTGACCTACCGCGTGCCGGCGGGCGTCGACGATGCCGCCAAGGTCAAGGCCGCCTTCCTGGCCCAGGTCGCCAAGGGGGAGGAGTCCTGCGCGCTGATCTCCAGGGTCAAGGCGACGGAACTGCTCGGCACCATGCTCGGGGGCTTCAACATCAGTCCGCTGATCGGCCTGCTGGCCGACGCCGAATGCGGCGCGGCCGCGGCGGAGGGGCTGAAGACGACCCTCCTCATGTTCGATTACTTCCACGACGTCAAGGAACTGGCCGACCAGGGCAACGCCAACGCCCGGGCGGTGATGCAGTCCTGGGCCGATGCCGAGTGGTTCACCTCGCGTCCGGAGGTTCCGGAAAGCCTCACCCTGACCATCTTCAAGGTGACCGGGGAGACCAACACCGACGATCTGTCGCCGGCCCCCGATGCCTGGTCGCGCCCGGACATCCCGCTGCATGCGCTCGCCATGCTGAAGAACCCCCGCCCCGGCATCGAGCCGGACGAGCCCGGCGCCCGCGGCCCGGTACGGCAGCTCGAGTCGCTGAAGGCCAAGGGCAATCTGGTGGCCTATGTCGGCGACGTGGTCGGCACCGGCTCGTCGCGCAAGTCCGCCACCAACTCCGTGCTCTGGTGGACCGGCGAGGACATCGCCTATGTCCCGAACAAGCGTTTCGGCGGCGTCTGCCTGGGCAGCAAGATCGCGCCGATCTTCTACAACACCATGGAGGACGCGGGCGCGCTGCCGATCGAGCTGGACGTCTCCCGGATGGAGATGGGCGACGTCGTCGAGCTGCGCCCCTATGAAGGCAAGGCCCTGAAGGACGGCGAGGTGATCGCCGAGTTCAAGGTCAAGTCCGACGTGATCTTCGACGAGGTCCGGGCCGGCGGCCGCATCCCGCTGATCATCGGCCGCGGCCTGACGGCCCGCGCCCGCGAGGCGCTGGGCTTGGAGCCGTCCACCCTGTTCCGGCTGCCGTCTGCCCCGGCCGACAGCGGCAAGGGCTTTTCGCTGGCCCAGAAGATGGTCGGCCGCGCCTGCGGCGTGCCGGACGGGCAGGGCATCCGCCCCGGCACCTATTGCGAGCCGAGGATGACCACCGTCGGTTCGCAGGACACCACCGGCCCGATGACCCGGGACGAGCTGAAGGACCTGGCCTGCCTGGGCTTCTCCGCCGATCTCGTGATGCAGTCCTTCTGCCACACCGCGGCATATCCCAAGCTGGTGGACGTGAAGATGCACCACGAGCTGCCGACCTTCATCGCCACCCGCGGCGGCGTGTCCCTGCGGCCGGGCGACGGCATCATCCACTCCTGGCTGAACCGCCTGCTGATGCCCGACACCGTCGGCACCGGCGGCGACAGCCACACGCGCTTCCCGATCGGCATCTCCTTCCCGGCCGGCTCCGGCCTGGTGGCCTTCGCCGCCGCCACCGGCGTGATGCCGCTGGACATGCCTGAAAGCGTGCTGGTGCGCTTCACCGGCACCATGCAGCCGGGCGTCACGCTGCGCGACCTTGTCAACGCGATCCCCCTCTACGCCATCCGCCAGGGCCTGCTGACGGTCGAGAAGAAGGGCAAGAAGAACATCTTCTCCGGCCGCATCCTGGAGATCGAGGGGCTGCCCGACCTGAAGGTCGAGCAGGCGTTCGAGCTGAGCGACGCATCGGCCGAACGGTCCGCCGCCGCCTGCACGGTGCGCCTCAACGAGGAGCCGATCATCGAGTACATGCGCTCCAACATCACGCTGATGCGCTGGATGATCGCCAACGGTTACCAGGATCGCCGCACGCTGGAGCGCCGCATCAAGTCGATGGAGGCCTGGATCGCCGATCCGCAGCTCCTGCAACCCGATGCCGACGCCGAGTATGCCGCCGTCATCGAGATCGACCTGGCCGACATCCGGGAGCCGATCGTCGCCTGCCCGAACGATCCGGACGACGTCAAGCCGCTGTCGGAGGTCGCGGGCGACGTAATCGACGAGGTCTTCATCGGCTCGTGCATGACCAACATCGGCCACTTCCGCGCCGCCGGCAAGGTGCTGGACGGCAGGTCCGACATCCCGACCCGGCTGTGGATCGCGCCGCCGACCAAGATGGACGCCATGATCCTGAACGAGGAGGGCTATTACAGCGTCCTCGGCAAGTCGGGCGCGCGGATGGAGATGCCGGGCTGCTCGCTGTGCATGGGCAACCAGGCGCAGATCCGCAAGGGCTCGACGGCCATGTCCACCTCGACCCGCAACTTCCCGAACCGCCTGGGCATCGACACCCGCGTCTATCTCGGCTCGGCCGAGCTGGCCGCGGTGTGCGCGCTGATGGGCAGGATCCCGACCGTGGCCGAGTACATGGAGCAGGTCAGCATCGTCAACCAGAAGGCCGCCGACATCTACCGCTACATGAACTTCGACCAGATCCCCGCCTTCCGCGAGATCGCGGACACGGTCGCGGTCGCCTGACCGGATCGGATACGCGCGCAACAGCCCCCGCCGGGAAACCGGCGGGGGCTTCGTTTTTTCGGGAGCGCGCAGGCATGGGGCGCCGCGTCCCGAAGCGCGGAAACCCTCGCGATCGGTCCGCTGGTAATACCACTCGCACACCGCTGTCGTTTGCCAGCGTGCCGATTTTGCGCTAGATCATTGCAACGCAAAAAAAAGGTTTCGGTCACATGTCGATCCAAACCTCCGCCGGTTGCAAAGCAATGGAGGAGTTCCCGTGACAACATTCACCGGTCATGACTCGCTGAAGACGCGCCGCACCCTCGACGTGGGGGGCAAGTCGTATGATTACTTCAGCCTGAAGGCGGCCGAGCAGGCCGGCCTCGGCGATCTCTCCACGCTTCCCTTCTCGCTCAAGGTCCTGCTCGAGAACCTGCTGCGCTTCGAGGACGGGCGCACGGTCTCGGTCAACGACGTCAAGGCGGTGGCCGAGTGGCTGAAGGCCCGGCGCAGCGACACCGAGATCGCCTACCGTCCGGCCCGCGTCCTGATGCAGGACTTCACCGGCGTCCCCGCCGTGGCGGACCTCGCCGCCATGCGCGAGGCGGTGAAGACGCTGGGCGGCGAAGTATCGCGGATCAATCCGCTCTGCGCGGTCGACCTCGTCATCGACCACTCGGTCACGGTGGACGAGTTCGGCGGTCCCGACAGCTTCAAGAAGAACGTCGAGCTGGAGTTCGAGCGCAACCAGGAGCGCTACGCCTTTCTGCGCTGGGGCCAGACCGCGTTCAACAATTTCCGCGTCGTGCCGCCCGGCACCGGCATCTGCCACCAGGTCAACGTCGAATACCTGGCCCAGACCGTCTGGACCGACACCGACCAGGGCACCGGCAAGACCGTGGCCTACCCCGACACCCTCGTCGGCACCGACAGCCACACCACAATGGTGAACGGCCTCGCGGTGCTGGGCTGGGGCGTCGGCGGCATCGAGGCGGAAGCGGCCATGCTCGGCCAGCCGATCTCCATGCTGATCCCCGAGGTCGTCGGCTTCAAGCTGACCGGCAAGCTGAAGGAAGGCACCACCGCGACCGACCTGGTGCTGACCGTCACCCAGATGCTGCGCAAGAAGGGCGTCGTCGGCAAGTTCGTCGAGTTCTTCGGCCCCGGCCTCGCCGACCTGCCGCTCGCCGACCGCGCCACGATCGCCAACATGGCGCCGGAATACGGCGCCACCTGCGGCATCTTCCCGATCGACGCCGAGACCATCAAGTTCCTGACCTTCACCGGCCGCGACGCCGACCGCGTGGCGCTGGTCGAGGCCTATGCCAAGGCCCAGGGCATGTGGGCCGAGCCGGGCTCGCCGGAGCCGGTCTTCACCGACGTGCTGGAACTGGACCTCGCCTCGGTCGAGCCGTCGCTGGCCGGCCCGAAGCGCCCGCAGGACAAGGTGCTGCTGTCGTCGATGGCGCAGGCCTTCACCAGCGACCTGATCGCCGCCTTCAAGGTGCCGGCCGCCGACATCGACAAGGCGACGCCGGTCAAGGGCGCCGACTACAGCCTGAAACAGGGCGACGTCGTGATCGCCGCCATCACGTCCTGCACCAACACGTCGAACCCCAGCGTGCTGGTCGCCGCCGGCCTCGTCGCCAAGAAGGCGGTCGAGAAGGGCCTGACCTCCAAGCCGTGGGTCAAGACCTCGCTGGCTCCGGGCAGCCAGGTGGTGACCGACTATCTCGCCGCCGCCGGCCTGGACACCTATCTGGACAAGCTGGGCTTCAACCTGGTCGGCTACGGCTGCACCACCTGCATCGGCAACTCCGGCCCGCTGCCGGAGGCGATCTCCGCCGCGGTGGAGGAGGGTGACCTCGTGGTCGCCGCCGTCCTGTCGGGCAACCGCAACTTCGAAGGCCGCGTCAACCCGCACACCCGCGCCAACTACCTCGCGTCGCCGCCGCTCTGCGTCGCCTACGCGCTGGCCGGCAACGTCAAGGTCGATCTGGTCAACGATCCGATCGGCACGGGCAGCGACGGCCAGCCGGTGTACCTGAAGGACATCTGGCCGACCAACCAGGAGATCGCGGACACGATCCAGGCGTCCCTGACCCCGGCGATGTTCCGCGACCGCTACAGCGACGTGTTCGCCGGCCCGGAGGAGTGGCGCAGCATCGCCACCGCGACCGGCCAGACCTACAGCTGGGCCGAGGGCTCGACCTACGTCAAGCTGCCGCCGCTGTTCGAGGACATGAAGCCGGAGCCGCAGCCGGTCTCCGACGTCCACGACGCCCGCCCGCTGGCGATCCTGGGCGACTCGATCACGACCGACCACATCTCCCCGGCCGGTTCGATCAAGAAGGACAGCCCCGCCGGCGAATACCTGCTGGGCTATCAGGTGCGGCCGACCGACTTCAACAGCTACGGCGCCCGCCGCGGCAACCATGAAGTCATGATGCGCGGCACCTTCGCCAACATCCGCATCAAGAACGAGATGGTACCCGGCACCGAGGGCGGCGTCACGAAGCACGTCCCGTCGGGCGAGGTGATGCCGATCTACACCGCCGCCATGCGCTACGCCGACGAGGGCACGCCCCTGGTCGTGGTGGCCGGCAAGGAGTACGGCACCGGCTCGTCCCGCGACTGGGCGGCCAAGGGCACCCGCCTGCTGGGCGTCAAGGCCGTGCTCGCCGAGAGCTTCGAGCGCATCCACCGCTCCAACCTGATCGGCATGGGCATCCTCGCCCTGCAGTTCAAGGACGGCATGTCGCGCCAGAGCCTGAAGCTGGACGGCACGGAGATCTTCGACATCACCGGCGTGGAGGCGGGCCTGACCCCGCGCAAGGACATCGACGTCAAGATCACCCGCGCCGACGGCACGTCCGAGACAATCCAGGTGACCCTGCGCATCGACACCCTGGACGAGGTCGAGTACTACAAGAACGGCGGTATCCTTCAGTACGTGCTGCGCAGCATGATGAAGCAGGCGGCGTAAGCCTCCGGCTTCGACCGAAGCATCGATCCGGAAGGGCCCCGCGGCGTCGAGCCGCGGGGCCTTTTGCATGGTTCAAGTCCGAGATCGAGCAATTTGACAATGACCATTGATGACTCCGCACGGACAGCTTGGAGGGTGCGCGTCCCGCGCACCACGGGCGGCGGGACGCCGCCCCTCCGCATAAGGCTCTGCCGCTTCGCTCCTGCCGATCGAACTTAGGAAGCCGCAGGTCGCGGCCAAGTTGCCGCATTGACTCTCCCCTGCGTGGGGCTCATGCCGGGGTGCCATGACAGCGCGCCCATGAACAAGGAGCAACGGTCATGCCCGTCCTCGACGGTATGCCGGCGGAGGAAAAGCGCCGCCGGTTCGCCGAAATGATCTCCCGCATGACCGCGGAGCGCTTCCCCGACGAGGCCGATCTCCCCTTCGCCATCGCCGCCGTCGGCGCCCTGTCCGGCAGCCGCTTCTTCGGCGTCCGCTACAAGGCCGAAGCGGCCGGCACCCGCGCCTGGGTCGCCCGGCCGCACGGTCCCGAGCGCACCGAGGTCTGGGACCCGGCGGCCCTTGCCTTCACCTGGAACTACTCGGACTCGCTGCCCGGCGGAGTGGAGGCCTTCACCCCGGACGAAGCCGGCATGGCGCGGCTGCACGCCCTGTTCAACGCCAGGGGCAACGACCTGACCGCCCTGGGCCGCCGCATCCACGCCCTGCTGACCGGCACCGAACCGGACGACGACTGACCCCGACCCGGCGAAGGGAGACTCAGGCCCAGCTTGGCGGGACGGAAATGCCTGGAACGTGGAGGTTGTCGATTGCCATGACTGATCGATCGCGGAACGTGACGCCCGGCATGATCCTCAAGGACGATTTCCTCGATGCGATCGGGATCACTCCCGCCGAACTGGCGTCTGCCACGACAATTTCGGAAGAGAGCCTGAACGACATGATCGCCGGCCGGTGCGACGTAACCGCGGAAGCCGACCTGCGCCTCTGCCGTTATTTCGGATTGACCGATGGTTACTGGCTCCGCTTGCAAGTAGCCCATGATCTGTTTGCGGCACGTCAGCGTATCGGAGCCGAAATCGCCAGGATCACGCCGAGAGCGGCATGAATCCCATCGAGCGCTGCACGCCCTGGGCCGCCGCATCCACGACTTGGTGACCGGCACCGAACCGGACAACGGCTGAGCCCAACCGGCCGAAGGGTGGGCTCAAGCCCCGAGCGTGGTCTTCAACGCCCTGCCGATCTCCGCGATGGCTGCGTTGCGGTCGTCGAAAGACGCCTTCGTCTCCGTCATGTAGATGCTCACGATCACCGGCTTCCGGCCGGGCGGCCAGATCACGGCGACATCGTTCATCGTTCCGTAATCGCCTCCGCCCGTCTTGTCGCCGATGCGCCAGTCCTTCGGCAGGCCCGCGCGAAGCTTCGCGTCCCCCGTCTTGTTGGACACGAGCCACGCCGTCAGCCGGTCGCGCGACGGCGGGGACAGGGTATCCCCCAGGACGAGCGACTCCAGGTTGGCGACCATGGCGGCCGGCGACGTGGTGTCGCGGGGATCGCCGGGCGTCGCCTCGTTCAGGTCGGTCTCCCGTCGGTCCAGCCGGGTCACGGCGTCTCCGAGCGACCGCGCGAATTCGGTCACCCCGGCAGGCCCGCCGAGACTGTCCAGGATGATGTTGCCGGCCGTGTTGTCGCTCCGGGTCATGGCCGCCTCGCAGATTTCCGCGAGCGTGATTCCTTCGCCGCCGACCCTGTCCTGGGTCACGGGGGAGTATGTCACCACATCGCCGGCCTCGAACCGGATGCGCCGCTCCAGGTCTTCCCGGCCCGCGTCCACCTTCGCAAGCACGGCCCCGCAGGCGATCGCCTTGAACGTGCTGCACAGGGGAAAACGCTCGTCCGCGCGATGGGTCCAGCGGCGCCCCGAATCGGTATCCAGGATGGCGGCCCCAAACCGGGCGCCCAGCCTCCGTTCGACCTCGACCAGCTTTCCAGCCAAGTCGTCACCGGCGCTCGGCGCCGCCAGGACAAAGCCCGGGCGCGCGATCACGCTTCCAGCCACCAGGGAACCGACCATCGCCGAAAAACTACGCCGCGTCAGCGTCAACCGCATCCCGCACTCCAAGCCACGTTGATATTGCCCGCCGGCGTTTCTGCATCCTTGAATTGCCGACGCGCGGGAAGATAGTGGACCGCGCCGGTTACGGCAAACATCCATGAGGGTCTCGCGACCGGCGTATCGTCGTCGCCGGCATCGCGCTATCCTCGCACCCGAACGATACCTGTTCCGAGCTTCACCGGGATGCCCATGCCCCTATTGCCCCAGCAGATCGCTCCCGTGGACGAACGGCAGGCAGCACTGACCGAAGCGCATCTGTCCGACCGCATCGGCGCCCTTATGGACTATTTCCTGGCATTGCGGGCGGAGACCGACGCGGTCCTGGCGCCCAGGCTCGCGGCGGCGGCCGGAAAGCCTTACCCGTACGGACGGTGCGCGGAAATCAACAGCGACCTGTTCGCCCGGATGGCCGGGCGCGTCAAGCAACCGGCCACGGACGTGGAACGGACCCTTCATGACTTCGTCTCGCAGGGGGGAGTTATCCGAACGGTCTGGGGCGTCCTGCGCGGGCAGTATTTCCAGAACGCCATCCAGTTCGGCGGCCTCTATGTCGATGTCTCCAACGACACCGTCGTGGTGACCAAGCCCAAGGTGGAGATCCTGCCGATCGCGGAGTCCGGGCTGGTCCCGGTGCGCGACCTCGCGCATTTCCGGGCCACGGCGGAGTCCTACTGGGGAGCGGCGATCTACGCCAACCATCTGGTGCCGTCCCTCGCCCCGCTGCTGCCGATGATCTCGGCCAGCCCGGGCCGTCTGCGGCCGGGGATGCAGTCGGCCTGCGACTACATGATCGCCCTGATGTGCCGCGACGGGTTCCGGCAGGCGGAGGACTGGCTGCGCGATGGCCCGACCCCGCCGCCGGAGATCGCGGCGGCGGTTCTTGCGTCCATCCCCCCCGACCTGCGCGCCCGGACCGCCGACGGCAGGACCGAGGCGCTCGACGCCTGCCGCTGGGCTCGCGCCTCCGGCTGTGACCGGGACCAAGGCTGGCGCGACGTTCGGGTGAGCGAATACCTGCGTACCGTGCGCACTTAAGGGGTCACGCACTTAAGGGGTCAGGGCGGATAGCGGCCCGTACCGCGTCACGCAGACGAAGCCTCCCTCCGCATGGCCCCCGCCCAGGCCGCCATTTGCGACGCTGACGGTGGTGCCGTCCGGCTTGTCGATCTGGATGCCGCCTTCGAAACGGCGCATGGACGCGATCCCGGTCTCGTCGAAGATCGGCACGCCGTTCTGCCAGCAGCGTATCAGCCGAACGTCATCAAGAACACCGAGCAGAACCACCAGGCGAATTGTCCGTGCAGCGCGCTTCATTTTCCGGCATGCCTGCCACCCCCCGCCGGCGACCCGCACGGCCATTGGTAAAACGCGCCGGCCCCTCTATAACGAATTCCATGCCCGATACCCGATCCTCCGCCATGACGCTGCTGGTGACCGCGATCACCGCGCTCGGCCCCCTCACCATGTCCATGTACGCGCCGTCCATGCCGACCATCGCCCAGGCGCTGGACACCACTGCGGGCATGGTCCAGGTGACCCTCAGCATCTATCTCACCGGGTTCGCGGTCGGCCAGCTCGTCTACGGCCCGCTGTCGGACCGGTTCGGCCGGCGGCGCGTGCTCCTGCTCGGGCTGGTCGTGTTCATCGCCGGGTCGGTCGGCTGCGGCCTCGCCGGCGACATCGAGACGCTGATCGCGGCCCGGCTGGTCCAGGCGCTGGGCGCCGCCGCCGGTCCCGCGCTGGGCCGCGCCATGGTCCGCGACATCTATACCCGGGAGCAGGCGGCGCGGGTGCTGTCCTTCATCGGCATGGCGCTGGCCGTGGCCCCGGCGATCGGGCCGGTGCTCGGCGGCTATCTCCAGGTCTGGTTCGACTGGCACGCGATCTTCGCCGTGCTCGGCGCCTTCGGGCTGACGCTGCTGGTCGTCGTCGCGTTCCGCATGCCGGAGACGAACCCCGTGCCGGACTATCAGGCCCTGCGCCCGTCGCGCATGGCCTCCAACTACGCCGACCTGATGCGGCACGGCCGCTATGTCGGCTACATGGCGGTGGGTGCCGTGACGCTGGGCGGGCTGTTCACCTTCTATGCTGTGGCGCCCTTCATCTTCATCGACCTGATCGGGCTGTCGCCGGAGCAGTACGGCTGGACCACCAGCATCACCGTCGTCGGTTACCTGATCGGCGGGGTCGCCGCCAACCGGCTGGTCGGGCGCCTGGGCATCGATCGCATGATCATGATCAGCACGGCGCTGGTGGTCGGCGGGGCCGGGCTGATGCTGGCTTTCAGCCTTGTCCACATCATTACCATCGCCAGCGTGATCGGCCCCATGGCGCTCTGGACCATGGGAATGGGCATCGCCTTGCCCAACTCCATGGCCGGCGCCATGAGCCCGTTCCCCCGGATCGCGGGGGCCGCGTCCGCCCTGATGGGGTTCATGCAGATGGCGGTCGGGACGGTCGGCAGCATCGCCGTCGCCCGGCTCAGCGACGGGACCGCGCTGGCCCCGGCGCTGGCACTGCTGGCGTTCTCCCTGGTCGGCTACGGGCTCTACTGGCGGCTGGTCTGGTGCCGCCGCGGTTCCTCCGGGACCCGGCCGGGAGCGGCGCCATGACCCCCCGGGCGCGTCCGCTGGTGGTCACCGGCCTGCCGGCCGCGGCGCTGGAACTGCGGGAGAGCGTGCGGGCGACCCGGCTGACGCTCCGGGTCGATCCCAGCCGGGACGTCATCCAGGTCGTCGTCCCGGTCGGCGTCAGCGAGGCGGAGGCCGCGCGCTTCGTCGGGCGGCACGCCGAATGGGTGCGCGGCCGCCTCGCCGCGATGCCGCCGCGCCGTCCCTTCGCCGAGGGCTCCACCGTCCCGGTGCTCGGAATCGACCACGTGATCCGCCACGCCGCCGGCTACCGGGGCGCCACGCACCGGGCCGCCGGGGAGATCCGGGTCGGCGGCGAGCCCGAGTTCGTCGCCCGCCGGGTGCGCGACTTCCTGATGCAGGAGGCCCGGACCGAGCTGGCGCGCCGTTCCCGGGCCAAGGCGGCGACCATCGGCAAGCGGGTCGCCGCGGTGACCGTGCGCGACACCCGCAGCCGCTGGGGAAGCTGCGCCTCCTCCGGCCGGCTGTCCTTCTCCTGGCGGCTGATCCTGACGCCCGAGGCCGTGTTCGACTATGTCGTGGCCCACGAGGTCGCCCATCTGCGCGAGATGAACCACGGCGCCCGCTTCTGGGCGCTGGTCGCGACCCTGACGCCCGAGGTCGAGGCCCCGCGCGCCTGGCTCAAGGCCAACGGCGCCTCTCTCCTCCGCTTCGGCTGACCCAAATCCCCCGACTTCAGGTTTCTGTTTTCTGGTTTCTGACTTCTGACCCCTGCCCCCAAGGCCGCCATGCCCCGCCCCGACAGCCGAGCGATCGCCGTCCTGCTGACCCTGCTGGTCGCGTTCGGGCCGCTCTCCACCGACCTTTACCTGCCGTCGCTGCCGACGCTGGTCCGCGTCTTCGGCAGCGACATCGCGACGGTCCAGCTGACGCTCAGCGTCTTCCTCGTCGGCTTCGCGGTGTCCCAGCTCGTCTACGGGCCGCTGTCCGACCGGTTCGGCCGTCGGCCGGTGCTGATCGGCGGCATCGTGGTGTTCGTGGTCGCCAGCGCCGCCTGCACGCTCGCCGACTCGATCGAGCAGCTGATCGCGGCGCGCTTCTTCCAGGCGCTGGGGTCGTGCTGCGGTCCCGTCCTGGGGCGCGCCGTGGTCCGCGACGTCTACGGGCGGGAGCGGGCGGCCTCCGTCCTGGCCTATATGGCGATGGCGATGGCGCTGGCCCCGGCGGTCGGGCCGGCGATCGGCGGCTACCTGACCGTGCTGTTCGGCTGGCGGACCAACTTCGTGTTCCTGACCCTCTTCGGCATCGCGATCCTGGCCGCCGTCTGGCTGATGCTGGAGGAGACCAACCGGCGGCGCGATCCCACGGCGCTGATGCCGCGCCGGCTTGTCTCTAACTACGCGTCGCTGGCGCGCAGCCGGACCTTCGCCGGCTATACCCTGTGCCTGGCCGCGATCTACAGCGGGATGTTCGCCTTCATCTCCGGCTCGTCCTTCGTCCTGATCGAGCAGTTCGGCCTGTCGCCGGAACGCTACGGCATGGCCTTCGGGGTGATCGTCGTGGGCTTCATGGTCGGGACCTTCAGCGCCGGCCGGCTGACCCGGCGGCTCGGGGTGGATCGGCTGATCGGGGCCGGCTCGACCCTGTCCGGGCTGTGCGGCCTCGCCGGGCTGGCGCTGGCGCTGGCGCGGGTGGACCACACGGCGGCGATCCTGGCGCCCATGTTCGGCTTCATGATCGGGGCCGGGCTGCTGATGCCCAACGCCCAGGCCGGCGGGCTGGGGCCGTTCCCGACCATGGCGGGCACGGCCTCGGCCCTGATGGGCTTCACCCAGATGGGGCTGGCGGCGGCGTCGGGCATCCTGGTCGGGGCCCTCCAGGACGGGACCCAGGTTCCCATGATGGCCTCGGTCTGCGCGGGCGCGCTGGTCGCCGCGGCCTCCTACCGCTTCCTGGTCCGCCGATAGGGTTCGCTTGTAGCCTCGGCCGATCGATGGTGGCGGACCGCCGGGCGGATTGGCTACACTCGGCGCCGGCCGCACAGCGGTACCCCTTCAGCGCCCTTCAGCGATGGAAGAACACGCCATGAAGAAGATACTGGCCGCGTGCCTGCTCGCTCTCGCTTTCGCGTTGCCCGCCCCGGCGGGTGCGCAGACCGTGCTGTTCCAGGCGCCGCCGATCATCAAGGCGGCGGTCGAGAACAACTACGAGACCATGCGCTCGCTGCTGGTCAAGGGCACCAGCGCCAACACCGCCGACGGCAACGGCAAGACCCCGCTGATCTACGCGGTGGCGGCATCCAACGCCGACATGGTCCATCTCCTGCTGGAGAACAAGGCTAATCCCAACCAGGCCGACAAGAGCGGCAACGGCCCGCTGTTCTGGGCGGCGGGGCAGGGCGACCCGGCCGTGATCGACCTGCTGGTCAAGGGCGGCGCCCGGATCGACCAGGAGAACCGGCAGGGCGCCACCCCGCTGATGGAGGCGGCCCGCACCGGCAAGCTGGAGGCGGTCCAGAGGCTGCTGGCCGCCGGGGCGACGGTGGACCAGGCGGATTTCACCGGGCGCAGCGCGCTCGACTGGGCGCAGGACGGACGCAGCCAGCGGGTCATCGCGGCGCTGCGTCAGGCCGGCGCCCGCTGACCGCGGCTGCCCGATAGAACGCCGCCGGCCCGCCCGCCATGCCTTTCCCGATCTTCGGCCCGATGCCCGGCGGCGCCGAGTCGCTGCTCCTGCTGCCGATCGCCCTGGCGCTCGCGGCGCTGGCCGGCGACTGGCCGGTGGTGGACGGGGTGCTCGGCCTGCCCCGAAGGCTGGCCCTGGGGTCGGCCGGCTGGTTCGACCGGCGGCTCAACCGGCTCAACCGAAGCCCCCGGACCCGCCTCGTCCGCGGCCTGCTGGTCACCGCCCTGTTCGCCCTACTGGCCGTCGCCGCCGGGCTGGCCCTGGCGGTGGGGCTCCGTTTCCTGCCCTACGGCTACGCGGTGGAGCTGGCGCTGGTCGCCGGCGCGCTCCAGGTCCGGCCGCCGTGGAACCGGCTGCGCACCACCATGCGGGCGCTGGAATGGAAAGGGCTGCCGGCGGGGCGGGACGCCGTCCGCGACCTGACCGACCGCCACACCCTCACCCTGGACGAGCACGGCGTCGTGCGCGTCGCGGTCGAGGGGGCGGCCCGGGCGCTCGACGGCGGGGTGGTGGCGCCCGCCGTCTGGTACGCGGTGGCGGGCCTTCCCGGCATCCTGCTGTGGACGGCGGTGGACGCCCTCGATCGGGCGATCGGCGACCGGGGACCGCGGCACGACCGGTTCGGGCTGGCGACGGCGCGCCTGCACGCGGCGCTGGGCTGGGTTCCGACCCGCCTGACCGGGGTGCTGCTGGTGCTGGCCTGTCCCTTCGTTCCCCGGACCCGGACCGGCGAGGCGGCCCGCACCCTCGCCGCCGCCGCGCCGGCCCCGGTCGCCGCGATCGCCGGCGCGCTGGACCTCTCCCTCGGCGGCCCCCGTAGGGAGGGGGAGGTGATGGTCCGCGCCCCCTGGATCGGCGAGGGCCGCGCCCGCGCCGTCCCGGCCGACATCAGGCCGGCCCTGGCCCTCTACGCCGTCGCCTGCCTCCTGCTGGCCGGTCTAGCCGCGGCCGCCGCCGCCGCGCTGCATTACTTCTGAACCCTAGAAGGGCGGCCGGTTGACGCCGACGATCCGCCAGGCGGGCTTCGCCCCGTCCAGCGGGATGTGGTCGATCCGGGTCACCGACAGGGGATCGACCTGGAATGCTAGCGCCGCCGCGGGGGGGATCCCCAGCGCCACCGCCAGCGCAGCCCTGATCGCGCCGGCGTGGCAGACCGCCACGATATCCCGACCGGCATGGGATTCCGAGTAACGCTCCAGCGCCAGGGCGACCCGGGCGACCACCTGCTCGAAACTCTCGCCGCCCGGCGGCCGGGTGGTCGCGGGGGCCTCCCAGAACCGGGCGATCCGCCCGCCGTCGTCCATGGCGGCCAGCTCGTCATGGCTGAACCCCTGCCACGCGCCGAAATCCTGTTCAAGCAGCCCCGCCTCGACGACCAGCTCCGTCCCGGCCCCCCAGACCGCCTCGGCGGTGCGATAGGTGCGGGACAGCGTCGTCACCATCCGCACCGCGCCGGACGGCAGAAGCCGGGCAAGCGACTCGAACGCGGGGACGTCGCCGCAGTCCGCCGCCACGTCGAGCTGGCCGTGGATCCTGCCTTCCGGGTTGATTACCGGGGCATGCCGCACCAGCCACCATCGCGTAACTTTGTCCGGGGCCGGGCCGCTCATGGCAGCATCATCGTCGCCAGGACCAGAAGCACGGCGATCTCCACCGCCTGCTGGCAGGCGCCCAGCACGTCGCCGGTATGGCCGCCGATCTGCGCCCGCGCCAGTTCGGCGATCGCCAGCGCCGCGACGATCGCCGCCGCCAGCACCGGCAGCGCCACCGGTCCCAGGGCCAGCCCCGCCAGGCAGATCCCGAGCGCCAGGGCCATGGCGATCCGGGTTCCCGGCGGCGCTCCCAGTTCCGCCGCCAGCCCGTCCGTCCGGGCCGGGTCGAGATAGCCGTAGACGGCCGGCACCATCGCCCGCGACAGCGCGCCGGCCCCGATCAGCGCCGCCGCGACGGCCAGCGGGTCGGCCAGCGCCGCCAGCGCCGACCAGCGCAGCCCGAGCGAGAACAGCAGCGCCAGCACGCCGTAGCTGCCCAGGCGGCTGTCGCGCATGATGGCCAGCTTGGCCATTTTGTCGCGCCCCCCGCCGAAGCCGTCGGCCACGTCGGCCAGCCCGTCCTCGTGCAGCGCTCCCGTCACCATCACCTGCACCCCCAGGGCCAGCAGTGCCGCGGCCGTGGAGGTCAGGCCCAGCAGCGTGGCGACCGCGTAGACGGCGCCGGCGGCCAGCCCGAGTCCCGCCCCGACCACGGGATACCAGCCCAGCGCCCGCCCGTGCAGGTCCGCGGGCATGGGGCCGTCGAACCGGACCGGCAGCCGGGTCAGGAAGATCGCGGCGGCGGCGATCTCGTCGCCCAGCCGGGCGGACGCCTTGGTTTGGGAACTCTTGGACATGGGTGCGGTATAAGGCAGGTCAGGTCCGTTCGGAAGGCTTTTGACCGGCCCTAGCTTTCCTGCCAAGGTGCCGCCCGAATCGTGCCCCATACCTCTTCCGCATCCCCGTTTCCGCAAAGCCGAGACAGCGCCATGGCCAATCCGCAACCCGCCGTCACCTTCGACGAGATCCGCGCCCTGATCCGCGACCTGCCGGGCCCCGACCTGGAAGCGGGCACGGCGGCGCTGGCGCGGCAGAACCAGCTCACCAAGCCGCGCGGATCGCTCGGCCGGCTGGAGGAGCTCGCCCAATGGATGGCGACGTGGCAGGGCAAGCATCCGCCCGAGCTGCGCCGGCCCCGGGTCAGCGTCTTCGCCGGCAACCACGGCATCGCGGCGCGCGGCGTCTCGGCCTATCCGGCGGAGGTCACCGCCCAGATGGTGCAGAACTTCATCGACGGCGGCGGCGCCGTGAACCAGCTGTCCGAGGTGGCCGACGCCGACCTGCGGGTCTACGAGCTGGACCTGGACCGCCCGACCCGGGACTTCACCACCGGCCCCGCCATGACGGAGGAAGGCTGCGCCCGCGCCATGGCCTACGGCATGATGGCGGTGGAGCAGGGGCTCCACCTGATCTGCCTGGGCGAGATGGGCATCGCCAACACCACCTCCGCCGCAGCGCTGTGCACCGCGCTGTTCGGCGGCGATCCGGCCGACTGGGTCGGCCCCGGCACCGGGGTGGACGCCACCGGCCTGGCGCTCAAGGTCGAGACCGTGGAAGCCGGCCTCGCCGCCAATCCCGGCGCCTCGTCCGACCCGCTGGAGGCGCTGCGCTGCCTGGGCGGCTTCGAGCTGGCCGCCATCGCCGGCGCCGTCGCCGCGGCCCGGCTGGCCCGCACGCCGGTGGTGCTGGACGGCTACGCCTGCACCGCGGCAGCGGCCGTCCTGGCGAAGCTGGACCCGCGCGCCCTCGACCATTGCCTGATCGCCCACCGCTCGGCCGAGCCGGGCCACGCCCTGCTGATCGAGAAGCTGGGCAAGCAGCCCCTGTTCGACTTCGGCATGCGCCTGGGCGAGGGCTCCGGCGCCGCCCTGGCGATCCCGATCCTGAAGGCCGCGGTCGAGTGCCATACCGGCATGGCCACCTTCGCCGAGGCCGGCGTCAGCGGCCAGTCGTCGGGGCCGTCGGGCGGCCAAGCCTCCGGTCAGGTCCACTGACATGGCGAGGGCCGCCGTGCTGGCGATCCTGCCCGTCTTCCTGGGGGCCGCATGCCTGTGGGCCGGAAGCGCGTCCGCTTCCGAGCTGCGGGTCACGGTCCGCGGCGTTCCGTCCGCCGACGGCGACGTCAAGGTCGGGCTCTACGCCACGCCGGAAGCCTTCGAGAAGCGGGAGCGGACCTTCGGGGAGGCGGCTCCCGCCCGGGAGGGCGACGTGGTGGTGGTGTTCCGCGACCTGACGCCGGGCCGCTACGGCATCGCCGCGATCCACGACCTCAACGGCAACGGCAAGCTCGACTCGAACCTGCTCGGCGTCCCGACCGAGCCCTTCGGTTTCGGCAACGACGCGAAGGTGAACTTCGCGCCGCCCGACTTCGCCGACATGGCCGTCACGGTGGGCGCCGGGACCGTGGAGACGGCGGTCACGCTGCGCCGCTGATCCTCCGGCCTTCCCGGGGGTTACGCCGCGCGGATGCCGGCCAGGAACCGCTCGACCTCGGCCCGGAGCAGTTCCGACTGCTGCGACAGTTCCCCGGCGGCGCTCTGGACCTGGGTCGCCGCGGTCCCGGTCTGGCCGGACGCCTCGGTCACCTGGACGATGTTGGACGATACCTCCTGGGTGCCGGCCGCGGCCTGGGTGACGTTGCGGGAGATCTCGGAGGTCGCGGCGGTCTGCTCCTCGACCGCGGCCGAGATCGCGGTGGTGATCTCGTTGATCGAGCCGATGGTCGTGCCGATGTCCCGGATCGCGCCGACGGCGCCGCCGGTGGCCGCCTGCATCGACGATATCTGGGCGGAGATCTCCTCCGTCGCCTTGCCCGTGCGGGTCGCCAGGCTCTTGACCTCGGACGCCACCACCGCGAAGCCCTTGCCCGATTCGCCGGCTCTCGCCGCCTCGATCGTCGCGTTCAGCGCCAGCAGGTTGGTCTGGCTCGCGATGTCGGCGATCAGGTCGACCACCTCGCCGATCCGGTTGGCGGCTTCCGCCAGCCCCTGGATGGTCGCATTGGTCTGCTCCGCCTCGGCGACCGCCTGGTTGGCGATGCCGGTGGACCGGGACACCTGGCGGGAAATCTCCTGCAGCGATCCGGCCATTTCCTCGGCCGCCGCCGCGACGGTCTGGACGTTGGCGGAGGTCTGCTCGGCCGCGGCGGCGGACGCGCCGGCCTGGCGGCTGGTCTCCTCGGCGATGGCAGCCATGCTCTGCGCCGTGCTGTCCAGTTCGGTCGCGGCGGACGAAACGGTCCTCAGGATATTGCCCATGGAGCTGTCGAACCCGGCGATCAGCCGATCGATCGTCTCCATCCGCTTCTGCCGGGCTGCCTGCTCCTCGCGCTGGCGGGCCTCCAGCAGGCGCCGCTGTTCGGCATTCTCCTTGAAGACCTGCACGGCCTTGGCCATGGCGCCGATCTCGTCGCCGCGCTCGCGTCCGGCGACCTCGACCGAGAGGTCGTCGGCGGCCAGCCGGGTCATGGTCCCGGTGATGCGGACCATGGCGGCGGCGACCGCCTTCTCGAAGAACAGGACGACGCCGGCCAGGGCGGCGATCACCAGCACCAGGATCGACACCACGACGGCGCGGGAGAAGGCGTAGATGGCGTCGCCTTCCTCACTCGCCTCTTCCCCGAACCGGGTGTCGAGCGTCACCAGCTTCAGGAGACCCTCCGAGAAGTCGTCGAAGGTGGCCTTGGTCGACATGAATTGTCGGGCGGCCGCCTCGTTCTCGTTCCGCCGGGATATCGTGATCATCTCCCGGCTCTTGTCCAGGTATTCCCGCCATTCCTCGACCACATCGTTGATGAGCGCGCGCTCCTCGGGATGCAGGTCGGACTTGAGGTAGCTGTCGAACCGCTGGTCGATGTCCTTCCTGATCCGCTCCAGGTCGCGCTCGGCCTGCGCCATGGCATCGTCGGTGGTCGAGAGGATGTGCGTCGCCTCGGCGATGCGGTAGTCGGAGGTCGCCGTGTTGGCCGCGTTCAGCAGGTTGGCTCGCGGCATCCAGGTGTGGGCGATCAGTGACGACTGCTCGTCCACCACCGCCATCCGGTCCAGGGAGAAAATTCCCAGCGCAATGACGAGCAGCGCGAGGGTCGCGAGGGCAGTGCGCATCCGCGCGCGCAAGGTCCAGTTTTTCATGATGCTCCCGATAAGTCTGGAGGACTTGATCCGGCCGATACCCGTTATCGCCTTCGGTCCGTCATGCGACGCCTCAAGCATGCCGGGTGCCAGATCCGGGAATTTCAAAATACCACTTTGGAAAGAGGGTCGAATCCTTCGCGCCTGCCGTGGAATCTCCTGCAGCGACCACTCGGTGTCTATGTTCAACGACATAGGCGGTCTTCCGCGCGTCCTTGGCAAAATGCCAAGGGGAAGCGACGGGGATTTGCAAAATGCGTCAGGCCCCGCGGGCCTCTTCGAGCAGCCAGTCGCGGAATGCCGCCAGCGCCGGGCGGTCGGCCAGGTGCTTCGGGCTGACGAGCTGGTAGCTGCCGAGCCGCGCCTCCAGACCGGGAAAGGGAACCGCGAGCCGGCCGGCCGCGATGTCGTCCTGGACCAGCGACAGGTCGGCCACCGTCACGCCATGCCCGTCGGCCGCGGCCTGGATCGCCAGGTCCTGGGTGTCGAAGATCTGGCAGTTGCGGTCCACGTCCAGGTCGGGCATCCCCGCCAGTTCCAGCCAGGCGCGCCATTCGCTCTGGTGCGGGTCGGGATGCAGGATCGTGAGGCCCGCGAGGTCGGCGGGAGCCTTCAGCCGGCCGAGCAGGGACGGCGCGCACAGGGCGGTCAGCCGTTCCTCGAACAGCGGGTCGGCGCGCAGCCCCGGCCAGGGGCCGACCCCGAACACGATCCCGGCGTCGAAGTCGTCCCGGTCGAAATCGACCCATTCCCAGCCGGTGTTCAGCCTGACCCGGATATCGGGACGGCTGGTCTGGAACCGGATCAGGCGGCGCATCAGCCAGCGGATCGTGAAGGTCGGCGGCACCTTGACCTGAAGGTCATGGGCCCGCGCCTCGACCCGCGCCGCGGCCTGGGCGATCCGGTCCAGACCCTCCGTCACCCCCGCCAGCAGCACCTTGCCCTCGTCGGTCAGCGCCAGGGCGCGCGGCAGGCGCTGGAACAGCGTCACGCCCAGATGGTCCTCCAGCCCCTTGACCGCCCGGCTGACCGCGCCCTGGGTCACGTGCAGCTCTTCCGAGGCCACGGTGAAGCTGAGATGGCGGGCGGCGGCCTCGAAGGCGCGCAGCGAGTTCAGCGGCGGAAGGCGGCGCGACATGACGGCTCATGCATGAGTTTCGCTCATGCAGAGTATGAGAACTCATGGTTTGTGCGCAAGCGCCGGACGCCGTAGATCATACATGTCGAAACCATCGCATACCGCACGCCGAAGGAGGCTGCCATGATCAGAACTCAAACCAGGCATGCGTCGGCGCTGCCCGTCGCGATCCCCGCCGTCCCGCTGGCCCGCATCGCGGAACTGCCGGCCCTGTGGCGCCGCCGCGCGCTGACCCGCCGCGACCTGGCCCGCATGGACCGCCACCTGCTGTCCGACATCGGCCTGACCGAGCAGCAGGCCCTGGCGGAGGTCTCCAAGCCGTTCTGGCAGGAGTGAGCCGGCTCACTCCCCGGTCTGGAGCAGCGAGCCGCGCACCCGGGCGACCTTGAAATAGTGCAGGAAGACGAACGCAGCCGCGGCCATGTAGGCGGCGTTCAGCCCGACCGCCCAGGCCAGATGGTCCCAGCGAGTCGCGTTCTCGAACATCAGCGCCCTCATGCCTTCGAAGACGTGGGCGGAGGGCAGCGCCCAGGCCACCGCCTGGAGCCAGCCGGGCAGAACCTCGACCGGGTAATAGACGGCGCTGACCGGCGCCAGCAGGAAGACCGCGACCCAGGCAAGGCTCTCGGCGCCCAGGCCGTGGCGCAGGATCAGCGCCACGATCAGCAGCCCGAGCCACCAGCCCATGACGATCAGGTTGGCGAAGAACCCGACCAGGGGCAGGCCCATGTCGAAGATCGAGTATCCGAAGATCGGGATCGCCAGGAGTCCGGCGGGCACGGTGCCCAGCAGCGTGCGGATCAGGCTCATGGCCATCAGCGCCGCCACCCATTCGCCCGGCCGCAGGGGGCTGACGAACAGGTGGCCCAGGTTGCGCGACCACATCTCCTCCAGGAACGACACCGACACGCCGAGCTGGCCGCGGAACAGCACGTCCCACAGCAGCACCGCCGCGATCAGCACGCCCGCGGCCTGGGCCACCCAGGTGCTGTTGGTCGCCATGAACTGGCTGATGAAGCCCCACATGATCATCTGCACGGTCGGCCAGTAGGCCAGTTCCAGCAGGCGCGGCCACGACCCGCGCAGCAGGTACCAGTAGCGCAGCACCATCGCCGCGATCCGGCGGGCGGAGCCTCCCATGGGGTTTCCCCTGCCGTCCATCGGGCCGATCACTCCGCCGCGTCCGCGACGGTGCCGGAGCGGCGGTCGCGCGCGATGTCGAGGAAGACGTCCTCCAGCGTGTCGCGGCCGTAGCGTTCCAGCAGGTCCGCCGGGGCGCCCCGGTCGACGATGGTGCCGCCGCGCATCATCAGCACCAGGCCGCACAGCCGCTCGACCTCCAGCATGTTGTGCGACGCCAGCAGGATCGTGGCGCCGGTCTCCCTTCGGTAGGTCTCCAGGTAGGTCCGGATCCAGTCGGCCGTGTCGGGGTCGAGCGAGGCCGTCGGCTCGTCCAGCAGCAGCACGTCCGGCCGGTTGAGCAGGGCCTTGGCGAGCGCCACGCGGGTCTTCTGCCCGGCGGAGAGCTGCCCCGTCGGCTTCTTCAGGAAGCGCGCGATGTCGAGCGCCTCGGCGATCTCCGCGACCCGGCGCCGGACGCCGGACAGGCCGTAAAGATGGCCGTACACGGTCAGGTTCTCGGCGACGGTCAGGCGGTGCGGCAAGTCGACATAGGGCGACGAGAAGTTCATCCGCGGCAGCACCCGGTGGCGGTGGCGCAGCATGTCCTCGCCCAGCACCTCGATGGTGCCCGACGTGGGCAGAAGCAGGCCCAGCAGCATGGAGATGGTGGTGGTCTTGCCGGCGCCGTTGCCGCCGAGCAGCCCGGCGACGGTGCCGGCCGGCACGGCGAAGCTGATGCCGTCGACCGCCGTGGTGGCATCGAACCGCTTGGTCAGGTGATCGACTTTGATGACAGGCTGGGACATAAGCAGGCTATATGGCGGACCGCCCAGCCGCTGACCACCCCCTCGACTCCCGGCAGCCCACCATGATCGAAGCCGCACCGCCGCCGCGTTCCGGTCCAGCCTCTCCCCCGGTCGTCACGCCGATCGCCACCGCGATCGACGGCCGGGTGACCTTGCGGACCCTCATCCTGATCCGCTGGATCGCCGTCGTGGGACAGCTGACCGCGGTCCTGTCGGTCCATTTCGGCTTCGGCTTCAAGCTGCCGCTCGGGCCGGCGCTGGCCGCCATGGGGGCGTCGGTCCTGCTGAACCTGGCGGCGCAGGCCCAGCGCGGCACCCGGCCCCGGCTGGCCGACCGGGACGCCGCCCTCTACCTGGGATACGACACGCTCCAGCTCACGCTGCTGCTGTACCTGACCGGCGGGCTCCAGAACCCCTTCGCGATCCTGATCCTGGCGCCGCTGACCGTGGCCGGCACGATCCTGTCCCGGGTCAGCGTGATCGCGCTGACCGTGCTGGCGCTGTGCTGCCTGACCGGGCTGGCTCTATGGCAGTTCCCGCTGCCCTGGGCCAACGGCGCGGTCGGGCTGCCGCCCCTGTACCTGCTAGGCATCTGGCTGTCGCTGTCGCTGTCCGCGATCTTCATCACCGCCTATGTCTGGAGCGTCGCGCAGGAGGCGCGGTCGATCTCCGACGCGTTGGCGGCCAGCCAGATGGCGCTGGAGCGCGAGCAGCGGCTGTCGGCGCTGGGCGCGCTGGCGGCGGCCGCCGCCCACGAGCTGGGCACCCCGCTCGGCACCATCCATCTCGTCGCCAAGGAACTGGCGAGCGAGATCCCGCCGGACAGCCCGCTGGCCGAGGACATCGCCCTGCTGCAGAGCCAGAGCCTGCGCTGCCGCGACATCCTGGCCGAGCTGTCGCGGAAGCCCGAGGCGGAGGGCGGCGAACCGTTCGACCGGCTGACCGTCCCGGCGCTGATCGAGGCCGCCGGCGCGCCCCACCGGCTGGGCCACATCAAGTACCTGCTGGAGACCGAGCCGGTGGCCGGCCCGGCCGTCCCGATGATCCGCCGCAGCCCGGAGATCATCCACGGCCTGGGCAACCTGATCCAGAACGCTACCCAGTTCGCCCGGTCCACGGTCACCGTGCGCGCCCGCTGGGACGAGGAGGCGCTGACCATCACCGTCGGCGACGACGGGCCGGGCTTTCCCCAGAACCTGCTGAACCGGATAGGCGAGCCCTACATCTCTACCCGCGTCGAGGGCGGCCGGGCCGAGGGCGGCTCGCACATGGGGTTGGGCATCTTCATCGCGCAGACCCTGCTGGAGCGTACCGGGGCGGAGGTCATGTTTGCCAATAGTCGTAGCGGCGGGGCGCAAGTTGTCGTACGGTGGAATCCACCGATTTTCGACACGAAAGGCTGAGGGACGGGAACGCGAATGACTTCCGACATCGGTCCGACAGGCGAAGCAGCCAAACTCACTTTCTCCGGTGACGCCTCGCGCAGCCTTCTGGTTGTCGATGATGATCCCCCGTTCCGCAACCGCCTGGCCCGCGCGATGGAAAAGCGCGGCTTCGACGTCGTCGCGGTCGACAGCGTCGCGATGGGGATCGAGGTCGCCCAGGAATCGGCGCCCGTGTTCGCCGTGGTCGACCTTCGGCTGGGCGACGGCAGCGGCCTCGACGTGGTCGCCGCCCTGCGCGACGCCCGCCCGGACAGCAGGATCGTGGTCCTGACCGGCTACGGCAACATCGCCACCGCGGTCGCGGCGGTCAAGGCGGGGGCGGTCGACTACCTGCCCAAGCCGGCCGACGCCGACGCGGTGGAGGCGGCGCTGCTCGCCGACGGGCGCCCGTTGCCGCCGCCGCCGGACAACCCCATGTCGGCCGACCGGGTCCGATGGGAACATATCCAGCGGGTATTCGAGCAGTGCGACCGCAACGTGTCGGAGACGGCGCGCCGCCTGAAGATGCACCGGCGCACCCTTCAGCGCATCCTGAACAAGCACGCGCCCCGGGGGTAAGCCTCACGCGGGGCTCGGGGATGGGAACCAAGTCAGGGAATGGCTCGTTATCGCCGATGTGAAACACCGGTGGAGCGGGCCATGACCAAGGACGAGATCGTCGATACCCTGAACGACCTGATTCAGATCACCGAGGACAGCCATGAAGGGTATCGGAAGTCCGCCGAGGATGCCCAGGACCCGGATCTGAAGACGCTGTTCAACGATCTCTCCGCCCAGCGCGGCGCCATGGTCCGCGATCTCCAGAAGCACGTGGCGGAGCAGGGCGGGGCGCCGGAGGCCAGCGGCACCATGCTGGGCGGCGCCCACCGGTTCTTCGTCGACCTCAAGTCCGCCGTCATGGGGCGCGACCGGGCGGCGATCATCCAGGAGGTGGAGCGGGGCGAAACGGAAGCGGTGCGCCGGTACGAGCAGGCGCTCGACAAGGATCTTCCCACCCATCTCGCCAGCGTGATCAGCCAGCATCTGGCACGCTTGCGGTCCGACCGCGACCGCCTCGCGGCGGTCAAGCAGGGCTCGAAGCAGGCTTCGTAGCCGTTCGAATCGCACCGATCGGTCGCAACGGATCGGGCAGGGGCGTGTTGGACACCGAATACGCTTTTCGTCCAACCCCCTCATCCCAGGAGACCGCCGATGGCAACCAACGCCGAAATCGCCGCCAAGCTGCTGAGGGATGCCGCATCCTTCTTCCGTCATGTCGGTGAACAGAACGATCCCATCCGGGAGCAGATGGACACCAACGCCCAGGCGTACGAGACCATCGCCGGACTGGTCGAGACGGAGCCGACCGCCCAGTTCGACCTGACGGAGCGCGGACCCGACGCCTAGCGGCGCTTCCGCTCCTCCAGCGCCGCGATCACCGCGCGGCGCTCCCCGGGCGGTTTCGTTCCCCAGCCGGTGATCTCGTCGAGGGTACGCAGGCAGCCCCGGCAGTAGCCCGAGACCGGATCGATCACGCAGACTCGCGTGCAGGGTGATGGAACGTGGTTTTCATCGAAGGTCATGGCGGCGGGACGGTATCAAACCGGGGATCCCTCCGCCAGGACTCGATCGGCCAGGATTCGATCGGCCAGCGCCAGGCCGCTGAGGAAGGCGCCCTCGACCCTGCCGCCCAGGCACCAGTCGCCGCACGCGCCCAGCCCACGCTCCGGATCGTACAGGCAGTCCTGATCCAGCCCCTGGATCGGGATCGAGAAACGCCAGCGATGCGCGGCGAGATAGCCCGCCTCGACCGGCCCGACTCCCGCCAAGTCACGGAAAGCCGCCGTCAGGCGGTCGATCACGCCGGCCGGATCATCCTCGATATGGCGTTGCGACCAGGCGGGCGAGCCGTGGAGCACCCAGGTCTCGCCCCGGCCGGCATCGCGGCCGGGCTTGGAACTGTCGCAAGCGATCCACGAGAGCGGAGAATCCGTGACGAAAGCCCCGTCATAGTCCAGCCCGAGCGGTTGCGGGAATCGGGCCAGCACGGACCAGCATCCCGCCATCACCGCTTCGGCCGCCGCCGAGGCGAGATCCGGCGCTTCGGCCAGCAGGGGTACGGCCTGGGGCGAGGGCACGGCGACAGCCACCCGGTCATAGCTTCCCAGATCCCGCCCGGCCTCGTCGCGCAGCCGCCACCCGTCGCTTCCCGGAACCACCTCCGCCACCCGCACGCCGCTGCGGGGAGCGACCGACTCCGCCAGCAGGCGGGCGGGAGCGGTCATGCCCGGCGTGCCGACGAAGCGCTCGCCCGGTGATTCCTCGATGCCGCCCGCGCCGATCCGGACGATCCGCCCGGCCCAGGGCGCCGCAGCACCCCGCGCGACCCAGTCCTCGACCCGGCTGCGGAAACGAGGGTCCCGGGCGGTGAAATACTGGGCGCCGTGGTCGAACCGCAGGGTAGCGTCTTCGGCATCCGTCCGGCGCGTCGCCATCCGGCCGCCCGGTGCCCGCCCCTTGTCGAAGACGGTCACGTCCAAACCCCGGCCGGCCAGTCGCTCCGCGCACGCCAAGCCGGAAAGCCCGGCGCCGATCACCGCCACCCGGGAGATCCCGCCCCGGCCTGATCGCCCCGGAAACCCGATCACCGTCCCGTCGCCCATCGATTCCCCCGATATTGCTTGCCCGCGGTGATGAGAAGTAGCCCGGTGCGGCCATTCATCCAGGCTTACGGAAGACAGATGCCGGATGAGCCGTTGCCAGATATGCCAATTCGGCGATAATACTGATAAAATGTATCTGTAACTAATTTCTGGCAGGTCGGTCTTGGTGCGCGTCTTTGCGGGAAGAGCGGGAGGGCCGACGGTCCGTGGCCGGGGTCCGGATCTGGAGTCGGAAAGCCGCGGGCGCGACCGCCGGACGACGCTGGCCTGCGTGATCCTGTGCGGGATACTGCTGTCGGTCTCCATGTTCCTGGTGGTGCGCCAGCAGACCGCGGCCCAGATCGCCGAGATCCTGGACGCCCAGGCGGTCCACATGACCGAGACGATCCAGCGCCGTGTCCGCGTGGTGGAGGATACGGTCAGGGCGACCAGCGCCCTGTTCAGCGCGTCCGGCACGGTGACTTCCGGGGAATTCGCCGGATTCATCGACCATATCCTGCCTGATCGCGACGGTGTCGACCTGCTTTTCTGGACGCCGCGGACCGAGGGCCGCATCGTCGCGCGCTATGCGATCGGGGAGCCCGGGAGCCGGTGGGAGGATAGCCCGGTCGAGCGGAGTTCCGACTTGCGCGGCCTCGCCTCCGCGGCCCTGGCCGGGCGGCCCCTGGCTGCCGGCGTGGTCCGCGACCTGGAGGGTACGCCGGCCGGAACCGGATACCTGCTGGCGGTCGCGGTGCCGACCCGGCGGTGGGAGAATGGGGCGGTGGACGGGGCCGCCGTGGCCATTGCCTCCCTGGGCGGCCTTTTCCGGGAGGCCCAGGGAGACCAGGGCACCGGCATGGCGCCGCTTTCCCTGCGGGTGTTCGATCCGGAGCAGCCGGACAGGCCGCTCTACGCCCGTGAACATCAGGCGAGCCTGGGCCTCCTGGCCCTGGTCGGGCCGGTGGTCCGCGGGACCCGTATCGTGATCGGCGACCGCGTCTGGATCGCCGAGTTCCGGGCCGTCATGCTCGGCCTGCCGCCGGCGCTGGCTTTCGCGCCGGCCGGGGTGCTGCTGGGAGGACTGGTCCTGACCGCGATGCTGGCGGCCTACATGGTCGCGGCGCAGCGCCGGGCCGCCGACGTCGGGGCGCTGGCGAGCCGCCTGGAGCGGATCAACCGCGAGCTCGAACACCGCATCCGCGAGAACGAGCGGACCGCGGCGGCGCTGGGCGAGAGCGAGCGCAAGTACCGGGAGATCTACGAGAACGCCGCGGAAGGCATCTTCCAGACCTCGCCCGACGGACGGATGCTGAGCGCCAATCCGTCCCTGGCGCGGATCTATGGCCATGACACGCCCGCGGACGTGCTGGAAGCCCTCCAGGACATCCGGCACCAGCTCTACGTGGACCCGAGGCGGCGGGACCAGTTCGCCCGCCTGCTGGACCGGTACGACACCATCCACGGCTTCGAGTCGGAGGTCCGCCGCAAGGACGGCTCCATCATCTGGATCTCGGAGACGGCCCGCGCCGTGCGCGACCCCGCCGGCCGGCTGCTCTACTATGAAGGCAAGGTCGAGGACATCACCGACCGCAGGGCCGCCGAGGAGCTTCAGCGGATGGCGAGGGAGGAGGCCGAACTCGCCAGCCGCGCCAAGTCCGAGTTCCTGGCCAACATGAGCCATGAGCTGCGCACGCCGCTGAACGCCGTGATCGGCTTCTCCGAGATCATCATGAACGAGATGTTCGGTCCGGCAGGGCGCCCCGAATATGTAGAGTATGCCCGCGACATCCATGAAAGCGGCACGCAGCTTCTGGCATTGATCAACGACATCCTGGACATGTCGAAGATCGAGGCCGGCAAGAAGGAGCTTCAGGACACGGTGGTCGATATCGGCCGGGTCTCCCGCAACTGCGTCCGCCTGGTCGAGGCGCGCGCCCAGTTCGGCGGCGTCGCGGTCGCGATCGACCTGCCGCCGGACCTGCCGCCCGTCCGGGCGGAGGAGCTGGCGCTGAAGCAGATCATCGCCAACCTGCTGACCAACGCGGTCAAGTTCACCCCCAAGGGCGGCAAGGTGCTGGTGTCGGCCGGCATCGAGCCGGACGGAAGCCTGGCCGTCGCCGTGGCCGACACGGGCATCGGCATAGCGCCGGAAGACATGGAGAAGGCCCTGGCGCCCTTCGGCCAGATCGACAGTTCCCTGAGCAACAAGACCCAGGGGACCGGCCTCGGCCTGCCGCTGGCCCGGTCGCTCGCGGCGCTGCACGGCGGGACCCTGTCGATCGAGAGCATGCCGGGGCGGGGCACCACGGTGACGGTCCGCCTGCCGGCCGAGCGGGTGATCCGCAAGGTCGCCTGACATCGGTGACGATGAAGTCGCCGCCGCTGATGGAGAAATACATGGGCAAGGCAACGCGCTATCTCGCCGAAACACCGAAGCGGGCGACCAACGTTTCGATCAACGAAACGCAAATGAAGGAAGCCAAGGAGCTTCAGGTGAATGTGTCCCGTGCCGCCGAGTTCGGTCTCATGCAGGCGATCGCTGAGAAGCGGGCTGAATTATGGGTGGAGGAAAACCGGGAAGCACTGATGAGTTCGAATGAGTATGTCGAGAAGCATGGGCTGCCGCTTGCGAAATACCGGCAATTCTGATGGCCCGATAGGATGTTTATCTGAATCCTGAAGGTTCCGGATACCTGCTCGATGTCCAGCCCAACGTATTGGACAGCCTTAACACCCGAGTGATCATTCCTTTGATTGAAGGGCAGCAGGCTCCGATACCAGCAAAGCGTCTGAACCCTGTCTTTCTCATCGGTGATCTCGAAGTCGTCATGATCACCCAGTACATCACTGCCGTCCCAATCTCTGTACTCAAAAGACCGGTAGCAACGCTTGACGGACATCATGACGAGATTGTCAACGCTATCGACGTGCTGACCAAAGGATTCTGAGTCAAAGACAGAGCGGGCTCCGCTTTCGTCCGTCCCGCCAGATGGACAAAAAAAGGCCGCCATGAAGGCGGCCCAGAGTCTAGGGAGGAAACGCCCAAAGAGGCGTCGCAGCATCTCTGCTGCAGTGCACAATGTAATGTACGGTTCAGTACATCGCAAGCGCAAACACCGTTTTTCCCATCCGACTTTCGACCGATGGCGGGGTTCGGCTTGCCAGGTTCCGGTTCAGGCGGCGTTGCGCAGGCCGTCGTTGGCCGGCGTCCGCGCCACGGCGCCGCGGATGATCGAAGCGGCCGGCAGGGTGGAAGTCCCTTCGGCACCGGTCAGCCTGCGGGCGATGATCATGCTGGCCACGGCATGGACGACCGCGACGATGGCGAGGATGGCGATGGCTTCGAAATTGGTCCCAGTCAGCATGGGTCGGCTCCGGTTCGGTAGGAAGTGCGGCTTGGTGTCTGCCCTGCCGCGTTGGAAGGAAGATGCTCCCGGCTGGTTTGGATGTCAAATACTGTATGCCGTATTTTGTATACCAGAAATGAAATGCAGACCTGCGTGCGGCGGATGCCTTGCCGAGTGCCGCCGCCGGACGGGGTGCGAAAATATGCGGGACAGGCCCATCTCTCCCCTGCCATCTTTCGCCGACGCCGCCCACTTTGATAGAGACGTCCGAAAGAGCGTGCGCGAAATGAAATGGACCGGAGATGTCGATGCCTGCTGATTCCCACAACGCCTCCCTCTCCCTGCTGGAAGACCTGATCGGGAAGGCCAAGGCCGCCGGCGCGGACGCCGCCGACGCGGTGCTGTTCGACGGCGCCTCCCTGTCGCTGTCGCAGCGGCTGGGCCAGCCGGAGCGGCTGGAGCGGGCGGAAGCCGGCGACCTGGGCCTGCGCGTCTTCGTCGGCAAGCGCCAGGCGATCGTCTCGACCACCGACCGCAGCGCCGACACGCTGGCGGCCCTGGTCGAGCGGGCCGTCGCCATGGCCCGCAACGTGCCGGAGGACCCCTTCAGCGGCCTCGCCGATCCCGACCAGCTCGCCCGCGGCTGGCCGACCGACCTGGAGATGGACGACCCGACCGAACCGTCGGCCGAGCAGATGATCGAGCAGGCGCGGATCGCCGAGGAGAGCGCCCTGGCGGTCCAGGGCGTCACCAATTCCGAAGGCGCGGAGGCGAGCTGGAGCCGCTCCCACGTCGCCATCGCCGCCAGCAACGGCTTCGCCGGCGCCTATTCCATCTCGCGCCGCAGCCTGTCGGTGTCGGTGCTGGCCGGGTCCGGCACGGGGATGGAACGCGACTACGAGTACAGCTCCAAGGTCTTCGCCGCCGATCTGGCCTCCGCGGAGGAGATCGGCCGGGGCGCCGGCGAGAAGGCGGTGCGCCGGCTGAACCCGCGCAAGGTCAAGACCTGCCAGGTGCCGGTGGTCTACGACCCGAGGGTGTCGCGCGGCCTGATCGGACACCTGTCCGGGGCGATCACCGGGCCGTCGATCGCGCGCGGCACCAGCTTCCTGAAGGACAAGATGGGCGAGCAGCTGTTCCGGGCCGGGATCACCATCGTGGACGACCCGCACGTCCGGCGCGGCCTGCGCTCCAAGCCGTTCGACGGCGAGGGCGTCGCCAATTCCCGGCGCAACATCATCGAGGACGGGCGGCTCACCACCTGGCTGCTCGACCTGCGCTCCGCCCGCCAGCTCGGCCTGACCTCGACCGGGCATGCGTCGCGGGGCACCTCCGGCCCGCCCTCGCCCTCGCCCAGCAACCTGTACATGGCGCCGGGGACACGCACGCCGGAGGAGCTGATCGCCGACATCGGCCAGGGCCTCTACATCACCGAGCTGATGGGCATGGGCATCAACGGGATCACCGGCGACTACAGCCGGGGCGCCGCCGGCTTCTGGATCGAGAACGGCGAGATCGCCTATCCGGTCAGCGAGCTGACGGTCGCCGGCAACCTGAAGGAAATGTTCAAGGTGCTGGAGCCGGCCAGCGACCTGGAGTTCCGCTACGGTATGGACGCCCCGACGATCCGGATCGACGGCATGACCGTCGCCGGCACCTGACCCTGTCCGACCGGCCTCCGCCCTGTCGCGGAGGCCGGCCGGGGGCGGCGCGTCAGATCGTCGTCGGTCCCCGGGTGTATGAGCCGTCGGCATAGACGGTCACGTCGAAGTACCTGATTTCCGGGTTTTGCAGGGTGCAGTTGAACGAGCAGGTGAAGTGGATGCGGACGCCGATGATCGGCTTGCCACCTGCGCCGTGCTTCACCGGCGGCGGCTCGTTCAACAGGATTCGGCCCACCATGGTGCCGCTGCCGCCCAGCCTGTCCACGGGATTCCACGAGTCCATGAGGATGGGTCCCACACAGGTTCCGTTCGAATGCCAGTTGATCTTCACGCCCATGTGGATCTGCATGCCGTAGCAGGTGGACTCCTCTTTTTCGCGCACCTCGTGCATGGGGTCGAACTGAACTTCCTTCTCCTTTTTGGCGGCCTTCGCCGGGCAGCGGATCTGGTCCATCATGTCCAGCCGATAGGTGATGTCACCCTCGGTCTTGGAGACGTAGCCGGAAACCACCGCGCCGCCGACCGCGGCGATTATCTCCGCGACCGCGGCTCCACCCATCCCGCTGGCATGGCCGCGCCAGGACAGCGACTGCTGCTGCACCCTGGCCTTGGCGTCGGGGCTCCAGTGGATCACCAGGGCGGGAACCTGCGGCCAGGGCTTTCCGGCTGGCCGGTTCTTCGCCGCGATCCGCTCGTACGTGCGCAGGAACGCTTCGAAGGTCTTCGTCTTCTCCGTGTTGGAGGCGGGATCGATGATGTGGAAGCTGGTCCCCGCCGGCGAGCCGTCGCCCGAGATGCCGACCAGGATAGTGGCATGGGTGATGTTGGGTTGGGCTGGATTTTCCGCAGTGATCACCCACAGCGGGCCGTGGGCCTGCATCATGGCGAGATAGTCGGCGATGGAGAAGTTCGCCGGTCCCTTCTGCACCAGCCCGACCGTGTTGAAGAAGGTGGGGATGTCGGCTCCCCACAGGAGCTGATCGGTCTTGTATTTCGTAACCCAAGGTTCGCCGTAACGTGCGACCGCTTGGTCCGGGGGCACGGTCTGGCCGAGCAGCCAGGACAGCATCATGGCGGTGCTGGCGGCCCAGCAGACGTTCGGGGTTCCCTGCGGGATGATCGGGACGGTGCCGGGCACCCGATAGCTGATCGACTGGTTCAGCGCCCGTGGGCGGAGCGACTGGGCGGTGGCGGGTGCCGCCGGGCCGCCGGTCTTGCGCTTGCCGATATGCTTGCGCGCCCGCGATACGTCCTTCTGAAGCTGGAACAGGCTCATGATGACATCCCCCTGTGCTGATGCTGCCTCGGCTCGCACAGCCGGGCGATAGGTTGCTGCGTCGGTCCCGCCGGGTCAGCCGGCGGCATCCTCGGCGGTTTCGGTTTCGGCCGGCGATCCGGCCGAGCCCATGATGAGCGAGAGGTCCTCGGCGAAATCCAGGTCGCTGACGGAAAGCGCCGCCGCCGGCGGACCGGGGCTCCGCTCCTCTGCCGCCATGCGCCGGTCGAATTCGTCCAGCGACCGTTCGATCGCCATGCTGCCCAGGTCGAAGGTCGTGGCCCTCGCCATGCTGGCGCCCAGGCGGTCGAAGATCTCGTGCCCGAAGGCGGCGGCGGGCGCCGCCACGGGCCGCGCGTCGGCCGGCTCGTCGCCGGGCGGCGGGACCGGAACCGGCCGAGGCTCGACCGAGGGATGGGAGCGCTGGCCGCTGAGGATCGCCTTCAGGTCCTCGTTGAACCGCCGCGTCTCCGGATCTTCGTCGAGGCCCAGGCCGGCCGACTCGGGGAAAACGTACTCCGCGGGAGGCTCCTCGACCCGTTCTTCGGCCCGTTCCTCCGGTGGGTCGGGCGGCGCCTCGGCGGGCTCTTCCCGGACCTCCTCCTCGTCGGCCAGGGCGCGGGTCCGGCCCGCGCAGGCGTCGCAGCAGCCGGCCGGCTTGGCGGGCCGGGCCGGGGCGTCGAAAGCCTCCACCTGGAAGGCGGTGCTGCCGTCCGACAGGGCGGTCGCCACGAGATCGAAGGCGGTCGGCGTCGGCGCGGCGCCCAGTCCGGCCGCGAAGCCCAGGCCCGCGGCGGGCGGCGCCGGCTCGGGCGGCATGACGGCATCGCCGGGATGCGCCGGGTAGCGCAGGTCGATCGGCGCGTCCGTGTCGGCGCGCTGGCGCTTCGGGGCCGGCTGCTCCCTGGCCCCGGGCTTGACGCCGGGTTTGGAGCCGCGCCGGCGCAGTGTCCGTTCGATCGCGTAGAGCTGGCCCCTGGGGTCTGCCATGGTGCGTCCTGCCATGATGGGTCGTGCCTCGGTCGGTTCCCCGCTGCGGGGGTCAGTGTTTCAGATCCATGCGGATGATCGAGAAGCGGTCCAGGGCCACGGCGAGCTGGTTGCTGCCGGGGCGCAGCACGCCGTCCGGCACCGCCAGCGCCAGTTCCCGGTCGTTGGCGGAGACCACCTCGACCTGGGCCTGGTTCAGCAGCGCCGCCGGGAAGCCGGGCGCCTGGGCGGCGGCCGCCAGGTTGGTCCCGGCCAGGCGGAGCACGGTTCGCCCGCCCGATTTCTGGACGCTGACCTTGCTGACCGCCGGAGCGGCGCCCCGGCGTTTGGTCTGCCCGATCAGGTCGGCCAGCTTCTGGTAATCGACCTTGTTGTTGCTGACCTTCTTGATGTCGATGTTCCGTTCCTGCATGCGCTGGATGTCCTCTTCCGAGGTGACGCCGATCCGGCGCAGCGTGGTCCGGGTCTCCTCGTCGATGTCCTCGATCAGGTCGATCGCCACGTCGTCCTTGGTGATCGGCTTCTTGGTCACTTCCTTGATCTGCCGGTCGGTGATCGAGCCGAGCTGGATCGATACCTTGCTGGCCCCGCTCTCGCCCGGCCGGGCGGTCGAGAACAGGATCGTGTCGCCCTGGACCTGGGGGAAGAGCTGCAGTTCCAGGGCGACATCCTTGACCGTATAGGTCAGCGGCCGGTTTACTCCCTTGACGGCAAGCGTATCCTGGGCCCGGTCGAGCTCGACGATCAGGGAATCCAGGAACGATTCGAGCCGCCAAGGCTGGTTCTGGGCCACGTCAGTCCGCGCCTCCCAGGGTGATCCTCATCCGGTGGAACACCGGCATGACCGACGTGGCGGTGACCTGGGTCGGCGGCTCGCCGCCCAGCCGCACCCGGCCGTCGTCGTCCACCAGCACCTCCAGCTCGACCGGCAGGTCGATGGTCATGCTCTCCACGGCCAGCGACACGCCGGCGTCGGCGTCCTCCAGCGTCTCGGCGAACACCGCCAGGTCGGCCGCGAAGTCGCCGAACGGCGCCAGCGCGCCGGCGTCCGGGACATCGGCGGCGTCCTCATCCCCTGCGGGAGAGGGAAGCGGGACGTCGGTCGCGGGATCGGGGTCGGGGGGCATCGCCTGGCTCCGCGGTGAGATCGACGGGGGTGAGGGCTGTGGTCTGGTCGAACAGGACGGTCATCCCGTCGAGCAGGACCGGATCGGAGGCCAGCCCGGCCGACAGGCCGGAAGCTGCCGTGGGGAAGCGGGTGCGGGGGATCGTCATGATTCGCTGCTCGTTCCGACGAAATGGACCTTGGCCGGGATCGGGAAGGAGACCCGCCGCGGCTCGAAACTGATCACCTGTCCCGCCTGGCTGACCTCGGCCGCCCGCTGGAGCACCACCGTCGCCAGCCTGACTTCCGGGAACACCCAGAGGGCCACCGTGGTCCCGCGGCGGCCGGAGAAGCTCACCCGGCTGCGGGCGGCCAGCCCGAACCGCCTGACGAAGGACGGGGTCATCAGGGCGGCCAGTTCCGCCGGGGCCAGCATCGGCTCTCCGGAGATCCCGGGGATCAGGTCGTTCAGCGCGTTGGGGCTGAGCACCAGGCCCGACTTCAGCCGGCCTTCCTCCTTGCGCAACCCCGTCGGGGACGCCTTGACGACCGTTTCGACCCGGGCGTTGGTGGTCCGCTCCGGCTCCATCAAGGTGACGTAGCGGGCTTCCAGCTCGATCCGGCGGCGCTCGTCGTCGAAGCCGTCCTCCCATACCTTGTGCCAGAAGTCGCGGTAGCGGTTGACGTCGTCGAGCGGCACCGGCTCGCCGGTCGCCTCCACCGCGTCCGTGCTGTACTCGCCGACGACATGGACCGAATGGGTCATGGCGGCGCCGACCTTCTCCCCGCCCTTGGCGCGCCAGATCAGGTGGGCGCAGACGAGATAGTCGCGGCCGGCTTCCAGCCGCTGGAGGTCGGCGGCCGGAAAGGACGGGACGGCCTCCAGCGGCCCGGCGGCGCCCGGCGGCAGGATCGAGCGGCTGCGGGCCAGCGGCTCCAGGGTCACGGCGTCCTTCAGGATCACCACCAGCCGGGCTTCCGGCAGCGGCCGGGGCGTGCGCACCGTCAGGGGAAAGGACAGGTCCCGGCCGCGCAGGAAGGCGGTGACGGGCCGTCCCTCCACGATGGTTTCCACCAGGTCGGAGAAGCTCAGGCGGACGGAAGGGACCCTGCGGTAGCGCGGGTTCGCCCGCGGCTCGGACAGGCTGGTCCCCAGGCTCAGCAGGAGCTGGTTGAGCGCCGGATCGTCCACTCCCGGGTTGAGCGCCCGGAGATGCTCCAGCTCTTGCTTGTTGGCGTCGAGCCCCAGCTTGCCGACCGAGGTGACGGCATCCGTCACCGCGCCCAGCACGTTCTTGGGATCGACCATGTTGAACAGGCCCTTTATGGTCTCGGGCGTCAGGACCTGCTGGAGCAGCGGCATCAGGGCGGGCAGGGCCGCGACCGCGGCCGGGACCACGGCAGCCTCGCTGTAGCGCGATTTGGCCTCCGCCTTCGCCGCGGGCGCGGTCGGCGCCTTGGCCGGTGCGATGGCCTCCAGCAGCTGGGCCAGGAACTTCTGCAGGTCGTCGGCGCCCGGGCCGGCGGCCGGGGCCGCCGCGGGTCCGCCGGGCTTGAGCAGGCCGCCCAGGATCGATCCGGCGGCGGGCAGGATCTGGGGAATCAGCGCCATCAGGCCGTCCAGGAACTGGGCGGTGCTGAGCGGCTTGGCGGGCGCCAGCGCGCGCCGCACCGTCGGCACCGCGGACGCTTGCCGGGACGGGATCGGCGGTGCCGGGGGCAGGGAGGAGGCGGCCAGGGATCTGGTCATGCTGATCTCCGGAAGGTCGGCCGATCCGTCGGCCCGGTCGTCGGCCCAGGCGTCGGATGTGGGGGGCACCTCGACGATCTCGGACAGCGCCGGGCCGTCGCGGCCGGGCGTGCGGAAGCTCATGAGCTGGATCGACCGGTTGCTGCCGGCGAACAGGCGGGACGGCACCTCCAACTCGGTTCGGCCGTCCTCGGAGTTATCCAGCGGGCCCAGCAGCTCGGAGGTATGCGACCTGACATCGAGCAGCGTCAGCCCGTTGCGCAGCTTGCGCGACCCTTCGCCGATGGCATAGGCGTACCAGCGGTTCCGGCCGGTATCGATCCGGAACCGCACCCGCCCGCCGCCGGTGTCCACGTGTCGGATATGCGCCAGGGCCATTGCCGGTCACCGCTCGTCCGGGGTCAGCGGGTCGGCGTGGCGGGACGCGGCGGCAGGCTGGCCGGCTGCTGCCCTCCCGGCTGGGCGGGCTGCTCGACCGGCTGGTTGTAGAGCTGCGCGAAATTGTCCAGCTTGAAGTAGTCGGTCTTGAAGGTGATGTCGACCGAGCCGGCCAGCTTGGCCGACAGGTCGGTGGAGGAATTGCTCTTGGCCGACGACACGCTCAGGCGGGTCTCGCGGGTGCTCTTGGTGGTGCCGCCGGACGGGCCGCCGAAGATCGCGCCGAGGAAGCCGCCACCCGCCTTGACGGAGCTGCTGGTCGACTTGACCTGCTGGAGCGCCGCCTTGTCCCGCTTCTCGATCTTCTCCGTCGTCTTGAAGTCGAACAGCACCGACGCCTTGATATTGCCCTTCTCGACCACCAGCCGGGTGACGCCCATCAGGATCGTCTCGCGCAGCATGGCCCGCTGCTCCTTGGCCATGGCGATCTTGGCGTCCATGATCTTGGCCTTGATCTCGTTGTCGCCGAGATCGACCTTCTGGCCTTCCTTGTCGGTCAGCACGACCTTGCGCTGGCCCTCCTCGTCCTTCTCCTCGTCGTCGAAGTCCAGGCTGAAGCTGTCGCCATTGTTCTCGGCCAGGTAGCCGAAGGCCGCGGTGTCGTCGATCGCCTTGACGAACTCGGTCACCGACTTGGACGCCGCCTTCATCAGGTTGATGTAGTTCTCGGTCTGGGCCAGCATGACCTGGATGTTGGCGTCGAACACGCCCTTCAGCAGGTCCTTGACGAACTTGGGGAAATCGACCTCATCGACGAAGTCGCCGGCGAGTTCCCCGGCCCGCTCGATGTTCTTGTTTTCGTGCCGCTTGTCGTCGATCATGTCGCTCGCCTTGGGCGTCGGCTTCGATCCGGCCATGGCGACCGACGAGGCCCGCGGACTCCGGGTGGCGACCAGCTGGCCGTAGCGGTCCTCGACCATGCGGCGATAGGTCTCGTACTGGTCCGCGCGCGGCATCTGGGCGAACTGGGTGCTCGCCGCCAGGGTCTGCCGCACGTCGCGCCGTGCCTCTTCCTTGAGCTGTTCGTGATCGGTCATGGCTGGGACTCCTTGGGCTTCGGGGACGGGCGGCGGGTCGGCCGGACCGGGTTACCAGTCCTCTTCCCCGTCCTCCTCGCCGCCGTCGCCGAAATCGTCCTCGTCGTCGTCATCCCCGCCGGCGCCGGGGCCGGCCATGTCGCCGACCGCGGCCTGGGCGATGATCCAGGACTCGCAGGACTTGCGGAACATGCTGAACTCCTCGTCCGGAGCCGGGCCGTCGAAGTTCGCCACGAACTGCAGGATGCGCCAGCCTTCGACGCCCAGCGTGCGGAGCGCCGCGACGTTGATCTGGCTGTCGAAATCCTCGGCCGCGATGCGTTCCATCAGGGTCCACATGTTCTGGCGCCGGCCGCCGCCCACGGACGCGATGATCTCCGGGTCGGACAGCAGCTCCTTCACCTCCTCGAACTGGCGGTACAGCTCCTGGACGTCCAGCTCCATGTCGCCCATGTGGGTGGACAGGTTGTACTGGAGCAGCCGGATCGCCTCCTCGATCGAGGCGCGCGACGCCTTCTCCTCGGCGGCGCTGTTCTCCTCGTTCTTGCGGATGTTCTCGGCGACCTCCGTCATCAGCCCGTGCCAGAGCTGCGGGAAATCCTCGTTCACGATGGTGCCGTCGAGCACCTGGCCCTCGCCCAGGTTCAGCGCCCGGCGGTAGAAGTGCGACCGCTCGTCCACGGTCATGCGGTCGTTGCGGCGCAGCTTGTAGGCGTGCAGCTTGCTGCCGGCGGCCCGGCTGAGGTCCAGCCGCCCCTTCGCCCGGCGCAGCAGCAGGGCGTCGGCGAACTGGAAGGCGCCGAGCACGTCGCCCAGCACATAGACGTAGTAGAGCACGCTGGCCGCCAGGATGTTGTCCTTGACGACGCCCTGCTCCTCGGCGTTCTCGAAGGTGTCGACCAGGAAGTCCCAGGCGCCCATCTGGCCCTTGGCGTGCTTCAGGTCGAGCGGGTCCTCGCCGCGCCGCGACGACTGCACCGCCTCGCGGTAGGCCAGGGCGAAATACTCGTCGAACAGCCCCTTGGCGAACCCTTCCGGCGTCAGCTGCAGGTCGAAATCGCCCAGGATTGAGACCATCCGGTCGCGGATGTCCTGGGTGAACCGGGTCGGCGCGATCTCGCCCCGGCCGGCGTACTGGGCGACGTAGCTGGGCAGCAGCCCGACCGTGTTGAGCTGGTCGAGCAGCCCGCCGAGCACCGACTTGACCTTGCCCGGCGGCCCCAGCGGGATGTTCATGCCGGCGGCATTGAGCGCCAGCAGATCGGTGGTCCGCTGGTCGAGGCTGAGCCGCGCCTCCTTCAGGTAGAAATCGACCAGGGCGCCGAAGAACTTGGCCGACGGCTCCTGCGAGACCCCGACCAGGATCGCCTGCTTCAGCCCCTCGGTGTCGCGGGGATCGGCCCTGTCGTCGGTCAGCAGCTTCAGCAGCAGGTACTCGTAGACCCCCGGGGTGGCCAGGATCAGCCGCGTCGCGGCCGGCAGGTTGGAGCCGTTGATCGCCTGGGTCAGCTTCAGGATGCCGGGATAGATCCCGGCCTTGGCGACATGGTCGAACAGCTTTTCGGCATTGGTGTCGCCGTCGGCGGACTGCTCCAGTTCCTCCTCGGCTTCCTGGGCCTCGACCTTCGCCTGGTCGAGATCGTCCATCAGCTTCTTGCGCTTCTCCTCGATCCCGACCGACAGCTCGGGCGAGCCGGGCGAGGAACCCGCCGAACGCTGGAAGGAGGCCAGCGCCTTGGCGGCCGCCGAGACCCGCTCCTTGGCTTTCAGGAGGCGGTACTTGAGCTGGTCCTTGTCGGGCAGCGGGCTGGACCGGACGCTCTCGCCGGAATAGGCCTCGCTCAGCGCCGCCTGGGCCTTCAGCACCAGCGGGTCGGGCAGGCGCAGCCGAGGCTCGATGGCGATCAGCCGGCTCCGGCTGTCGGCCAGCACGGAAGTGTTGTCCAGTATCGCAGCGATCACCTTCACGTCTCCTCGTGTCTGGTCCCGGTTCCGGGGCCGGTCAGGCGCCCAGGCGGTATTCCAGGAAGCGCATGGCGTCCCGGAGGTTCAGCATGCCGAAGCCGGCCTTGGGGTCCTTGAAGTCCCGGCCGACCTTGTCCGCGGTGTGCTTGAATACGTGCTTGACCTGTTGGTCGGTCAGCCTGCGCCCGAGCGACCGGGCGTAGCATTTCATCATGGCGGCCGCCCCGGCGACGAACGGCGCCGCGTGGGAGGTGCCGGTCGAGAAGGCGTAGCCGCGCCCCAGGTAGGTGCTGTAGACGTCCACGCCCGGCGCGATCAGGCTGACCTGGTCGCCGAAGGTCGAGAAGTCGGCCACCCGGCCGTGGTTGTCGGCGGCCCCCACCGCGATCACGTGGGGCAGGGCGCCGGGATAGTAGAGCTCGCGCCGGCCATCGTTGCCGGATGCCGCGACGATGGTGACGCCGTTGCGCCGGGCATAGTCCACCACCTCGCGGTGGGGCAGTCCGCCGCCTTCGTGGCGAACGCCCAGGCTCATGTTGATCACGTCGGCGCCCTGGTCCACCGCCCATTTGACGGCGCTGTTGATGTTGTCCAGCAGGCCGGCGCCGAACCGCTTGCCCGCCCGTTCCATGGCGCCCAGCACGCGGACGGGAAGCACCGAGCAGCGCGGCACCACGCCGGCCGGCATCCTGATGCCGCGCGCGGCGATGATTCCGGCGACATGGGTCCCGTGGCCGACCTCGTCGTCGGGCACGTCGTCGGCGCCCAGATAGTCGCCGACGAACTGGCCCGCCCCGTCGAGGATGTCGACGAAGTCGCGGCCGGGGCGGAGCGCCTCCGCCAGCTCGGGATGGGCAAGGTCGATCCCGGTGTCGAGCACGGCGACCAGCACCCGCTTGTCGCCCCGCGTATAGTCCGATGCCTCGTCCAGCCCGATCGCGGTCCGGGCGGCCCGGCCGGTCCGGTCGTCGCCGGACAGCGCCGACGCCCTGGGCAGTTCCGACCGCGCGATCAGGCCCGGGCGGACCTGCTCGACCACCGGCAGCAGGGAAATGTCCTTGAGGAGGTCTGGCGGGATCTCCCGGTTGTCCTGGAGCACCAGGCGGTAGACGCGGTTGAGGCCGCTCTCCAGTTCCTGCGCAGACCACCGGCCGGACGGGTCGCGCGGCCGGTATTCCGCGGTGACCCAGACGGCGACCCGGTGGCGGTCGAGCACCCGGTCCACGTCGGGATGGATCCTGCCGCCGACGTCCGACTTGTCCCGGACCGCATCGCTCCAGGACGGCGCGGTCGCCGAGGCGGACGCAGCCCTGGGGGCAAGCCTGATGATCAGATGCGGTTTCATGGGCGGACCTGGAAGGCTCTCGGACGGACCTGTCCACAAGCCGGTGGTTGGACGGGAGTCGTGCCGCTGCAGTGATTCTGAAAACTGTTGCAGATTATATGAAATATCAGATCCGCTTTTGCGGTCTGCATACTATGCTATGCTGTAGTTATTCTTGCTTCTTCTGAATCCATACGTAGAACACGTCAAATGGTCAAGCCGGAATCACTTTGAACTCCGGCGATTTCGGGTGGTGATTACCAGGGGATGTCGGAGAGTGTCGTCCGTGCCGACCGGTCAGCCGACCGGTTCGGCGCCCAGCGGCAGATTGTCGCGCAGGAACTGCGCCAGTTCCTTGAACTCGCGGCCGCGGGCGGCCTCGCGCCGCCAGACCAGGGCGACTCGGCGGGATGGGCAGGGCGGGGCGAAGGGGCGGATCTCGACGCTCCCGTTCGGCGCGGAAGCGCCGGTCACCGACAGCGCCGGCAGCAGGGTGATGCCGATGCGGCTCGCGACCATCTCGCGCAGCGTATCGAGCGACGTGGCGGCGAAACTTTCGCGGTCGCGCGCCCGGGCATGGCCGCAGACTGCCAGCGCCTGGTCGCGGAAGCAGTGGCCGTCCTCCAGCAGAAGGACCTGCTCGTCCGCCAGATCCGATTCGTTGACCTGGTTGCGCGCGGCCAGGCGATGGCCGGCGGGCAGCGCCACCACGAAATCCTCGTCGAACAGGGGTTCGGCTTCGAATGACGGCTCGGTCACGGGCATGGCGAGCATCAGCGTGTCCAGGTCGCCGCTCTTGAGCCGCTCCACGAGTCGCCCGGTCTGGTCCTCCCGTAGATAGAGTCGCAGATCCGGGTATGTGCGGCGCAGCGAAGGAAGCACCCTGGGAAGCAGATAAGGGCCGACCGTGGGTATGACACCTAGTCGCAGGTCGCCGGCCAGCGGGGCCGCCACGCCCTGCACGCTGTCGGCCAGGTCGCGCACCTCCGCCAGGATGCGGCGCGCCCTTTCGGCCACCTCCGTGCCGATCGGGGTGAGCATCACGCGGCGTTTCGTGCGCTCGACCAGCTGGGTGCCAAGTGCTTCTTCCAATTGCTGGATCTGGGCCGACAGGCTGGGCTGGCTGATGTTGGCGGCATCCGCCGCCCGGCCGAAATGCAGGGTGTCGGCGACCGCCACCAGATAGCGCAGGTGCTTGAGCGTGACGGCCTGACTCATCGGCCCCTCCTATCACTGCGTTCGGAAAATGCGATTGGATTTATCATAGGGCTGCCGCCAGTTTTGGAACTGTTCGAATTTAATGCACTGCAGCATACGGAGCGAGTTTCATGCTTACTGTCGGCGACAAGTTTCCCGCCTTCGACCTCAAGGCCGTCGTTTCCACCGATCCGAAGGAAGCCTTCGCGCAGTTCACCGACCGCTCCTTCGAGGGCAAGTGGCTGGTCGTGTTCTTCTGGCCGAAGGATTTCACCTTCGTGTGCCCGACCGAGATCGCCGCGTTCGGCAAGCTGAACGGCGAGTTCGCCGACCGTGACGCCCAGGTGCTCGGCGGTTCGACCGACAGCGAGTTCGTCCACCACGCCTGGCGCGTCCACCACGACGACCTGCGCGACCTGCCGTTCCCGATGCTGGCCGACATCAAGCGCGAGCTGTGCACCGAGCTGGGCATCCTGGACAAGACCGAGGGCGTGGCGCTGCGCGCCACCTTCATCGTCGATCCCGAGGGCATCATCCGCTTCGCGTCGGTCAACGACCTGTCGGTCGGCCGCAACCCGCAGGAAGTCCTGCGCGTCCTGGACGCCCTGCAGACCGACGAGCTGTGCCCCTGCAACTGGCAGAAGGGCCAGGACACCCTGCAGGCCGCCTGATCCCGGTTCCATACGGGCTTCGTCAGGGTGGGCGCCGGATGGCGCCCACCATGCCGGCGCCGGTTCCGGCCGGCCTGAACTGCATTCTATTGTCCGCACCTTAGGAATTGCCTGCCATGTCGATCGATGCGCTGAAGGGCAAGCTGCCCGACTACGCCAAGGACCTGAAGCTGAACCTGTCCGGCGTGTTCAACACGCCCAACCTGACACCGCAGCAGGCCTGGGGTACCGCCGTCGCGTCCGCCCTCGCATCGCGCCAGCCCGAAGTGATCCGCGCCATCGTCGCCGACGCCGGGCAGCACCTGGAGCCGGCGGCGCTGAACGGTGCCAAGGCCGCCGCGGCGATCATGGGCATGAACAATATCTACTATCGCTTCGTCCACCTGTCCGCAACCAAGGACTACGCCCAGATGCCGGCGCGCCTGCGCATGAACGTCATCGGCAATCCGGGGGTGGACAAGGTCGATTTCGAATTGTGGTCGCTCGCCGTGTCGGCCGTCAACGGCTGCGGCATGTGCATCGAGAGCCACGAGCACGAGGTCGTCAAGAAGGGCGTCTCCAAGGAGGCCGTGCAGGACGTGATCCGGATCGCTTCCGTGATCCACGCCGTCTCCGCGGTGATCGACGGGGAGAACGCGCTCGCCTGAGGGCGCTCCTCACCACCCTGGAACGATCCGTAAAAGGCGTCGGCCCGCGAAAGCGGCCGGCGCCTTTTCCGCATGCGCGCCGGCGTTCAGTTCATCGCGGAGGCCGGCCCGGCGAGGCCGTACAACGCGCTGTACAGCGCATAGACCCCGAAGCAGGCCAGCAGCACCGCCGCGGTTTGGTTGATCCGCCGGAACACGCCGTCCGAGATCATGTGCCGCATCATGGCCACGCTGCCGCTGAGCGTCAGGAACCACAGGGCGGAGCCCAGGAAGACGCCCAGCACCAGGACGGCCGCCTCGTAGTCGGACGCCAGCTCGCCGCCCAGCCCGAAGCCGGCGAAGATCGCGATGAAGGCGAAGATGGTGATCGGGTTGGTCAGGGTGAGGCCGAGCCCGACCGCGAAGCCGCCCAGCACGGTGCGGATGTCCCGCGTGATCTCCCGCGGGTGCGGCTCGGCGCCGTAGGCCCTGGCCGCGATCAGCAGCATGACGGTGCCGCCGACCAGCCGGAAGGTCGTCTGGTGGCCGGCCAGCCAGTCGGTCATGGCCTGGACGCCGAAGGCCGCGATCGCGCCGAAGATCCCGTCGGCCACCGCGGCGCCCAGGCCGGTGGCGAATCCCGTCAGGACCCCGCCCTGGAGCGTGCGGCGGATGCACAGCAGGCCGATCGGCCCCACCGGCGCCGCGATGGCGATCCCCAGCAGGATGCCGCGCAGGAGAACTGCCAGATACTCCACAACCAGAACTCCCCAATCCCCCATGCGCGCGACGCGGCGGAGTATGCCCGCCCGGCTCCCGAAGCGGAACGGGGGAATGGGCGGTGCGGCACTAAACACGACCCGTGGGGACGCGCTTAAGGAAAGTATGGGGCGCGGAGGGTTGCCGGAGTGCAGCACCTGTGACCTTTGTACCGGCTGCCGGTCCGATGCGGCTTGCCTCCCGGACGGCCTTCGATTAATCAGGGAACCGGTACAGGGCCGCGGACCAAGTCCCATCGCCAACCATCCGCCTCCACTGGGGAGCGCTCCGCCGGGGCCGCTCCGAAGGGTATTCTTGTGCGTGCTTTTTCCTTCCGGGATAAGGGTTTGAAGCGTCCTGAACGGGGACTGCGGAACAGCTTGCGCGGCGGCCTGTTGGCCCTGGGGATCGCGGCGGCGGCGGGCGTTCCCGCGGCATCGGCGCAGCAGGCCGGGGACGACCAGCCCGTGCTGCTGAATGCCGACGAACTCACCTATGACGAGACCCTGGGCATCGTGACCGCCACGGGCGACGTGGAACTGGCCCAGGGCGACCGCCTGCTGCTGGCCGACCGGGTCTCCTTCAACGAGCGCACCCGGGTGGTGACCGCCACCGGCAATATCCGCCTGCTGGAGCCGAGCGGCGACGTGATGTTCGCGGAATACGCCGAACTGACCGACGACCTGGCCCAGGGGTTCGTGCAGCAGGTCCGCGCCCTGCTGACCGACAATTCCCGGCTCGCCGGGACCGAGGCGGAACGGACCGAAGGGGGCCGCTTCATGCGGATCAACCGGGCGGTCTATTCCCCCTGCGACCTGTGCGTCGAGGACCCGACCCGGGCGCCGCTCTGGCAGCTCCGCGCCAACCGGGTGGTCCATGACAAGGAGGCGAAGGAGGTCGTCTATCGCGACGCCTGGCTCGAGATGTTCGGCATCCCCGTGCTGTACACGCCTTATTTCGAGCATCCCGACCCGACGGTCGACCGGAAGAGCGGCTTCCTGAGTCCCATCTTCGGCTATGGCGGCAATCTCGGGACTTTCGCGGCGGTGCCCTACTACTGGTCGATCGCCCCCGACATGGACGCGACGATCACCCCGATGTTCAGCACGGAGGACGGGGTCCAGCTGCGCGGCGAATGGCGCCAGCGGTTCGAGCGGGGACGCCTGTTCCTCGACGGCAGCATCGTGAACGCCGACCGGACCACGACCTCGGGCGAGGTGAAGGAGGACCGCTGGCGCGGCCACCTGTTCGGCGAGGGCCTGTTCGACCTCGACGAGACCTGGCGGGCGGGCTTCAACCTCCAGCAGACGTCGGACCGATCCTACCTGCGGCGGTACCGGATCAGCGGCGAGGACATCCTGACCAGCCGCGCCTTCGTCGAAGGCTTCCAGGGCCGCAACTACGCGGTCGCGAACGCCTATCGGTTCGACGACCTGCGCGAGATCTATGAGAACGAGCCCTATGTGATCCCGCTCGCCGAGGCCCAGATGCTCGGCGAACCCGACTCGCTGCTGGGCGGGCGCTGGTCGCTGGATTTCGGCCTGGTCGGATTGCAGCGCCCGGAAGGGCGCGACACCCAGCGCGCCTCGATCGAGGCGGGCTGGCAGCGCCAGTTCGTCGCGGACGCGGGGCTGATCACCACGGTCAGCGGCAGCCTGCGGGGCGACGCCTATTACGCCACCGACTATGTCAGGCCGGACGATCCCACCGGGCGGGAGGACAGCACGACCGACTACCGCCTGTTTCCCCAGGGGCAGATCACCATGCGGTATCCGGTGGCGCGCCAGATCGGCACGGTCCAGCACGTGATCGAGCCGATCGTCTCGTTCACCACCTCGCCCAATGTCGACGACCAGGACGACATCCCGAACGAGGACAGCCAGGATATCGAGCTGACCGCCTACAACCTGTTCCGGCCCAACCGCTTCCCCGGCGTCGACCGGATCGACTCGGGCACCCGGGTGACCTACGGCGCCAAGACGGGCTTCTACGGTTTCGGCGGCGGCTTCTCGGAATTCTTCCTGGGACAGAGCTACCAGATCTCCCGGAACGACGAGGCGCTCGAAGCCTCGGGCCTGGGCGAGGATTATTCCGACATCGTCGGCAGCGTCCGCATCCAGCCCGGCCCCTACCTGGACCTGCAGTATAATTTCCAGCTCTCGGAGGAGGACCTGGAGGCTCAGGTCCAGCAGTTCCGCGTCAGCGCCGGCGTTCCCGTGCTGCGCGCCGGCGTCAACTATTACTACCGCGACCGGCCGACCAGCGGCGACACCGCCCCGCGCCGCGAATACTTGTCCGCGTCCCTCAGCTCGTCCTTCTCGCAGTACTGGTCCGCGGCCGTGGCGCAGAGCTACGACCTCCAGGCGACCGACGAGAGGCTGCGCAGCACCAGCGCCTCGCTGACCTACAGCGACGAGTGCTTCACCTTCCAGATCATCGGATCGCGGGACAATACCGTCCGCTCCGGCGAGGAAGGCGGCGACACGATCTATTTCCGCCTGGTGTTCCGCAACCTGGGCGAGGTCGAGGCCCCGCTGATCAGCTCCTCCTCGCAGGCGTCGTCCCAGTAAGCCCGCCGCGAGGCGGAGGGTCGGCAGGGACGCTTTTCCTTGCGGAGGGTCGGCGTCCCGCCGACCGTGGTGCGCGGGACGCGCACCCTCCCCGGGAGTCCCCCGGCTCCGGCCAGCCGATAGTCGATCGTAGGTTGGGCCGTGGCCGAACGCTCGGAACCAAATATGTCGGTCGGAAAACTAGGACGCCGACGCCGTAACCGGCTCGCGGTTGAAGAACAGCGACAGCCGTCGGGTGATGTCTTCGCTCAGCTGCGCCACGCTCCGGTCGTAGGCGTCCTGCTCCCCGATCAGGGTCGCGTACTGGCTGCGCAGGATGTTGAAGTTGCTGACGGACGTCGTGGTACCGGACAGGACGGCGGCACCCTGGGCGTTCCGCAGCGTATAGGCCGCCAGCACGTTCAGCTCGGCGCGGGTGGCGCTGTCGTCGACCGCGATGCCCAGCTTGATCACCGTCGGGTTCAGAGCGATGTCGAGGGTGTACTCCGGCGAGGCCGGCCGGCCGTCGAGATAGAACCGGTCGATCAGGCTGTTGCGGAGCTGCTGCCCCAGGCGATTCGGGATATTGTTGACCTGGACGAGCGACAGTTGCTGCGCGGCCGGGGCGCTGGCGCCGTGGAGCGGCTGGTATCCGCAGGCGGGCAGCAGCATCAGACAGAGCAAAGCGCCCCACCTTGAAAGCGGGTTTGTCTTGTTCGACGGCATCGGCCACCTGGTGAATTCACGGGACTTCAGAGAACTGATGCGGCCGGCGCGATCAGCCCCGTCGAAGCTATCCAACTCGGTGCTGGCGCGCAAGCACGTGGATCGCCAGCATCGACAGGAACAGCGCGCCCAGCCACCAGACCTGCCAGATTCCATAGGCGACCGAGATCATGGCGAGCATGCCGGCGAAGGCGGCGAGCGCTACCGGCTGGCTGTCGCGCGGCAGGGTGCCGATGTCGCGCAGGATGGTCAGCCCGGCGGCGATGCCGAGGCAGACTCCGACGAATCCAAGCTCCAGCCAGACCTGAAGGATGGCATTGTGCGGGTGGAGCGGCAGCACCGGGAAGCTGTAGCCGCCGCGGTCGACGAACACGTTCTCCGCCAGGGAGCGGGACGAATCCAGTCCCCAGCCCAACAGCGGGCGCTCGAACACGAGGTTGGACGCGTAGTGCCAGATTTCGATCCGGTGGAGGAACGAGAAGGGCAGGTCGCCCCGGTCGATCAGATCCAGGCCGTAGAGATATTCCATGGCCGGAATGGTCGCGAAGAAGGTGACGACGACTCCGACGCCCAGCAGATGCCGGACCAAGGTCGGCGCCGCCATCGCGGCCGCCAGGGTCACCAGGCCGACCAGCAGCCCGGCCATCGCCGACTCGCTTTCCCCGCCGGTCACCAGGACGATCATGCCGACCGGAAGCAGGGCGGTCGCTGCCCGCTGGCGGCGCAGCCACAACACCTGGCAGACCGGCCAGCACAGGGCCGCCATCGCGACCATGTTCCGGTTGATCAACGATCCGTAGAATTCTGTGTCGGGCAGGGCGCCGCCGCGCATCAGCCGATAGACCGGCAGGCCGTGCAGCAGGTCCAGCATCAGCAGGATCACCGCCGCGGCGTAGGCCGTCACGAACAGGCCGGCGCGGCGCCCGTCCAGCAGCGGGGCCCGGGTCGCGGCGACCGCCAGGAACAGGGCGGGCACCAGCGCGTAGCCCAGTTCCCAGGCCTGCTTGAGGCTCTGCCCCGGCCGGATGCTCCAGAGCGAGGTCAGGGCGCCGTAGGCCAGGAATCCGCCCAGGATCACCAGCCACCGGACCGGCGGGGCGGGCCAGCGGCCGGTGTCCAGGCGGTGGAGCACGACGCCGATGACCGAGCCGGCGATCATCAGCGGGGCCAGCCCGCGCGGCACTGTGACCGCGATCAGGGGGGCGAGCAGGAGGGTGATCAGGCAAGCGGTCGCGAAGCGCGCGGGCACGGCCGGCCCGCTCATGTCGCCAAACTCATTCTGGATCACTCATTCTGGGCCGCTCATCCTTGCGGGTTCATGTCGATCGGAGCCCGGTTCCCGGCGCGGGGCCTCCGCCGTGGCACCCTCCGACCGGAAATCGGGGACAAGGGTGCGCAGGGTGGCCAGGGTCCTGGGCCGGTCGGTCGCGCGCGCGGCAAGCTCCAGCTCGTTCAGAAGCCGGTTGATCACCGCGTGGTCGATCGCGCGGGGCGATGCCTGGAACACCCCGTCGGCGCTGGTGCGGGTCGGCGCCTCGCCCTCGGACAGCAGTTCCTCGAACAGCTTCTCGCCCGGCCGCAGCCCGGTGAACTCGATCCGGATGTCCTTGTCCGGGCGGAGCCCGACCAGCCGGATCATGTTGCGGGCCAGATCGACGATCTTCACCGGCTCGCCCATGTCGAGCACGAAGATCCGGCCGCGGCCCTGGGGGTGGGCCGAGCCGTAGGCGGATGCCTGGAGCACCAGCTCGACCGCCTCGCGCACGGTCATGAAGTAGCGCCGCATGTCCGGATGGGTGACCGTCAGCGGGCCGCCCGCCGCGAGCTGGCGCTGGAACAGCGGGACCACCGAGCCGCTGGAGCCCAGCACGTTGCCGAACCGGACCGTCATGAACCGGGTGCTGGCCCCCTCCGACGCCGGCAGCAGGTCCAGCGACTGGCAATAGGATTCGGCGGCGCGCTTGGTGGCGCCCATCACGCTGCTCGGGTTGATCGCCTTGTCGGTGGAGATCAGGACCATGGCGCGGGTGCCGGCCGTCCGCGCCGCGTCGGCGACGTTGCGCGTGCCGATGGCATTGGTCAGCACGCCCTCCTCCGGGTTGGCCTCGACCAGCGGAACGTGCTTCAGGGCGGCGGCGTGGAACACAAGGTCGGGCCGGGCGTCCTGGAACAGCCGCAGCACGCGGGCGCGTTCGCGCACGTCCGCGATGACGCTTCGGCAGGCCAGGTTCGGGTACCGGCTCCGGATCTCGCCGTCGATCGTGTAGAGATTGAATTCGCCCGCATCGACCATGGTCAGCTCAGCCGGGCCCAGTGCCGCGATCTGGCGCGTCAGCTCGCTGCCGATCGTGCCGCCGGCACCGGTGACCAATACCCGGCGCCCGGCGATCAGGCCTTCGATGGCGCTTCGGTTCAGCACCGTCTGGGGGCGGCCCAGCAGGTCCTCCACCGCGATCGGCCGAAGCTCGATCTTGCCTTCACCCAGCGCGTCCTTGAACTCGGTCAGGCTGGGCAGGCGGCTGAGCGACAGTCCCAGCGGTTCGGCGAGATCGAGCAGCCGGCGGATCAGGTCGCCGTCATGGTCAGTTTCCGGCTTGGTTACGATCAGCCTCTGCGGCTTCACGCCGCGCCGGTGCAGCGATTCGACCACTGAGGTCAGGTCGCCCACGCCGCCCAGCACCGGCACGCCGCGGATTTCCCGACCGATCCGGCCGCCCTTGTCATCCACCACGCCGACCACGCGGTACGCCGACTGGGGCGTTTGGGAGAGCGCGCGGATCAGTTGGTCCGCGCCGTCCTCGGCGCCGACCAGCAGCACCGGCACCTGCTGCCCGCCGCCGGAGAAGTCGGACAGGGCCAGCCGCCGGTCCTTGAACAGGCGGTAGCCGAAGCGCGGCCCGCCGAGCAGGAACAGGAGCACGAACCACTGGATCACCGGGATCGAGCGCGGGATCGTGTCCAGCCGGGTCAGCAGGAACAGCAGCAGGACGGACACGACCGAAACGACGGTGGCGGCCTTGGTCACCAGGATCAGGTCCGGGGCCGACGCGTAGCGCCAGATCCCGCGGTAAAGTCCCAGCAGGCGGTAGGTGATGGCCGCGGTCAGCAGGACCACCACGAGGCCCTCCAGCAGGCCTTCGAAATGGAACCCGAACAGGTCGTCCCCCACGCGCAGGTAGAACGCCGCGACGAAGGCGAGACCCGTCATCAGGAGGTCGTGGAAGTAGGCGAGGCCGGCTCGATCGAATTTCATCAGGTCAACGGGCGCTGCTCTATGGGCCGGCCGCAGCATTGAACCATTCCGCGGTGAGGCGCAAGGCGTCTTCCTGCGACCAATTCGGTTGCCAGCCCAGGGATTTCCGAATGGCGCGGTCGTCCAGTTCCAGCGATGCCGCCAGCCGGTCGAAGGCGTCGCGGCGTCCTATCAGGCTGAAGGCGGCCCCCAGCAGGGGCGGCGGAACGCCGAACAGACGCGCCGGACGCCCCAGAGCGCGGGCGAGCGCGCGGATCAGGTCCGGCGTCGACAGCACCGGGCCGTCATGGACCAGGAACCGGTGGCCCGGAGCGTCGCGGTGTTCGACGCACGCCGTGATGGCGCCGGCCAGGTTCCCGACATAGACCAGGCTGCGCCGGTTGCGGATGGAACCGAAGGGCAGCGGCGGGGCGCGGCGGCACAGCTCCATCAATTGCCGGAAATTGGCGCCGACGCCCGGGCCGTAGACCAGCGGGGGCCTGACCACGACCTGTTCCAGTCCGGTCCGCGCGGCAACCGCCTCCAGCGCCTGCTCGGCCTCCAGCTTGGAGATGCCGTAGGGGGAACTCGGCCGGGGCGGGGTCTCGTCGGTCACCGCATCCTCGGCGCCGTTCTCTGTCACCGCCTTGATGGTGCTGACCAGCACCATGCGGCGCACCCCGGCGGCGGCGGCGGCCTCGGCCAGCCGCCGCGTGCCCTCCCGGTTGACCCGGCGGTGCAGGTCGAGCGCCGCGGCGGACTCGCCCGGCTCCTCCGTCTGGTGGACCCGGGCGGCGAGATGGACGACCGCGTCGACCCCGTCCAGGGCGCGGGCCCAGTCGGTTTCCGGGCCGATGTCGCCGACCGCCGCCGTGTCGGGGACGGGGAGGGGGCCGGGACGGCGGACCGCGGCGCGGACATGGTGGCCCCGGCAGGCGAGCATCGGAATCAGGGCGGACGCGACGAAGCCGGTCGCTCCGGTCACCAGGACGCGCATCATGCCCTCCCGGCCGGACGGGGCAGGAAGGCCATCAGGGCGAGCACGACCAGGGCGCCGGGCACCAGCGCCATCCAGCCGACCGTCACCGACGCGGCGGCCAGGGCCACCAGGCCGGCATTGGCCGCGAGAACCCACAGCACGACGCCGGAGTGGCTGCGGCCGGCCTGGACCGCGCGCTGGTATATGTGCTCGCGGTGGGGCTGCCAGATCCGCTTGCCCGCGGCCAGCCGGCGCAGCAGCGTGAAGGTGGCGTCCGCCAGGAAATAGAGCGGGACCAGGAGTGCGGCCGCCCAGGCGCCCGCCCCGGCGGCGCCGAGCAGGAGCCAGCCCAGCAGGTAGCCCAGCGGGACGCTTCCCACGTCGCCCATGAAGACCCGGGCCGGATGCCAGTTCCAGCCGAGGAACCCCAGCGCCGCCCCGGCCGTCGCCAGCGCCAGCCAGAGCGGCACGACCCCCAGCCCCGCGGTCACCGAGACCAGCGCCAGCCCGGCGCCGATCGAGGCGGCCTCGCTGCCCGCCAGCCCGTCGATCCCGTCCATGAAGTTGAACAGGTTGACGAACCAGAGCCAGCAGAAGCCCGCCGCCAGCCGGTCCGCCCACAGGGGCAGCCAGCCCTGGAAGACCAGGTCGTGGCCCGGCAGCGCCGTCAGCCCCAGGGCCACCGCCGCGACCTGCGCCGCCAGCCGGAACAGGGCGGGGCGGCTGCGCCGGTCATCCATCCAGGAGACGGCGATCAGCCCGGCGGCGCCCGCCAGCACGGGTCCGATTCGGTCGAACGAGCCGACAATCCAGCCGATCAGCGCGAAGGCCGGCAGCAGGGTCGCCATGATGCCCCAGCCGCCGCCGCGCGGCGTCGGCACGGTATGGCTGCTGCGCTCGTTGGGAAGGTCGAGGATCGCGTTGCGGCGCAGGTAACCGAGCACCATGCCGGTCGCCATGTAGGACAGGGCGGCGGTGCCGGCGAGCAGGGCGGTTTCGAACAGGCCAATGGCATCGGTCATCGGGATATCCGGGCGGAACGCCCCAGCTTGGTCCGGCCGGATGGTCCCGGCTTGGCGAAGGCGATCATGCGATGCCGTGATAGTCCTTGTACCACGCGACGAACCGGGGAATACCCACTTCTATCGGAATGGCGGGTTCGAAACCGAGATCGCGGCGGGTCGCGTCGATGTCGGCATAGGTCGCGGGCACGTCGCCGGCCTGCATCGGCTCCAGGTTCTTCAGGGCGGTGCGGCCCAGCGCCTGTTCGATCACCTCGATGAAGCGGATCAGGCTCTCCGACTTGTGATTGCCCAGGTTGTAGAGCATGGAACGTACGCCGCGCGCGTCCGGAGCGGGCGGGCGCCCCAGCGCGGCGACGACGCCGGCCACGATGTCGTCCACATAAGTGAAGTCGCGCTCCATCCGGCCTTCGTTGAACACCCGGATCGGCCGGCCGGCCATGATCGCGTCGCAGAACAGGTAGGCCGCCATGTCCGGCCGGCCCCAGGGACCGTAGACCGTGAAGAACCGCAGCCCGGTCGCCGGCAGCTTGTGGATGTGGCTGAAGCTGTAGGCGATCAGCTCGCCCGCACGCTTCGTCGCGGCGTACAGCGAGACCGGATGGTCCACCGGATCGTCGATCGAGAAGGGCAGCTTGGTGTTTGCGCCGTAGACCGAGGAGGAGCTGGCATAGACGAAATGCTCCAGGGAATCCAGGTTCCGGGCCGCCTCCAGCATGACCACCTGGCCGACCACGTTGGCGTCCGCATAGGCGTACGGGTTCTCCAGCGAATATCGTACACCCGCCTGCGCGGCGAGATGGACGATGCCGGTGACCGGTCCGGACGATCCCGCCCGCTTCAGCGCCGCGCCGACCGCGTCGCGGTCGGCCACGTCGGCCTGGATGAAGGTGAAGCCGGTCCGGCCCGCCAGCCGCCCGAGCCGCGCGCGCTTGAGGTCCACGCTGTAATAGTCGTTCATGTTGTCGATGCCGACCACCTGATCGCCGCGGGCCAGCAGCGCCTCGGCGACATGGGAGCCGATGAAGCCGGCGACACCGGTGAGAAAGATCGTCATCCAGGACCTCGGTCGAGTTCAGTACGGCCGCTTTATGGCCCAGCCCACCCGGCAGTGCCAGCGCAACTCGGTCATAGCCCTTCCGAATCGGGATCGTACGGGTCGAGCTTCCCCGAATCGGTTCAGCCGCCGCTGTCCGCGTCACGCGGCCCGCCGTCGCGCGGCCCCAGGGCGGCCAGCAGGCGGCGCGGCAGCAGGGGCGGCGGGATGCCGACCCGCTGCCAGGCCATGGCCGCCATGGCGATCTGGCTGCCCAGCAGCGACAGGGTGGTCATGGCGGCGGCCCCCTCGATCCCGAAGGCCGGGATCATGACCAGGTTCAGGGCGATATTGGCCGCCGCGGCGCAGCCGAGCGCCCGCATCGCCTGCTGCTCGTGCCCCGTCATGGTCAGCATCAGGTGACTCGGGCCGATCACGGTGCGCAGGCAGATGCCGATCATCAGGATGCGGGCGGCTCCGGCGCCGTCGACGAATTCGGACCCGAACAGCCCGAGGATCCAGGGAGCCAGGGCGATCAGCGGAATCCCGATGACGAGCGACCCGGCGAGCGTCATCAGGGTCGTCGTCCGCATGAAGGCGGCCAGTTCGGTCCGCTCTCCCCGGGCATAGTGGGCGGCGAACGTCGGGCCGACGATCGCGCCGACCGCCAGGTACGGGAAAAGCACCAGTTCCGCCACGTTGCAGGCGACGACATAGACGCCGGCGTCGGCGGCCGTCAACAGCCAGCCGATCATCAGCACGTCGCTGCGCTGGAGCAGGAGCTGGCTGCCGCCGGTAAGCCCCAGGACGAACGCCGAGCCGATCCAGTCGCGCCGCCGGAAAATCGCGCGGGGCGCGGGGGCGGGCAGCACCGCGAGGCGCCGGCGCAGATACAGGATCAGGATCAGCGCGCTCGCCCCGCCCAGCGCCACGAACCCCATGACCGCCGGTGGCGTCAGCGCCAGCGACAGGCCGGTCGCGGCCCCCACCAGGAGCAGCACGACGGCGTCGCGTCCGAGTCGTTCCGGCGCGGTGCCCAGCACCACCTGGCCCTGCCCGTACAGGACGGCGGCATTGAGCCTCAGCATGGCGAGCAGGGGCAGCACCATGAAGCCGGCCAGGAAGGTGGCGCCGAGCTCGGCCGGGATCCCCGGCTGCAGGGATATCAGGAACGCGCCGAGCGCCGAGATCGCGATGCTGAGGCCGCCGACCAGGCCGGCGGCATGGCGCAGCACGCCGGCGAGCAGGGCCCATTCCTGACGGGCCTGGTGTGCCGCGACGCTGCGCATCATCAGCATGTCGTGGCCCATGACGGCCACGTATACCAGGATGTTGATCCAGGCCATGACGTAGGCGAAATGCCCGTAGCCCTCGTGGCCGAGCAGGCGGGCGAGCACGATCTGGAGCAGCAGGGCCTGGGCCATGCCCGCGACGTTCAGCGCCATGACGCTGCCGCCGCCCCGGGCCAGCCGCATGAGCGCCGGGTTTCGCGTGATCAGGAGAGGAAGTCGAAATGCCACCGCGATAACCGAAACCTGCGAAGACCGGGACGCGCGCCGCTGCCGGAAGCTTATGCGGCGGAGAATGCTGTCGCGCGAAGGAGGAAGTCAATGCGGCTGGGCACCTTTTCGATCGTCACCCATAAGGTGGCCCCGCTTACCGATGATTGCGCTTGCCCGGAGCGGGCGCGGGCTTCTATTCGAAGACTTCGGTTCTTCTTGAACCATCGTCGTCACGGACAGTCAGGCGGGGAGATCGGTTCCGTTGTGTGGCATCTGCGGTTTCGTCGAACCTTCCGGCCGCCGGGCGCCGGCACCCCTGGTGCGCGCCATGGCGGACGCCCTGGCCCACCGCGGTCCGGACGGCGACGGGGTGTGGACCGACGAGGCGGCGGGCGTCGCGTTCGGCCACCGGCGGCTCGCGATCGTCGACCTGTCGCCCCTGGGGCGCCAGCCGATGGAGTCGGCCGACGGCCGGCTGGTGCTGACCTTCAACGGCGAAATCTACAACTACCGCGACCTGCGCGCCGAGCTCGAGGCCGGCGGGATCCGCCTGCGCGGCCAGTCCGACACCGAGGTGCTGGTCGAGGCCTGCGCCGCCTGGGGCGTCGGGCGGACGGTGCGCCGGCTGATCGGCATCTTCGCCTTCGCCCTGTGGGACAAGGCCGCCCGGCGCCTGACGCTGGTCCGCGACCAGCTCGGCGTCAAGCCGCTCTACTGGGGCCGGGTCGGGGCAGGGGGCGGTGCCGGGATAGGGGCCGGCGTGATGTTCGCGTCCGAGCTGAAGGCGCTGCGGGTGCATCCCGGCTGGTCGCCCGGACTGGACCGCGGCGCGCTGGCCTCCTACCTGCGCTTCAACTACGTCCCCGCGCCGCACACGATCTATCGCGGCGTGGCCAAGCTTCCCGCCGGCTCGATGCTGACCTGGGAACCGGGGGCCGAGCCCCGGACCGAATGTTACTGGGACATGCGGGCGGTGGCGCGGGTTCCGCCGCGCGAGCGCGACCCGGTCTCGGCGGTCGGCGAGCTGGAGGCGCTGCTGGGCGATGCCGTCGGCCGGCAGATGGTCGCGGACGTGCCGCTCGGCGCCTTCCTGTCCGGCGGGATCGACAGTTCGACCGTGGCGGCGCTGATGCAGGCCCGAAGCGGCCGGCCGGTGCGGACCTTCTCCATCGGGTTCGACGTGGCCGGCTATGACGAGGCGGTCCACGCGAAGGTGGTCGCCGGGCACCTGGGCACCGACCACACCGAGCTCTATGTCGGCCGCGACCACGCGCGCGACGTGATCCCCCGGCTGCCGGACCTGTTCGACGAGCCTTTCGCGGACAGTTCCCAGATTCCCACATACCTGGTCTCGGAAATGACCCGCCGCCACGTCACCGTGGCGCTGTCGGGCGATGGCGGCGACGAGCTGTTCGCGGGCTATCACCGCTATTTCTGGGCGGACGCGGCGCGCCGGCGGCTGGGCCGCATTCCCCGGAGCCTGCGCGGGTTCGCGGCGGCGGCGCTCTCGGGTCCGTCCGAAGGTGCCTGGGACCGCGGGTTCGGCCTGCTCCCCCGCGGGGTCCGTCCGGACCGCGCGGGCGACCGCATGCACAAGCTGGCGGCGCTGCTGGCGGCGTCGGGACCGGACGAGGTCTATCGCGGCCTGCTGTCCCACTGGGACCCCGCGGAGATCGTCAGGGGTGCGGACGAGCCGCGCGGCATCCTGTGGGACGGTTCGGTCGCCGGCGAGATCCCCGACTTTCTCCGGCGCATGCAGTTCCTGGACACGGTGACCTATCTTCCGGACGACATCCTGGCGAAGGTGGACCGGGCGAGCATGGCGGTCGGGCTGGAGGCGCGGGTGCCGCTGCTCGACCACCGCGTGGTCGAGTTCGCCGCCGGCCTGCCGACCTCGCTCAAGGTGCGCGGCGGGCAGGGCAAATGGCTGCTCCGCCAGGTGCTCTACCGCCATGTTCCCCGTGACCTTGTCGAGCGGCCGAAGATGGGCTTCAGCGTGCCGCTCGACGGCTGGTTGCGCGGCCCCTTGCGCGACTGGGCCGAGGACCTGCTGGACGAGCGGCGGCTGGAGGAGGAGGGCGTGCTCGATCCCGGGCCGGTCCGCCGCCGCTGGGCGGAGCATCTGTCGGGCACGCGGGACCATCATGACAGGCTGTGGGGCGTTCTCATGTTCCAGGCGTGGCGGCGGCGGTGGCTCGACCCGGGCTCCAACCGGACCGGGGAGGGCGATCCGGAGATCCGGCCGCGCCCGGCGGCAGCGGCAGCCTGGTGATGGCTCATTGGGGAAACAGGAGTAGATGATTGGAAATATTCAACCGAGAACCCCTAGCCCCAATGGACTGCTGCACTTGATTTTCCGGTCTAGCCGAAAAGGCATATTTCCTTTGTTTTTGCCATCCTGATCGCTCAGGGAACTTAGATTAAGCCCCTTTGATAATTGACGGGGTTGGGTACGCTCATTAGCTATGGCATTGATGCCAACTGCTCGGGTGTTTTGTTTGCGAAACAGGCCTGCTCCGGAGTGGCAGGCAACCAGCAGGTCTGACGTGCGTGGCCAGCCCGTAAGCGACGAGAAGAGGGCCTGATTGAGTGGTCGGCACTGACAAGCGAAACATGCCCGACGGCCGGAAGCGGAACATTCTGCTTTGGTATTGGGGCAGGCGAGGCGGTGGAGCCCATTATTGCTTGGAAGTTGCCCGTGAACTGTCCCGGCGAGACGAGTTCAACCTGCACCTGTCGGTATCGCGCAATTGCGATCTCTACGGCGAGATCAAGGCGCTGGGGCTTCCGGGGTTCGACGTGGACACCTATTGCGATGTCGGATCCGCGGTCGTGGCCCTGTCGCGCCTGCCGCAGGTCAGGCGGCGATTCAGGGAATACCTGGAAAAGCACGAGATCGACGTCGTCCTGTGCACCATGCAGCACCTATGGAACCCCTTCATGCTGCCGGCGATCCGCCGGGTCGGCGCGCGGTACGTGGTGACCATCCACGACGCGACACTCCATCCGGGCGAGCGGTTCCTGCCGTACCAGTGGTGGCTGGACTGGGAGATCCGCCAGGCCGACGGGTACGTGGTGCTGAGCGACCATGTCGGCGGAGTCCTGCGCACCCGCCACCGCACCGCGGCCGACCGGATCGCCGTGGCCCCCTGCGGCCCGTTCAACCAGTTCATCGACGCCGGACGGGCCTGCCGGCCGGCGGCCGAGATACGGGCGCCCCGGCGGCTGCTCTTCTTCGGCCGGATCATCGCCTACAAGGGCCTCGACCTCCTGCTCGACGCCTACGGCCGGCTGAAGGCCGCCCATCCCGACCTCAGCCTGGCCATCTACGGCGACGGCGACCTGTCGCCGTACCGGGCGGCCCTGGAAGGGCTGGCGGACGTGACCGTGGAGAACCGCTACATCGGGGAGGAGGAGCTTCCGGCCATCCTGGAAGAGGCCGACCTCGTCGTCCTGCCTTACCGGGAGGCCAGCCAGTCCGGGGTCCTGGTCCTGGCCGAGGCCGCCGGCCTTCCGGTGGTCGGCACGCCGGCCGGCGCGCTGGTCGAGCAGATCGTCCCCGGCGTCAACGGCCTGATCGCCGCCGGCATCAGCGGCGAGGCGCTGGCGGCGTCGATCGGCCGTCTGCTCGACGATCCCGCCCTCTACCATCGCTGCATCCAGGGCATCGCCCGGAACGCCGAGTACCGCTGGTCGGAGGCCGGAGACCGCATTTCCCGCTTCCTGCTGGACCCGGGCTCGTCGGCCCCGCCGGCACCCCGTTACAGCGCCGCTCCCGGCCCCGGGACGGAGCACCGCCTGCCGCTCCGCCGGCAGGCGCGCTGACGGACGGGGACGGCATCGCCGTGATGACGGTATCCCCCCGGAAGACCGCCCGCTCGCTGTGGCGCAGCATGCCGCCGGGACTGCGACGGTCGCTGCTGTTCGGCACCACCCGGCTGGCCGCTCCCGCCGCACGGCTGCCCGGCCCGCCGCCGGCCGAGCCGGTGGTCGTCGTGGGACCCATCTCCAGCGCCACCGGACTGGGCGAGGGGGCGCGGCTCTGCATGCGCGCGCTCCGCGCCCAGGGATTGGACGTCCGGGGCTTCGACGTCAGCCAGGTCATGCTCGGCGGCGATCCGGCGGAGCCGATCGACCCCGGGGCCGCGGTCGGACCGGGGCCGGGCACCGTGATCCTGCACGTCAACGCGCCGCTGGCGCCGCTGGCCCTGCTGATGCTGGGAAGGGCGGCGGTCAAGGCCAAGCGGATCATCGGCTACTTCGCCTGGGAACTGCCCGACCTGCCGGCCGACTGGATCGCCGCCCTGCCCCATGTCCACGAGATCTGGGTTCCCAGCCGGTTCACCGCCGACGCGTTCCGGCGGCACACCGACCGGCCGGTGCGGATCGTAGCCCATCCGGTCGCGACGCCGGGCCGCACGCGGCCGGCCGGCGAGCAGGCCGGCGCGCCCTTCACGGTGCTCACCCCGTTCAACATGGCGTCCGGCTTCACCCGGAAGAACCCGGTGGCGGCGGTCCAGGCGTTCAAGCTGGCCTTCGGGCCGGCCGACGAGGCGCGGCTGATCCTGAAGACGCACCATGTCCCGTCATATCCGGCGGGCCGGGACCGGCTGGCCGAGGCGATCGACGGCGATCCGCGCATCAGCATCCTCGACGGCACGATGGACCGGAAGGAGCTGGACGCGCTGATCGCCGGCAGCGATGCCGTCATGCTGCTGCACCGGTCCGAAGGGTTCGGCCTGCCGCTTGCGGAGGCGATGGGGCATGGCGTGCCGGTCGTCGCCACGAACTGGTCGGGCAATACGGACTTCATGGATTTCGGCAACTCCTGCCCGGTCTCCTACTGCCTGGTGCCCGCCCTCGACCCCCAGGGAAGCTACCACTACGCCGACCAGGTCTGGGCCGAGCCCTCGGTGGATAACGCCGCCCGGCAACTGGGCCTGCTGGCGGAAAGCCCTGACGCCCGCGCCCGCATGGGAGAGGCCGCCACCGCGACGATCCGCCGGCGCTGTTCGGCCGAGGCCTATGCCCAGACCCTGGGCGCTCTGCTGTTGACCGGCGCAGATGTCTAGGTGCGGCTCCCCTATGGGGCAGTACGCTTGACAACAGCAAAGCGTTCCGCTCCTATTCGCGGCATGAAATACAGTAAATATTAGCTGATATGTTGTTAAACATGCTTAAGTGGAAACCTAAAGAGAGATTTCGAGTGCCAGGCAGTCTGCCGGGACGTGTGAGGCTGGATTCATGATGGACCTGCCATTTGGCGGAAGCGGGCTGACTACAATGCGGACTCTCTCATGAATGCGGTGATCACGAAAATTCCCTTTGCTGAGCCGCTGTGGCGCTACCGGGCTTTCATCTGGAGCGCCGCCACCCGTGAGATGCGCCTGCAGTCGATGAATTCCGTGCTCGGCTGGCTGTGGCCGGTGCTGAACGCCGCGGCCCTCATCCTGCTGTACATGACGCTGTTCGTGGAGGTGCTGAAAAGCAGGCTGCCGGGTTCCGACGACAGCATGTCCTATGCGATCTACCTGTGCGTCGGCATCATCACCTGGACCTATTTCTCCAACACCATCCTGCGCTCGCTGAACATCTTCGGCGAGAACGCCATGCTGCTGAAGAAGGCGGGGTTTCCGAAGATCACGCTGCCGATCATCGTGATCGTGTCCCAGGGCGTCCATTTCGCGATCATGCTGGGGGTCTTCGCCGTCCTGCTGATCGTCACCGGGCGGATCCCCGGATGGGCCCTGCTGGGCATGGTCCCGCTGCTGGTCCTGCAGCAGACCATCGCGATCTCGCTTGGCATGCTGCTCGGCACGCTCAACGTCTTCTTCCGGGACGTCGGGCAGGCGATCGGGATCGTGCTGACCTTCTGGTTCTGGCTGACACCCATCGTCTACCCGCTGTCGATCCTGCCGCCGGCGGTCGCCTCGTTCGTCACCAACTGGAACCCGATGACCCGGATCATCACCGGATACCACGACATCGCGCTCAACAACGCCATGCCGGACCCGGCCGCCTATGTCGGCCACGCGGTGCTGGCGATGTTGCTGTTCGCGCTGGCCTATTTCTGCTTCAAGCGTCTGTACAGCGCGGTCCAGGACTATCTCTGATGCCCCTGATCAGCATCCGGAACATCACCAAGAAGTATCATACCTTCGCCAGCGACTGGGACCGCTTCGTCGAGGCGATCACCAACGGCAAGGTCCGGCGCCGCCACGAGCACTGGATCCTGAAGGGGGTCTCGCTGGAGGCGGAGCCGGGCGAGTCGATCGGCATCATCGGCTACAACGGCGCCGGCAAGAGCACCCTTCTGAAGATCGTGCTGGGCGTCTCGACGCCCGACAGCGGCACCGTCGCGATCAACGGCCGGGTCGCCGGGCTGCTGGAGCTGGGCGTGGGCTTCCATCCCGAATTCACCGGCCGGGAGAACGCGACGATCAGCTGCCAGCTCCTCGGCCTCGACCCGGCGGAGATCCCGCCGCTGGTCGAGGAGATCAAGCGTTTCTCGGAGCTGGAGGACTATTTCGACGAGCCGATGCGGACATATTCCACCGGCATGCAGATGCGCCTCGCCTTCAGCGCGTCCACCGCGGTCCGCCCGGAGATCCTGGTGGTCGACGAGGCGCTGGCGGTCGGCGACGCCTATTTCCAGCACAAGTCGATGGCCCGCATCCGGCGATTCCGCGAGGCCGGGACGACCCTGTTCCTCGTCTCCCACGATCCCACCGCGATCAAGAACCTGTGCGACCGGGCGCTCATCCTCGAGGAGGGCGTGGTGATCCGCGACGGCCGGCCGGACGAGGTCCTGGACTACTACCAGGCCATGGTCAACCGGCGGAAGAAGGACGAGGAGATCCGCCAGTTCAGCAACGACGGCGTCGTCGTCACCCGCAGCGGCGACGCCCGGATGGAGATCTCCGCCATCCAGGTCCTCGACATGGATGGCAATCCCGGCCGGGTGTTCAGGACGGGGGAGACGGCCCGCATCCGGCAGACCATCACCTGCAACGATCCCGGCGTCCGGCCCAATGTCGGCATCATGATCCGCGACCGGCTGGGCAACCACATCTACGGCACCAACACTCACCTGAAGAAGGTCGCGATCGACGACCGCTTCGAGGCCGGGACCCGGTTCCACGTGGATTTCGACGTCGAGCTCCGGCTGGGCGCCGGGTCGTACAACGTGTCCGTCGCCGTGGTCGACGACGCGCTGCACAGCAGCCATCTCGACTGGATCGACCAGGCCGTCGTCTTCCAGGTCATGCCCGACGGCGTGCCCGACTTCGCCGGGCTGACGCCGCTGCCGGCCCGCCTTTCCTACGGCCTGGGGCCCGGGATCGAAGCCGGGCAGGGGGCCGCGGACCAGCGGCTCGGTGCCGACCGGGTGGAGGCGGGAGACTGAATGTCCCGGCGAACTGACGGAGCGGCGCCCCGGCCCGAGGAGCGGCGAAGCGCCCCGATCCCGGCCGCCGCCCGTGACCGATCCGATATCGAGACCCCGAGCCGATGACCTTTATTTCCTACGCCCAGAACTACGAAGACATCATGCTGTTCCGCGCCCTGCGCGACGTGGAGCAGGGCTTCTATGTCGATGTCGGCGCCAACAGCCCGGACGAGCATTCGGTGACCCGTGCCTTCTATGAGCGAGGATGGCACGGGATCAACATCGAGCCGGTCCTGGAATTCCACCGGCAATTGCTGGCGGCGCGTCCGCGTGACGTCAACCTGCCGATCGCCGTCGCCGACCGGACCGGGTTCATCGATTTCCACGACGTGGCCGGCACGGGCCTCTCCACGATCAGCCCGGAAATCGCCGACAACCACCGCGCGGCCGGCTATCAGGTCACGAAGCGCGGCGTCGTCGTCGAGACCCTCGACGAGGTGTTCAGGAAATACGTGACCGGCGACGTCCATTTCCTCAAGATCGACGTGGAGGGGCTGGAGGACTCGGTCCTGCGGGGGCTATCCCTCGCGGAAGTCCGGCCCTGGATCATCGTCGTCGAGGCGACGGAAGTGCTGAGCCAGGTCCAGAACCATGCGTCCTGGGACCCCTGGCTGAAGGAAAGGGATTATTCCTTCGTCTATTTCGACGGGCTCAACCGCTTCTACGTGGCGGACGAGCATTCCGGCCTGGCCCGCTCCTTCCAGAGCCCGCCCAATGTCTTCGACGACTGGATGCGGGTCGGCGACCGCCAGGCGCACGACAGGGCGAACGTGCTCACCGCCAAGCTGGAGGAGGAGCGGGAGGCGCACAAGGGCGAGCTGGAGATCCTGAGGACCCAGGTCGAGGAATGGAAGGCCCGGGCCGCGGCTGCCCAGGCCGCCGAAACCGCCCGCCGGGCCGAGGACGAGGCGCGGCGGCTGGAACTGCAGACGCGGCTGGGCGAGCTGATGCGTGCCCTCGACGAGGCTGCCGCGACGGCGGCCCGGAGGTCGGAGCGGGAGGCGAAGCTGCTCGACCAGATGGCGGACCTGTCCGCCCAGGCCGCCGGCCTGAGGGCCGGCATGGCGGGCCTGCGGAAGGGAATGGGCGGTTCGGCGCAGGCCGAGGCCGACGCGCTGAGGCACCGGGTGTCCGAGCTGGAGCACGCCTCGTCGGTGGCCAAGCTGCAGCTGGACGCCGTCCTGACCAGCTCCTCCTGGCGGATCACGGCGCCGATGCGCGGGGTCAAGATGGCCGCCGCGACTCTTGCCAAGTCCATGGGAGGCGCCGATGGCTCCCGGCCGGGTCCCTCCCTGGTCAGCCGCGCGGCCCACTGGTCGGCGCGCCAACCCATGCTCAAGCGGGCCGCGGTGGCCGTCCTGGCGAGGAGTCCCGCGCTGGAGCGCAAGGTCCGCTCCCTGGTGGCGCCGCCGCCGGGGGTGCCGCCGACCGTTGTCGCCGACATTCCGCAGCCGCGCCGGCCGGACGGGTCAGGCCCCGCCATCGTCTCCCGAAGCCCGTCCCCGGCGGAAGCCATCGTCGAAACCGCTTTCCGCCGCGCTCTCTCTCGCGCGCGCTGACCGGAAGAAGATCCCATGCGTATCGTCCTGGACCTGCAGTCCCGCCAATCGCCGAGCCGTGTCCGCGGCATCGGGCGCTATTCCCTGGCCCTGGCGCGCCACCTGGCGACGCTGGCGACCGGCCACGAGGTCATCGTCGCGCTGAACGGGGCGCTGCCCGACACGGTCGACGCGGTCCGCGCCGACCTGGACGGGGTCGTCCCCGCGGAGCGGATCGTCACCTGGTCCCAGCCCGGCGGCGTCGGGTCGGTGACGGGGGACAGCCGCTGGCGCGCCCGCGCCGCGGAGCGGCTGCGCGAGCGGTTTCTCGAGTCGCTGCGGCCGGACGTCCTGCACGTGTCGAGCCTGTTCGAGGGGCTGGGCGACGACGTGACCACCTCCATCGGGGAGGTCGCCGCCGACCTGCCGACGGCGGTCACGCTGTACGACCTGATCCCGCTGGTCCGGCGCGACGTCTACCTGGCCAACCCCGCGGTCGCCGACTGGTACGAGCGCAAGCTTGCGTCGCTGCGGCGGGCCGACCTGTGGCTGGCGATCTCCGACCATACGCGGCGGGAGGGAATCGAACTGCTGGGCCTGCCGGAGGACCGGGTGCGGTCGATCTCCTCCGCGGTCGACCCGATGTTCCGCCCGGTCAAGCCGGCTGACGAGGCGGCGCTGCGGCGGCGCTACGGCCTGGAAAAGCCGTTCGTCCTGTATACGGCGACCGTCGAGCCGCACAAGAACGTGGAAGGGCTGTTCACGGCTTACGGGAAACTGTCGCCGCAGGTGCGCCGGACCCACCGGCTGGCGATCGTCTGCCGGATCGACGACCACAACCTGGCGCGGCTGAACGCCGCCGCCCGCCGGGCCGGGCTGCGCGACGACGACTACGTCATCACCGGCTACGTCCCGGACGAGGATCTGCTGGCGCTCTACTCCATCTGCCGGCTCTACGTCTTCCCGTCGCTCCACGAGGGCTTCGGCCTGCCGGCGCTGGAGGCGATGGCCTGCGGCGCTCCGGTAATCGCGTCGGACTCGACGAGCCTGCCCGAGGTGGTCGGCCGCCGGGACGCCCTGTTCGACGCCGGATCGCCCGATGCCGTCGCGGGCGCCATGGAGCGGGCGCTGGGCGACGAAGGCTTCCTCGCGGACCTGCGCCGGCACGGCCTTGCCCGCGCCCGCCTGTTCAGCTGGGAGAGCACGGCGCGCAAGGCGCTCGACGCCTTCGAGGAACTGCATGACCGCCGGCGCGAAAGCTCCCGCGCCGCGGTGCGCGGGCCGCTGACGCGGCGGCCCCGGCTGGCTTTCGTCTGCCCTCTGAAGCCGGAGGAGAACCGGTTCTCCCGCCACGCCGGCGCGGTGCTGCCGGAACTGGCCCGCTACTACGACATCGAGTGCGTCGTTCGCCAGGATCTGGTCGAGGACGGCTTCGCCCGGTCGAACCTGCCCATCCGATCCGCCTCGTGGTTCGCCGGGAACGGGGCGCGCTACGACCGCGTGCTCTATCACCTGGGCGACGACGCCGTCCTCCATCCCTGGGTTTCGGACCTGCTCAGCCAGTGGCCGGGCACCGTCGCGCTGCATGACGATGGCCTGGGCGGCGCGCTGTCGCTCCTGCCGCCCGCCGAAGGGCGGCCCGATCCCTGGAGCGCCGAGCTTTACCGCTCCCACGGCTGGACGGCGGTGGTCGAGCGCCTGCGGGCCGAAGACCCCGATGCCGTCGCGGCGAAGTACCCGTGCCTCGGCTCCATCGTCGAGAACGCCGCCGGGATCATCCGGCCCGATCCGGACCGCAGCCCGGCCCGCATGGCCGAGCTTTACCGCGACGCGCTGGAGGACCATGCCGCGAATTCCCGCATGGCGCGCCTGGACCGGCTGGCCGACGACGTCATGGCGATCTCCGCCCCCGACGCTCCCGGTCCGGAGGATTGGGAGAAGGTGCTGGCCTGCGCCGCCGAGAACCTGCCTCCGGCAGTACCGGTCCGCCAGTTCCTGATCGACGTGTCGGAACTCGTGCAGCGCGATGCCGGCACCGGCATCCAGCGCGTCACGAAGAACATCACCCTGAAGCTCCTGGAGAACCCGCCGGCCGGCTTCCGGGTCGAGCCGGTCTTCGACGACGGTTCAGGGGTCTTCCGCTACGCCCGCGCGCTGACGGCGAAGCTGATCGGCATGCCCGGCAAGGGGCTCGGGGACGACCTGATCGACACCCGGCCGGGCGACGTGCTGCTGGGCCTGGACCTGGTGGCGCACCAGATCACCGGGCGGCGGGAGTTGAACCGCCGCCTGAGGCATCGGGGCGTCCGCGTCTTCTACGTCGTGTACGACCTGCTGCCGGTCCTGCGGCCGCAATGGTTCCCGCCCTTCCCGCTGTTCCGCACCTGGCTCCAAGCGATCTGCCGCGAGGCGGACGGGCTGGTCTGCATCTCGCGATCGGTGGCGCAGCAGCTGCTGGACCACCTGCCGGAACTGGGTGTCGAGCGGCAGACGCCGCTGAAGATCGGTCATTTCCATCTCGGCGCGGATATCGACACCAAGGCGGGTGCGGTATCGGACGGGGTGGCGTCCCTGCTGGAACGGCCGACCCTGAAGTTCCTGGTGGTCGGCACGGTCGAGCCCAGGAAGGGCCATGCCCAGTGCCTCGCCGCCTTCGAGGAACTGTGGGCCGCCGGAGCCGACGTCGACCTCGTCCTGGTCGGCAAGCAGGGTTGGATGGTCGATGAACTGGCCGCCAGGATGCGTGGCCACGTCGAGGCCGGCAGGCGGCTCCACTGGCTCGACAAGGCGTCGGACGCCGATCTGAACGCGCTCTACGCGGAATGCACCGCGCTGCTCGGCATGTCGCAGGACGAGGGCTTCGGGCTGCCGCTGATCGAGGCCGCCAAGCATGGCCTGCCGATCATCGCGCGGGACATCCCGGTGTTCCGGGAGATCGCCGGCGATCATGCGGCATATTTCTCCGGGATGGAGGGGCATGACTTCGCGGAGGCGCTGTCCGCCTGGATCGAACGCCGCCGGCGCGGCGACGTGCCGGATTCCGGGAGCATGCCCTGGCTGACCTGGGCGCGTGCGGCGGAACAGCTCGTCGACGCCATCCTCCACAATCGATGGGACGCCGCCTGGCTCCCGGGGGCTGCCGACCAGGGACGGCGGGCGGACGCCGGGGAGGATGAAGGTTCAAGCGCCGGCGGACCGGCCGTGACGGGCGGCGGCGAGCGGGAGCCGCCCCGCCTGGCGCGGCGTGCCTGAATCCTGGCCGCACGCCGCGGCGCCGGTTTCGTCCGCGTTTTGCCGCGACCCCGTCGAGCCTGTTGTTGTGCGCCCGTGGGATTGACTATGGTGGGTGGATCGAAGGTGATCGGTCGTTCGTTGCCGCTTTCCCGATGCGATACCGCCGGTGCTGCTTCCGGAGTGTCAGCCGTCTGGCCGGGTCCGGGTGAGCCGGCCGACCCGATGCGCCGGATCCATCCGGCGGAAGCACGACGTGCCAGGTACCTTGATATCGTGCCCATGGTATGACATTGACCGACCCGGACGATATCCAGCTTGGCGCGGGAAGATGATCTTGCTGATTTCAGCGATGTGGATTGCTTAAACGCCTCCTGTGGACGATGCCTTTTGTGATCAAGGGGAAAAGTAATGAAGCGCGCGTTGATTACCGGTGTTACCGGACAGGACGGAGCTTATCTGTCTGAACTTCTGCTCGGCAAAGGGTATGAAGTTTACGGCATGCTGCGGCGCAGCAGCTCGGCGGATGTGGTGGATTCGCGCCTGCGGTGGCTCGGGATCGAAAAGGACATCAGGTACGTCGACGGGAATCTCACCGATCTGTCCGGTCTGATCAGGACCTTCAAGGAGGTCAAGCCGGACGAGGTATACAATCTCGCGGCCCAGTCCTTCGTCAAGTCGTCCTGGCAGCAGCCCCTCCTGACCGGCACCGTCACCGGCCTGGGCACGGCCAACGTTCTGGAGGCGGTCCGCCTGGAGTGCCCGACCGCGCGCTTCTATCAGGCATCCTCGTCCGAGATGTACGGGTTGATCCAGGAACCCGTCCAGACGGAGACGACCCCTTTCTACCCGCGCTCGCCCTATGCCGCCGCCAAGCTGTACGCCCATTGGATGACGGTCAATTACCGCGAGAGCTTCGACCTGCACGCCAGCAGCGGCATCCTGTTCAACCATGAATCCCCGCTGCGCGGCATCGAGTTCGTGACCCGCAAGGTCACCGACGGCGTCGCCCGGATCAAGCTCGGCCTGGAGAAGGAGCTTCGGCTCGGCAACATCGACGCGAAGCGCGACTGGGGGCATTCGAAGGATTATGTCCGGGCCATGTGGCTGATGCTTCAGCAGGACGTGCCCGACGACTACGTGATCGCGACCGGACGCACGACGACCGTCCGCGACATGTGCAGGATCGCCTTCGACCATGTCGGCCTGAAGGCTGACGATCATATCGTGATCTGCCCCGATCTGTTCCGGCCGGCCGAGGTCGATGTCCTGCTGGGCGACTCGACGAAGGCTCGGGAAAAGTTCGGCTGGGTCCCGGAAATCGGCCTTGAAGAGATGATCCGCGAAATGGTGGATGTCGATCTTCAGCGTGTCCGCCGGAACATGAAGTAGGACCGGCTGTGTCTCTGGAGGAAGTGCCGCTCAAGGTCCTGGTAACGGGGGGAACCGGTTTCGTAGGCGGTCACCTGATCCCCGCGCTGGACGGGACGCTGGCGGAGGGTAGCGAGATCGTCGTCGGCACCTCCCGGCCGGACAGCGAGCGGGCGGGCGCGGCGATTCCGTCCGGCCGCATTCCGGTCCGCCTGATAGGCATGGACGTCACCGACGCGGCGCAGGTCAGCGCCGCCGTCCGGGCCGAACAGCCGACCCATCTGGTGCATCTCGCGGCGATCGCGGCCGTGACGGCGGCCACCCGGGACCCGCGTTTCGCCTGGAACGTCAATCTCGGCGGCACGTTGAACGTCGCCCTGGCGGTGGCTGACGAGTGCCCGTCGTGCCGCATCCTGTTCAGCAGCAGTTCGGAAGTCTACGGCGCCAGCTTCAAGGCCGGCGTACCCCTGGACGAGGGGGCGCTGCTTCAGCCGGCCAATCCCTATGCCGCCAGCAAGGCGGCGGCCGACCTGATGCTCGGGCAGATGGCGCTCCAGGGGGTCGCCGTCACCCGGGTGCGGCCGTTCAACCATACCGGTTCCGGCCAGGGCGAGCAGTTCGCCATCCCGTCCTTCGCGGCCCAGATCGCACGGATCGAGCTTGGGTTGCAGGAACCCGTAATCCGCGTCGGTTGGCTGGATGCCGTCCGCGATTTCCTCGATGTCGGGGACGTGGTCGACGGCTATGTCCGGATCATCCGATCGGCCGACCGGCTGCCGCCCGGGTGCATCATCAACCTTGCCTCGGGAACTGGCAGGCGGATCGGCGACCTGCTGGACAGGCTCGTGTCCATGTCGACGGTGCCGATCGAACTGGTCCGGGATCCCGCTCGGTTCCGCGCCAGCGATACGCCCTCGGTCGTCGGCGACAGCGGCCGGGCCCGCGAACTGCTGGGCTGGGAACCGAAGCGCGACATGGACGATACCCTGCGTTCGGTGCTGGATTACTGGCGGAAGCACCTGGGCCGGAACGACTGACCGGCCCGGCCCATCATCGAATGGGATAGGGGCCTCGCGGGGCGCGCCCCGCGAGGCCTGAGCCGTCAGCGGGCCGCCGTGGCGACCTGGCGGATCACGGACGCCAGCTGGTCGCGGGCCTTTTCCGCCATGGCCTTTCCGGCCGTGTCGCTCTCGTGGATGAAGGTCGTGAAGATCCGCGCCCTGTTTATGTAATAGACATGGCGGAATTCCGTCGTCCGCTCCGGCAGGACGCAGGTGGCCTCGCCGATCCGCAGGGTGATTTCGCGAAGCTGCTCGACCGGGCCCAGGGACGACCTGAATTCCCCTGAACAGCTGTTCTTCAGCACGGTGACATAGGATTCGGTCAATTCCGCAAGGCTGCGGTTGTCGATGATGCTGACCTCGCGGATGCCGCCGAACACTTGGCCGTACTTCCAGGCGAATGTCGCCGGCCTCTGGTCGGGCGCGACCCGGTCCAGCGAAACCGGGACGATCCCGGCCATGCCGGCGGCGGACAGCAGGTTGACCAGCGCGTCGGGCAGGGCGGGTCCCAGGATCGGGGGAGCGGCGGCCGGTGGCGGGACGGGGTCCGGAGCGGTCCCGGCGGGAGGAGCCGGCATCGGAAGCACCGAGGCGACGTTCACCGCGGGGGACTCGCCGACCGGGGGCGGGACCAGCTCGGGCGCTGCTTCCACAGCTTGGGCATTCCCGGGCGTCGGCGGCGTGGCCGTCGCGGCGGCCGGGGTGGCGGGCGGCTCCGCCTGGACCGCGGCCGGCGGGGGCTCGGGGACCGCGGCCGCCGCTTCCGTCGGGGCGGGAACCTTCGGCGCATCGGCGGCCGGACCGGGAATGGGGGCCGGCGGCGCGTCGGCGGCTGGGCCGGGAGTGGGGGCCGGCGGTGCTTCGGTGATCGTCAGGGGCTTCGCAGCCGTCCTCCCGTCGGACTGGACGCAGCTGTTCAGGTTGGCCAGCGCGGCGCCGCTGCCGCGCAGGCTGAGCGACAGCTTCACGTCCGGATTGTCGATGGCCAGCGTGTTGCCGCGGCGGATCGCCTCGAAGAAGGAAGCGTCCTTGCCCAGCGAGACCGCCAGGGCGGACGGTCTGGTGACCAGCCCCGAACCCTGCCGCGTGCCGCGCTGGTCGATCGTCAGTTTCGTCGGCAGCAGGGATTTCGGATTCAGCCTGGGTTCGGGCAGGCCGATTATCACGACGACCTCGTCGGCCCTGTTCTTCGCGATCAGCAGGGCATGCCCGTTGTCGTACCGGGTGCCCGCGGCGCAGTAGTCGAACTCGCCGCCTTCCCGCGACACGGCCGTGACCGCCCAGTCCTCGGCCGGGAGCGAGACCGCGGCGGCCCGCTTGGCGGCGGGCTTTTCGGCCGCCTTCTCGACGGCCCGCGCGGAACCCGCCGGCAGGGCGGGGCCGAGCGCCAGTCCCAGGCCGACGGTCCACAGCATCCAGTGGTTCATGACGATTTTTCCAGGTGTCATCGCTGTTCACATGTCATCGAATCGGAGCCGGACGGGGCGGCACGGCCGTGCAATCGGGAATTTCCCGGAGCGCCGCCGGCCACTCATCCAGCCAGCCCTTGTCGTGGCTGGCACCGGGGACCTGCAGGATGCGCAGGCAGGCATCGGGCGCCGCGCGCCGGGCGTAGCTGTCGGCGACCAGCCGGGGCACGATGCCGTCCCGCGCGCCGACCAGGTGCAGTTGCGGCAAGGCGCCCAGGCTGCGCGCCGAGTCGGACGGGTCGAGCGATCCGGACAGCGGCGTGATCCGATGGTGGGATGTCCACGCCGCAGTGGCGAGGTTTCCCGCCACGCTGACCACGGCCGTCACGTCGGGCCGCCTGGCCGCCAGCAGGACGACGGCGCCGCCCCCGCCCGAATAACCGATCAGCACGAGCCTTCGGGAAGATGCCGGAACCGCCCGGTCGATCGCGCCGTCCAGCGCCGCCACCACCGGCTCGGCGAGGCGGCGCGAGGTCCAGAACGCCGGCTCGCACGAGTCGCGGGAGCCCGCCGGCCGGAACTGGCACGGCCGCGCCAGGTACAGGACGTTGGGTCCGCCGTCCCGCGCGGCGAGCCGCAACGCCATGGGGTTGAGCGGAGTGGGATCCGACGACGGGTCGGAGGGCGACGACCAGGCGTAGCCGTCGCCCTCGACATAGACGTGGACGGGTTCGCCCGGCTTGTCGAAGCGCGACCAGACGGCGATGTCGAACCCGCCGGAGCGCAGGGTGGACCGGGCCAACCCGCCTTCGGCCGCGATGCCGGCCGCCGCCGATCCGCGCTCGGCCGGGCTGGCCGTGCAGCCGGCGGCGAGAAGCGAAGCCAGGAGAAGCGCCAGCCGGCGGCGCCCCCGCGGCATCCGCGGCGGCGGCCGATCGGACGCGGTGCCGGTGGGCTCAGTCACGGCGCAGTTCATGGAGCCTGTTCCTGAGCTCGGGTGTCAGGGGGATGACCCGCTCGACGCCCGCGTCCATCGCGCGCAGCAGCCGGGCCTGTCCCAGGTTTCCCCACTCGGCGGTCGGTGCCATGGCGATGCCCGTGAACCACAGGGCGACGGGATCGTCGGGGTTGCGCAGCAGCAGTTCGTTGCCGACCCGGATCGCGACAGGGCCGTTGTTCGACGTCACCAGCAGGTCGAGGAAAGGAACGGCAAGGTCGACCCGGTCGGGCAGCTGGTCGAGCAGGGCGAACAGCTTCTGGCTCCAGCCGGGGACCTCCCACTCGCGCAGGCGGTCGAGTCGGGGATCGCCCATCTTGGTCGCCAGCTCGTCGCGCATGATCAGCGTCAGCGACTTCAGCCGGATGCTCGACGGCAGGTCTGCGGCGTGGCGGTCGACCGCCCGAAGCAGGGTTTCGAACCAGAAGACCTCGCTTTCCGTCAGCGGTTGCCCGTTCTGACCTTTCGCGGCGAGTTCGTGCGTCAGGTCCAGCGCGATCCACCACAGGTGCGAGCCGCCCTGCCCGTGATCCCACAGCAGGATCGGCGGCGTGTCCGGCGACGGCGGCCGGCCGGACCTGATCACCGCGAGCAGCCGTTCCGAGTCTGCGGCTACCCGGACCGCGAGGACCGATCCGGCGGCGAGCGTCACGGCGACGATCAGCGCGATGCCGGTAGCCAGGTGGCGCGGGGTCCCGGTGCCGACAGGGCTCCGGCGCCGCCTCACGCCACCCGCGGTCGCGGCGAAGGCGACCGCCTGGAACGGAACCGCGACCGGCAAGGTGAACCAGGCCGCCAGAAGTCCGGCGATCGCCACCCAGACGGCGCACAGCAGCGCGCGGGACCGGCGGCGGGCGCACAGGATCGCCGTGACCGGCAGGGCTGCCATCAGGATGCCGCCGGGCAGTCCCGCCGACAGGATCGCCTCCAGATAGGTGTTGTGGGTATGGAAGGCTCCGCCGCCGGTGCTTCCCAAGGACTGCTGCCAGGTCTCGGTGACCGCGCGGACGTCGCGCACCCGGTGCAGGAAGCTGTAGAGGACGTCGTTGAACGAGCCCCAGCCGGCGCCGTGCACCAGCAGCATCGGGTCGGACCGGAGCGCCTCGAGCGCCACCAGGATCATCTCGGTGCGCGACAGGGGCGATTCGAGTCCCTTGGCGGTGCCGAGCCAGTACATTCCCGCCGGGACCGCCACGGTCAGGCCCAGTGCCGTTGCGACGGCCAGGGCGCGCCAGGTGCGTCCGGTCCCGATCGCCTGGGCCAGGATCAGCATGGCGGGAATCGCCGCCGCCGCGATGCCGATCGCGGTCTTGTTCTGCGACGTCGCGACGATCGCGCCGCCAAGCGCCAGGGCGGCCGCCATCCGCAGAGGGCCGGGGCCGGATGACGCGCGGCCGGCGACCCGCTCGAGTCGGCGGGCCAGCGGCGCCGGCCACCGGAGGCTCTTGTCGCTCGCGACGATGGCCATCACGGACAGGCCCAGGAGCGCCGCGAACTCCGGCCAGACCACCGGGCGCCAGGGAGAGCCGATCGGCTCGCCGACATTGAGGACCAGCAGGGTGACGCCGGAGACCGCCGCCGAGCCGACGATGGCTTGGCGGACCCGCCGGCGCTGCCACAGCGCGAGCGTCAGCGCCGTCAGGACGGCGAGGGACGCGTACCAAAGTACCCCTTCGCCGGTCTGCGGCGGTCCCATGGCCGACCGCACCGGGAGCGGAGCCGCCAGCGACGCCGCGGCCGACCAGAGCGCCAGCGCCGAGGTCGCCAGGGTCAGGGGATGGGTGAGGGCGGCTGTCACCGGGTAGCGCAGGGCGGCCATCAGCGCGAGGCATAGTGTCGCGGCGGCCGCACAGGCGAACAGCGCCGCGACGACCGGTTCCGACTGGTACCACACGCCGAACGCGAACGGTTTCAGCGCGGGCACGAAGATGAAGAACGACGCCGACACGATCGCTCCGCCCGTGGCTGTCAGCCAGGATGGCGCAGCACTGGCGGATCGTTCCGCCGATACCGCGGCGGGGCTCACGGTCGAAGGCCCGTCCGATACGGGGGAGTTGGCTGGCACCCGGATTATCCTCTCAGCGACCCGTCCAGGGCCTTTCATGACGCGGCCCATGCCGCCGACGCGGGGCGGTGCTCGGCCCCCCCGGCCGCCGTCCCGGATTGGGTCCCGACCAGGTCCGGCAGGCTCCCGCGGAGGCCGCTTCGGCGATCGCCACTATCGAGGCGAGTATTTAATGTTGCCTTAACGCTGATTTATTCCAATCGAAGGGTCGGGCACATGGGATGGGGGCCATTCCGGGGTGTGCATATCCTGATAATCACTGCCGAGGTGTGTCTTCACGGCCATATACCCGAACACGACCATTGCGACGCACGTGATGCGATTATCGGTACTTGATCCTTCTCCGAAGATTGTTTACTCATGATGGTACGCAGTTCGAAATTTGCAGAACTTTGCCGCATTCGCCGCAGGGGGCACATTTATGTTGATCAATAGACGTCGTAGGCAGCAGGCGGTACTGCTTGCAACCACATCGGTATTCGCGTTCAGCGCAGTATTCTCGGGCGCCGGCAGCGCCTACGCTCAGGCCCAGTCCGTCACGGCGGTCGCGACGGTCAGGACGACCTCCACCGTCGCCGCGTCCGAAACAGTCGTCGGAACGGCGGACAAGCCCGTGGCGATCGAACTGATCGGCGGCGGCACGGTCGAGAACCGGGGCACGATCCGCGGCTTCGCGAACAGCTCCGCCATCGTCGTCACCGGCGTCGCCTCCGCCGCGACCAAGATCGACAACTACGGCACGATCGAGGCGAGCAAGGACCCCGGCAACACGGCGCGAAACGTCGCCGCGATCTATCTCGCCAGCCGGGCTGACATCATCAACCGCCCGACGGGCGTGATCCGGGGCACGGGCGGTGCCGACGGCATCATCGTCGCGACCGACGTCGCCAACGGGGACACCGGCGGGTCGACGATCACCAACGAAGGCCTGATCTCCAGCGACAGCGGCAACGCGATCTCCGTCTACGGGGCGATGCGCAGCATCACCAACAGCGGCACGATCATCTCCCAGACCGGCACCGCCATCTATCTCGGCGCGAACGGCTCGATCTCCGACGGGATCACCAACAGCGGCACGATCCAGGGCGGTCCGGACGACGGTTCCGGCAAGGCGATCGACGCCTCGCTCAGCTCGGCCGGCCTGACGGTCATCAACTCCGGCAAGATCGTCGGCCAGGTCCTTTTCGGGTCGGGCAACGACGAGTTGCGCCTGCTCGGCGGCAGCATCACCGGCAACGTCAGCGGCGGCGCCGGCACCAACACCGTGAACGCGGTGAGCGGCACCTCCACGCTCAACGGCAGCATCTCGGGCTTCAGCGCCTTCACCATCGCCTCGGGCGCCAAGGTCAACCAGAACGGCTCCATCGCCGCGACCACGGTGACCAACTCCGGCACCCTGGATGTCGGAAGCGCCACCCGCACCATCACCGGCAACTACGTCCAGACATCGACCGGCACCCTGGCCGTCACGATCACCGACGCCGCCCAGGGCCAGCTCTCGGTCAGCGGAACGGCCAGCGTGGACGGCAAGGTCGCGCCGAACACCGGGTCGCGGACCGCCACGGTGGCTCCCGGCACGTCCCTGACGGTCCTCGAGTCGACCGGCACGCTGACCCTCGCGTCGACCGCCGGCATCGACAACACCAACGCGATCGAAAAGTTCGTACTGTCCCAATCGGGCAACCAGCTCCGGATCACCCGCGAGGCCGGTATCTCTCCCGACGCGCCGGTCCAGAAGGCGATCAACGCGATCAAGACCGGCACGGTCTCGACCGGCGGCAACGCTTCGGTCGCGACAACGACCGTCGCTCTCGAGTCGGCGCTGACCACGATCGTGGACCAGCCCGGCGGCTTGTCGCAGCGGATCACCACCGTGGGGTCGACGACCTCCCTCGGCAGCATCCTGTCGATCTTCCAGAGCTCGACCGTCACGATCAACGGCACCTCGGTCCAGCTGACCCAGACCCAGGTCAACGACATCGTCTCACAGTTCGTCAGGGAACTGACGCCTGACTTCAGCATCTCCGCCACGGGCGCCACCGTCACCAACGCGATCAGCGCTGCGTCCACGACGACGGTCAGCACCCGTATCGCGTCCATGCGCGGAGCGGACAGCCAGACCGGCATGGCCGCCGGTGACATGGTCGGCCGCGGCATCGAGATGTGGGCCCAGCCCTACCTGTCCACCTTCACGCAGGATCTGAAGGACGGCGTTTCCGGCTTCCAGGCCGACAGCCGCGGCCTGACGATCGGTGCGGATACGGTGGTCGCCGACAACCTGCGCGTCGGCCTGGCGGTCGGCTATGCGAACACCGACATCGACGGCAAGGACGCTTCCGTCGGCGATACTTCGGATATCGACAGCTACCAGGCGACGCTGTACGCCAGCTACAGCCCGGCTCCGTGGTTCGTGGACTTCCAGCTGGGCTACGGCTTCAACAAGAACGACCAGACCCGCAAGTTCAACGTCACCCAGGCCTCCAGCGGCTTCTCGACGATCGAGAACCTGACGGCGGACTTCGACTCCTCCGCCTACCGGGCCCGCGTCGGCGGCGGCATGACGACGAACCTCAACGGCTTCGAACTGACGCCCAACCTGTTCCTGCAGTACACCTACTCCGATACCGACTCCTACCAGGAGACGGGGTCGAACGGTGTGTCGATGGCTTCCTCCGACAACACGTCGTTCCAGGCCGGCATCGGCTTGCGGATCGCCTATCCCGTGGCGATCGAAGGCGGGCGCCTGATCCCCGAACTGCGCATCGGTTACACGCGTGAGTTCAACGACGACGCTCCGTCCAACAACTTCACCATGGTCAACCTTCCCGAGCTCGCCTCGACCATCAAGGGGGCCAAGCCGAGCCAGGACATCTACAATGTCGGCGTCGGCCTGACCTTCCTGTCGAACGACAAGCTGACCATCTCCGGCAACTACGACTATCAGGGCACCGACTCGAGCGACGGCCACGTCGGTTACCTGCGCCTCCGCTACAAGTTCTGATGCGGACGCTCGTCTGAGCAGCGGCAGGGGCTCCATCCTCCGGGATGGAGCCCCTGTTGTTTTGTGCGCCAGCCTAGAAGTGATGGACCCATGAACAGGATCAGGTCCGATGGGGCCGGAGCGCTCGTCCTGTTCTCCGGCGCGATACGGTTGGGAGCGCTGGCCGCCTCCCTCTTGCTGCCACTCCATGCCGCCGCGCTGGCCTGGGACGAGGCGGCGTCGCACGCGCGCCTGGAACGGGCCGCGATCGCGAAGGCCGCCGGCATCGAAGCGCTTCTCGTCCCGGCCAATCTTCTTGAAACCGAAGCGTTCGACCTTCCCGACGGGGTCCAACCCCTCCTGACGGAGCTGCTTCGAAAGCCGGTCGAGACCGCGACCGGGGGGACCCAGCTCGCCGACCGGGTCGTCCGGGAACTGGGTCTGGAGAAAGCAGCGGACATGCTCCGGTCGTGGGGCCGTCGCGACGCCGCCGAATCCGGGCAGACAGCCCTCCGGGATCGCCTCGCGGACTATGGGCGGACCGTGGCGGACCTGCTGGCGGAGCTTCCCCAAGCTCCCGCCTGCTGCGACGTCCCTGCCATCCTTGCCGATCTCCGCGCCGGCGGACCGGGCGCCGCCACCCTGGCGGCCGTGGGAGGTTCCGCGGCCGGGGATGCCGCCCGGCGACTAGCCCCCCGATTCGCCGCCGTCCTGGAGGCGCTGGTCGGCGACATGGCCGGGCTGGCCGTCTGGGGCGACGGCTTCGTCCAGGACGGGTCCGGGGGACGGATCCTGATCGGCGGAACCGGTGACGACCGCCACCGGATCGAACCCGGCACGATCCTGGTCGTCGATCCCGGCGGCAACGACAGCTACGAATTCGCCGGCCCGGTGGCGGGCGATCGAATGACGGGCGGCCAGTTGACGGTCGTCGACCTCAAGGGCGACGATCGCTATCTCGGAGATCCCCTCGCGATCCGGTCGTTCGTCGCCCTCGCGGACCTCGGCGGCGACGACATCCACGAGGGCGGTACGGGGACCCAGGCCGCCGCCCTCGGGGGTGTTGCGGTCCTGATCGACCGCGCCGGAAACGACCGCTACGTCGCGGAAACCTTCGGGCAGGCCGCCGCCGCCCTCGGGGTCGCCGTTCTGATCGACGGGGCGGGGGACGACTCGCGCGGGATCGGCGAGCGCGGGCAGGGGTTCGGCCAGGCCCAGGGTATGGCGACCGGGATCAGGGCCAGCCACGGGGGCGGTATCGGCGTCCTGCGGGACGACTCGGGGGACGACACCTACGTGCTGGAGATGTTCGGGCAGGGTGCCGGCTATTTCACCGGGATCGGCGTGCTGGCGGACGGGGCGGGGAACGACCGCTACGAGGGAGTCCGCTATGTCCAGGGCGCCGGGGTCCATGGCGGGATCGGACTGCTGGCGGACCGGGGCGGGGACGACGCCTATGTCGCGCGCCACGGCGTCGGGCAAGGCATGGGCCTGGACATGGCGCTGGGCGCTCTCCAGGACGATGGCGGCGGCGACGCCTACGAGGCCGGCAGCCTGGCCCAGGGGGCTGGAACGGCGAACGGCATCGGGGTCCTGCTGGACGGCGGGGATGCGGACAGCTTCTCCCTTGCCGCCGAGGGCTGGGGGCGCGATCATGCCGCGCGCGGCCTGCCCGGGGTCTCGTTCCTGGTCGGCGCCGGTCCGGAAGACCGCTTCCTGAGGAACGGCGAGGCCGTGGGGGTCGACCTGGATCGTCCCGACGGCCCGGCCGGCGGTCCACCTTATCGAATCGACCCACCCGGCGACTATGCCTGTCCCGCGGACGCACCTCCGGCTCCGGTGCCGGATGTCGGGGGGAACCTAACGGAGCTGATCCGGCGCAGCGCTCCGATGCAGGGTGACGGGGCTGAAGCGCTGGCGGCGTGGGCCGCGCTGGGCGGGCTGCTTCCCGGCGGGATGCCGGCCCTGCTCCGGGCGGTGCCCGACCGCGACTTCGCGACCGGCTTCGCCCTGCTTCAGGCGGTTCGCTGCCACCTGCTGGACGCCGGCCCCGAATCCCGGGCGGCGGTCTGGGCCGGGGTGCTGGAAGACCTGGATGCCCGCCGCCCCGTCGGCCAGCCGTGGCTTCACGCCCGCCTCGCCGGTCTCTCCAGGCCCGCCGAAAGCGAATCGGGCCGGGCGGTCATCGATCGGCTTGCGGCGCATCCGGCCTGCTCGGCCCGGGTCGGCGCCGTGGAACTGGCGGGCGGTGCCGTAAGGGCGGACTCGGCGCCGCCGGCGTGGCTGGCGGACTTCCTTTCCGGCATGCTCGGCGACCTGCTGGGGCAGTCCCCCGGGGATCGTTGCCTGCGGCTCGCCGCCGCGCTCCTGCGCCTTGCCGACCGAATCGGCGACCCCACCCTGGCCGGGCGCGTCGCGGAACTGGTCGCGGTCCTGCCGCCCTTCCTGGCCGACCCCGCGATCCGCTCCTCCCTTCGGCCGCCGCCCTGAGGGGGCCTTCCTATGGAACGGGGGTCATGACCAGCCAGTCGCTCCACCGGTCGCCGCGGCCCGCCAGCCCGACGCGCATCCGGACCTTGCCGTAGGGCAGGATGAAGGTCTTCCAGTAGGCGGCGTCGACCGGCCCGAACTCCCGCACGGATCCCTTGACCTCCAGTTCCCCCTTCAGGCTGAGCAGGCCCTCGCCGGCCTCGTACTGGATGACATAGTCGGTCGCCGGGTCGCCGGCCCACTCCATGCGGAAGCCCCCGGACACCTGCTGGTGGGATACGGTCCCGCTGGCCGCCGGCACCCGCCAGACCGGCGCCGCGCCGTCGCCGCCGGGGTTCGCCGCCGCCGGCCTGACGATCCGGCGCGCCGCGAAGGCCGACTCGAGCGGCCCCGACAGCCGTTCCACGGTACCGGGATGCAGGGCGGCGACGTCGGCAAGCTCCCCGGGGTCCGAGCCCAGGTCATAGAGCCGGCGGGAAACCACCGCGCCGTCCCGATGGTCCAGGTGGAGCTTCCATCCGCCCTCGACGATGGCCGTGCGATAGTCGCGAATCGCGTCCGGGTCGGGTTCCTGGAAGCCGGCCCTGCTGGTCAGCGCCATCCAGGGGCGGTCCGGGGCGATCGGGTCGGCCAGAAGGTCGCGCCCGGCCAGGGGCAGTTCCGCCGCGATGCCCAGCCGACGCATCACCGTCGGCATGATGTCCAGATGGTCGGTCGGCGCTTCGACGACGCGCCCGCCCGGCTCGTTCCGCCCGCCGCCGGCCCCGGGCACCCAGAGGAACAGGGGGATGCGGGTCACCTCCTCATGGAGGTGCCCGTCATGGGTGGTCGAGGCATGGCCGACATGGCCGCGCTCCAGGTGCTCGTCGCCATGGTCGGCGGTCACCACCAGGATGGTGTCGCGGTCGAGACCGCTTGCCTTGAAAAAGCTCCAGAACCGGCCGAACCAGGCATCGAACTCCCGGTAGGTCCCCGCATGCAGAGCGGCGATAGCCGGCCGATCGGTCGGCTCGAAGGCGACCGTGCCGGTCCGGATGGTCGGCCGGGTCATCACGGCGTCCATGCGCTCCCGGGCGGCCTGGTCACCGGCGGGCAGCAAAGCCGCCAGATCCGGCATGAAGTCGGCGGATGGCCGGTAGGGCAGGTGGGTCGGCAGGTAGTGGTGCCACAGGACGAACGGCGTCGCGGCGCCGGCCTGGCGTTCCAGCCAGGGCACCGGTTCCTCCCCGGGTTCGATCGCCAGCCCCAGGCCGCGGAAGGTGTCGATCTGCATGAAGCTCTGCAGCCCGGTCACCCGCCATCCCAAGTCCGACAGGGTTTCCAGCGGCACCTTCCACTCCGGCGGCACGGCTTGGCGCTGGGCATGGACTCCCTGCGCGAAGGGGTTGGTCCCGGTCAGCACGGAGATCACGTTGGGCGCCGTCCAGGCCGAGATGGTCCGGTGGCCGGTGAACCGGATTCCCGATTCGGCGGCGGCGGCGAGCAGGTTCGGCGTGACGTCCGGCCGGACGAAGTCGGCGCGGAAACTCTCCACGGTCAGGATCACGACGTTCAGCCGCTTCGGCTGCCCATGGCGATGCCACGCGGCATAGCCGGCCAGTCCCAGCGCGAGGGCGAGGACGGCGGCGGCGAGGCTAATTGAAAACGAGCGGCGCGACATGGGGCATCACCGGGTAGAGGGCCAGGGGAAGGGTGATCCAGGCGAGCGCCGTGGCGGCGTGCCCGACCGCCGGACCCGACGCCGTCGCGCGGGCCGCCGCCAGCAGGGCCAGGCCGGCCGCCAGGACGGGCAGCCCGAGCCAGACAGGCGGCGGCATCCCGCGATGATCGACCAGCTGGAGCACCAGGAACAGGACGGCACCGGCCAGGGCCGCGGCCGCCGTCGCGGTTCGGCGGTCCGGGCGGAACGGGACCGCCGGACCCGTCCACAGCCCGATGCCGGCGGCCAGCAGGGCTCCGGCCGCACCCGACACGCCGTTCACGGCCATGTCGCGCAACCCGTAGGTCCGGTTCGGGTGGAGGCCCTGGAGCATCTCGTCATGGATGCCGAAAAGCAGGGCGAACAGCACGGCGGTGCCGGTCAGGGCGGCGCCGCCGACATGGTCGGACAGCGCCCTGCGCAGCACCAGCGCCAGCAGCAGATACTGCGGCACATGGATGCGCTTGGCCGGAAAGGCGGGGTCGGTGATCAGCAGCCCGAGGGCGATCAGGGCCGCGGCGGCCATGACGGCGCCGGGCCGCAGCCTGGTCGGGCCGCGCCCGCGGACCAGCCACGGGACGCAGCCCAGGGCGGCCACCAGCGCCGCGAAGGGAACCAGGCCGGCCCGCTCGCCGCCCAGGGCGCCGACCAGCATCCCCCAGATTTCGAAGGTATTGACATAGAGGATGACGAGCAGCGCGGCGGCGGGATAAAGATACCGCCCGGCCGGAACCGTCCGGGGAATGTCAGTTGTCATATCCGAGTATTCGATAGGCTATAAATGAATTAACCCCTCGTTCACGAAAACAGGGGTAACTGCGCAAAGCAACACCGGATGGTCTAAAGTCCGACCGCCCGGTACTCAACAGGATCTTTGTGACGAATTCCGGGCGGCCGTCCATGACAGTACACCGACTTCCATGTCCTATGCCGAACTGACATATCGTTCGCACAACCCGTTGAAGCGCCTCGTCCAGGGCCACCGCTACCGCGCGATGCTGGGGCAGGTGGCGCCGGGGGCGGATATCCGCGTGCTGGATTACGGCTGCGGCGACGGCTTCTTCCTCAGCCTGCTCCAGCGGCGGGGCGTGGGACCGGACCGGCTGACCGGCTACGAACCCTTCGCGTCCATGGCGGCTCAGTTCGCGGCCGGCGCCGGCCGTCCCCGGCTGGTCGAACACCCGTCCGGACTGGCCGGCCTGGCGGAGGAGCGGTTTTCCCACATCTTCTGCATGGAGGTGCTGGAGCATCTGGACGACCCGGAACTGGCGGAGGCGCTCGACCGGATCGCCGCGCTCGCCGGCCCCGAGACCCGGATCATCGTGACCGTCCCGTCGGAACTGGGGCCGGCGGGCGCGGTCAAATGCCTCTTCCGGGCCATGTCGGGAACGGAACGGGTGGATCATGAAACCGTTCGGTCCGTGCTGGCGGGTCGGCCGCCGCCCCGCCTGGTCAGCGATACCCCCGAGGGGCGGTATATCTATTCCCATATCGGCTTCGACCAGCGGCGGGTGGAGGCGGAGCTGGCGAGTCGGTTCCGGGTAGAGCGGCGGTTCGGCATACCGTTCCGGTTCCTGCCCCTGTCCGTCAACAACGAGGTCGCCTTCATCTGCCGCCCGCGCTGAGGAGACGTCGCCATGGATGATCCGGAGCTTTTCCCCTCCGCCCCGCCGGTGCTGGTGCTCGGGGCGAGCAGCCTCGTCGGGCCGTACCTGCTCGCCCGGCTGGCCGCCCGCGGGCGCGCCGGCATATGCGCCGGGCGGCGCCCTCCGCCCGGCGGAACCATGGCGGCGCCGGGCTTCCCCTGGCTCCGGCTGGACGTGGCCGACCCTGCCGGCTGGGCGGTGGAGCCGGGCGCCGCCGTGCAGTCGCTGATGCCTTTGTGGCTCCTGCCGCCGCTTCTGCCCCGCCTCGCCGGGGCGGGGCAGATCGTGGCGCTCGGCTCGACCAGCGTGCAGGCCAAATCCGACAGCGCCGACCCGGAGGAGCGCGCGGTGGCCCGGCGCCTCGCCGACGCCGAGCGCGCGATCGCGGCGTTCTGCGCCGATGCCGGCATTCCCTGGACCATACTGCGCCCGACGCTGATCCATGACGGCCTCCGCGACGCCAACGTGACCGCCATCGCGCGCTTCGTCCAGCGGTTCGGCTTCTTTCCCGTCGGCATGCCGGCCCGCGGCCTGCGCCAGCCGATCCACGCCGACGATGTCGCCGGCGCCCTCGTGGCGGCTCTCGGCAACGGACTCGTGGCCGGGCGGTCGATCGACCTGCCGGGCGGCGAGACCCTGACCTATCGCGAGATGGTCCGGCGCGTCTTCGTGGCGCTGGACCGGCCGGTCCGGATCGTGCCGCTGCCCGCCGGCCTGCTCGCCGCAGGCATCTCCGTGGTCCGCCGGGTGACCGGGGTGGCCTACAGCCCGGCGATGTTCGCTCGGATGAACCAGGACCTGGCGTTCGACGGCGGCGACGCGGTGCGGTTGCTGGGCTATGCCGCCCAGCCTTTCCGCCCCCGCTTTTCGGCCTCGCCGCCGGATTTGGCCGCCCCCTGAGCCAGCCGCCCGAACCGCAGCAGCCCGGTGATCCCGCGGACGGCCCCCCTCCGGGCCAGGCTGGACAGGCGCAGCAGGAAATATCCCCAGACCAGGAAATTGACGAAACCCAGGAAGAAGCCGGGATACAGCCCGGTGAAGTTCTTGCGGAAATACCGGGTGAAGCCGCGCGCCTTGCACCACTCGATCCGGACGACCGACGCGTCGCTCGTGCTCCGGTAGTGGATCAGGCTGACCTGCGGGACGAACAGGACCGTGCCTCCCCTGCGGGACATCGCGAAGCACAGGTCCAGGTCCTCCACATGGAGGAAATAGCGCTCGTCCATGCCGCCCAGCGTCAGGTAATCCTCCAGGGGCATCAGCATGCAGGCGCCGCTGACCGCGGGAACCGCCGTGATTGTCTCCGGCAGCGGCTGGTCGTGCTGGTTCAGCCGCCGGAAATAGGGATGGTTGGGAGCCATCCGGTCCAGCCGCAAGGCTTCCACCAGGGTCAGCCAGGGCGTCGGCAGCTCGCGCCGGGAGCCGCGCTGGTCGGTTCCGTCGGGATTGACGATCCGGCACCCCGCGACCCAGGGCCGGGGCGCCGGCCCGGTCAGCCGGATCAACTCGGCGAGCGCCCCCGGCTGCAGCACGCAGTCGGGGTTCAGCAGCAGAAGATATTCGCCGCGGGCTCCGCAGGCTCCCAGGTTGCAGGCGGCCGCATAGCCGATGTTGCCGTGGCCGGTGACCACCCGGAACCGCGGGTCATGGGTGGCGCGGGCCAGCAGCGCGCCGGTCACCGCGGCGGGATTGCCGTTGTCCACCAGGACCAGTTCGATCCCGACGTCCTGCGACAGGACGGCCGCGATCGCCTCGTCCAGGACCGGGCCGGTGTGATAGCTGACCATGACGATCGTGACGGTCGGCTGGCCCTGCCGCGCCGGGCGCGGGGCGTCCCTTTCGGGCCGCGCAGCGCCGGGGGTGTCTTCAGGCCCCGCCGGCCGCCGCCTCTTCGAATCGAGATAAACGATCTTGTTCATTCAAATGGACCTTCATGTATCAATAGCGTGCCGGGATCCGGGAAATTCCGGTGGAAATCACTTCGTCAGGACAGTCGGCAGGGGGCCGGCGGCCCGGCGGGAGGGAGGAGCCAGGGGACGGGCGCGCCGGCCCATGAGCCCCGTGACGGACCAATCCACGGCGCGCGCCACGGCGGCGGCGGACAGTCGGCGCCGGGCCTGGATCGCGCGCCGGTCGGCCATGACCGGCCCGATATGGCGGACCGCGTCGCGCAGGCCGCGCAGCATCGGCCCGGCCTGGCCCAGGGCAGCACCCCTGGCCAGCAGCAGGCCGTTCGCGGCGAGATGGACGGGGAGCAGCCCGATCAGCAGCGGGGCGGGCATGTTCTTGACGAACATCCAGATCCGGTTGCGGGTGCTGTGGTAGGTGGCGAAGTCGCTGCGCCGGCCCGTGATCGCCGAGCCGACATGGAGGACCCGGGCGGAGGCGACCTGGATGCAGCGCTCGCCCGCCAGGCGCAGCCGGAATCCCAGGTCGACGTCCTCGCAATAGCAGAAGAACCTCTCGTCGAACCCTCCCGCCGCCAGGAAGGCGTCGCGGCGGTAGAGGGCCGCGGCCGCGCACGGCGCGAAGACCTCGCCTTCCGGGGGCAGTTCGGATACCGGCGCGCCGTGATGCCCGCGCCAGACCAGGCCGCTGGCATGGTAGACGTCGCCGGCGCCGTCGAGCCGGCCGGGGGACGCGGCATCGATCTGCGTCGATCCGAACATCGCGACATCGGGATGGCGGACGGTCGCGTCCGCCAGGGCCTCCAGCCACCCCGGTTCGGGAAAGGCGTCCGGGTTGAGCATGGCGATCCAGGGCTCCCGCGTCAGGCCGGCCGCCAGGTTGTTGGCCGCCGCGAAGCCGAGATTGGCTCCCGGAAGGACCAGCCGGACCCGCCGCGCGAGCGGACCGGACAGGCGCTCCAGGAAGGCGGCGGACCCGTCCGTCGAGAGATTGTCCACGACGACCACCTCGCGCGGCAGCACCGTCTGGGCCGCGAGGCTGTCGATGCAGCGGCTCAGCAGGGACCCGCCGTTGTGGTTGACGACGATTACGCAGACGGGAGCTTCGGTCGTCACGGTGAAGGGGCCTCGCTTCCGCCGTTTTCTGGTCGCGGGAAGTGCTACCACGGAAGGTTTATTCTAAAGGGGTAGCAAGCGCCTCAACAACACCAAAATCCGCATATCGCTGGGACATCTTCCTGCCGATCCGCTCAAGGTGCCGACCGGAACCCCGCAGTGGTGGCGAATATACCGGAATATGCAAAGATCTTCTCGCGATGGCTGTGTGTGCTCCCGCAAGGGTGGCAAATCGTAGTTAACGAACGGTTCACACTTTGGTGGTAGCTAATCTATGCCTTCCGGCGGAGCGTCCTCCGCCGAACGTTGGGGACAGGGCGATGCCAGCGACGACCGACGTATTTTTTGCCGCGCCGCGTGACCGGTTCTTAATCCAGTCATGACAATCATGGGGAAGTTTCACCAACCGGGACCCGGAACAGAGCCATGAAGATCATCATCACCGGCGCCGCAGGCTTCATCGGTTCGGCCGTGGCGCGGCACCTCCTGCGGGACACGAACGCCTCCATCGTGTGCCTGGACAAGATGACCTACGCGGCCCATCCCGATACCCTGGCGCCGATCATCGACGGGGTGCGGGCGGTGTTCGAGCCGGTCGACATCTGCGACCGGGCCGAGGTCGAACGGGTCTTCCGGGAGCACCGGCCCGACGCGGTCATGCACCTGGCCGCGGAGAGCCATGTGGACCGGTCGATCGAGATCCCCGGCGTCTTCATCGAGACCAACGTGGTCGGCACCTACGTGCTGCTGGAGGCGGCGCGCCGCCACTGGTCGGAGCTGACCGGGGAGCGGCGGGACGGCTTCCGGTTCCACCATGTCTCGACCGACGAGGTCTACGGCTCGCTCGGGCCGACCGGCAAGTTCACCGAGGAGACGCCCTACGCGCCCAGCTCGCCCTACTCGGCGAGCAAGGCCTCGGCCGACCACATCGTCAACGCCTGGCACCATACCCACGGGCTGCCGGTCGTCGTCAGCAACTGCTCGAACAACTACGGCCCCTACCAGTTTCCCGAGAAGCTGATCCCGCTGATGATCATCAACGCGCTGGAAGGCAAGCCGCTGCCGGTCTACGGCGCCGGGGCCAATGTCCGCGACTGGCTGTTCGTCGAGGACCACGCGGCCGCGCTGGTGCGGATCCTCACCGCGGGACGGGTGGGGCAGAAATACAATGTCGGCGGCGATGCCGAACGGAGCAACCTCGAGGTCGTGCACGCCATCTGCGACACGCTCGACGGGATGCTGCCGCGCGAGAGGCCCCGCCGCGACCTGATCACCCATGTGGCCGACCGGCCGGGCCATGATCTCCGCTACGCGATCGACGCGACGAAGATCCGCCGCGAACTGGGCTGGGAACCGTCGGTGACCTTCGAGGCCGGCCTGCGCCGGACCATCGAATGGTACCTGACCAACCAGACCTGGTGGCAGCCGCTCCGCTCCGCCGTCTATGGCGGGCAGCGCCTCGGTCTCGGCGCCCTCGAAACCACCCGCAGGCTGGAGGTTGTCGCCTCGTGACGGAAACCATGGAAAATACCGCATCCCCCCGGACGCTTCTGGTGTTCGGCCACCACGGGCAGGTCGCGACCGCGCTTCGCGAGGCGGTTCCGCCCGCCGGCTGGAGCATCCGGACGATCGGCCGCGACGGGGTCGACATCGTCGACCGCGCCGGCGTCGAGCGGGCCGTCCGGGAGAGCGGCGCCGCGCTGGTGATCAATGCCGCCGCCTATACCGCCGTCGACCGCGCCGAGAGCGAGCCCGACCAAGCCTTCGCCGTCAACCGCGACGGCGCCGCCCATGTCGCGCAGGCCTGCGCCCGGGCCGGCCTGCCGCTGATCCATCTCTCGACCGACTATGTCTTCGACGGCAAGGCGGCCGGCCACGCCTACCGCGAGACCGACCCGGTCAACCCGCTCAGCGCCTACGGCGTCAGCAAGGCCGCCGGCGAGCAGGCGGTGCGGGCGGCGGGCGCCCGGCACGCGATCGTCCGGACCTCCTGGGTATACGGCCCGCACGGCCACAATTTCGTCCGGACCATGCTGCGCATGGGCGACGAGCGGCCGGAGCTGGGCATCGTGGACGATCAGGTCGGCTGCCCGACCGCGGCGGCCGACATCGCCGACGCCCTGATCGCGATGGCGGCCCGCATCCTCTCCGAGCCGGCACCCGCGGAGGCGGGGCTGTTCGGCACCTTCCATTTCGCCGGGGCGGCCCGCATGACCTGGTACCGCTTCGCCCGCGAAGTCTTCTCGCTCGCCGCCCGCCACGGCCGCGGCACCCCGGGTCTGCGGCCGATCGCGTCGCTGGACTATCCCACCCCGGCGGTCCGGCCGGTCAATTCGGTGCTCGACTGCTCCCGGCTGGCGGCGGTCTACGGCATATCCAGCCCGCCGCTCCGCTCCAGCCTGGAAACCTGCATCGCCCGCCTGTGCGAGGCCCGGATGGAAGTGGCGGCCTGACCGGGTCCGGAGGGTGCGCGTCCCGCGCACCTTGGGCGGCGGGACGCCGCCCCTCCGCGGAAGCTTCCGGTCAATCGCCCGCTTCGGCCTCGGCGACCTGCGGCTGGGCGTTGCGGCGGCGGCGCAGGCGAATCGCCGGCATGACGTTGATCATGGAGGTCGCCAGGGCCGCCAGGTAGGGCAGCGACTGCACGACCAGCAGGCCGGCCCACAGGAAGGCGTCGCGGTTCTCGTGGCCGAACACCGCCACGATCGCCGCCGCGGCCAGCCACAGGCCGAGCATCAGCCCGATCTCCTCCCGCGCGTGCAGCAGCCCCTGGACGATCGCCGGCTGGTTCTCGCATTTGGGCGTCCGGACGAACGGCCGGCCGGAGGTGAACATCCCCTGCCAGATCGCCCGCCCGACCGTGTGGGTCAGCGCCATGCCCGCCACCGCGGCGCCGATCTTCTGGGGCCAGGTGCAGCGGACCCGCGCCTCGTAGAGCCACAGGCTGCACACGATCTTGAAGCCGAACACCGACAGGGTCGGGACCATGAAGACGGTCGGCGGGAACTCGAAATATTTCGGGAAGGCCAGCAGCCCCAGCGACCAGAACACCGCGGCCGCGGCGAACGCCATGTGCGCCGCGTCGGCGAACCAGGGCAGCCAGCCGGTCAGGAAATGATAGCGCTGGGCCGTCGTCAGCGTGCGGCTGCCCGGCATCATCTCCCGCCAGTGGCGCTTCAGGATCTGCACCGCGCCGTAGGCCCACCGGAAGCGCTGGGTCTTGTAGGCGGCGAAGCTGTCCGGCACGAGCCCCCGGCCGAAGCTGTCCGGCATGTAGACCGCCTCGTACCCGGCCTCGAACAGGCGCAGGCCCAGCTCGGCGTCCTCGGTGATGCACCACTCGCCCCAGCGGCCGACCTCGACCAGCGCCGACTTGCGGATCAGCGTCATGGTGCCGTGCTGGATGATGGCGTTGCGCTCGTTGCGCTGGATCATGCCGATCTTGAAGAAGCCCTGGTACTCCCAGTTGCACATGGCCTGGAAGGTATCGTGGCCCCAGTCGCGATAGTCCTGCGGCGACTGGACGAACCCGACCTCTGCGCGCTGGAAATAGGGCACGGTGGAGGACAGCCAGGCGGGATCGACCTGATAGTCGCTGTCGATCACCGCGACGATCTCGGCGTCGGGCGCGGTGTGGTCCAGCCCGAAATTCAGGGCGCCGGCCTTGTAGCCCGGCCATTTCGGCAGGTGGAAGAAGCGGAAGCGGTCGCCGAGCTGGTGGCAGAAGGCCTCGACCGGCCGCCACACGGCCTCGTCCCGGGTATTGTTGTCGATGATCAGCACTTCGAAGTTCGGGTAGTCCAGCTTCGCCAGCGCGTTCAGCGTCTGCATGACCATGTGCGGCGGCTCGTTGTAGCAGGGCACATGGATCGACACCTTGGGCGCGTCCGGCCCCGGCGCCCCCCGGGCCGGCTCGAACCGGCGGCGCCAGCGGTCGGTCCAGACCACTTCGGTCAGCTCCAGCCCGTCGAACAGCATGACTGCCAGCAGCACGACCTGGCAGGCGAGCAGAACCGCCCAGGCGATCTCGGTGGTCACCGCCATGCCGAAGGACATCGCCGAGGCGCCGGTCCAGACCAGGATCGAGGCGCTCGCCTGGATCAATGCCGCGTAGAAGAACTGACCGCTCGGCTTCAGGTCCGACCGGCGGAACACGAACCACAAGGTCGGCAGGAACGCCATGGCGATCGCGACGGCGCACAGGACCGGCCAGTCCGGCACCTCCAGGATGCCGCCCGACAGCGGGAACTTGGGCTGGCGTATCGCGTCCCACATGCCCCAGTTGGCGCCCGCCGTGCCTTCCAGCGTCCGCTTCCACGGCTGGTCGAAGGCTTCCATCACGTAATAGTCCAGCCGCTCGCGCGCGGCGACATTGAAGAAGGTGCGCAGGAACTTGGCCTGGTTGACCAGCGACGCCTCGGCGCCGCGCCGCCACGGGCCGTCGCTGGGCCAGCCGATCTCGCCGATCAGGATGTGCTTGCCGGGGTATTTCGCCTTCAGCTCGTTGTAGCGGAACAGGGCGTACTCGACGGCGCCCTCGGCCGGCACTCCCTCCCAGTAGGGCAGGATATGGACGGTGATGTAGTCCACCGCCGCCACCAGTTCGGGATGGTCCAGCCAGACGTGCCACGGCTCGGCGGTCGAGACCGGGACGTCCACCTGCCGCTTGACCCGCTCGATGTTGGCGATCTGCTGGGGCACCGTCACGTCGGTGCGCAGGATCGCCTCGTTGCCGACCAGCACGCGGCGGACATTGTCATGATGCCGGGTCACGCGCACGAGGCTGGCGATCTCCGCCTCGTCCACTTCCGGTATGCCCTGGATCCAGGCGCCCTGGGTGACGGTCAGGCCGTGGCGGCGGGCGGCCTGGGGGATCAGGTCGGCGCCGTTGAGCGAGCTGTAGCTGCGCACGCTCTTGACGTGGCCCGACAGCGCCGAGATGTCGCGCTCGATGTCGGCGGGGCCGGGATGGCGTCCCTCGATCGGGTTCTGGTCGACCTGGTAGGGGCTGAGCGCCACGCCGTTGATCAGGCCGGCCCAGGAGCGCTCGTCCTCGGGCCGGTTGGATAGCGCCCAGGCGCCGAGATTGCCCAGCATGACGAGCATGAGTACGAGGATCGCTGATGTGCGCATGTCTTGTCGGCTTTCCGTTATTCTTCTTGCTCGCCGACACGTGGCGCGGCGCCGCCATAGGACAGGACCTGTGACCTATTGCACCAGAACGCACGAAACCCCTTGGCATCGGGATCGGGTCGCGGCCCCGATGCCATCCACCGGCGATGACTCTCCCTGCGGGAGTCGTCTCCGGCACTGCTCAACTAACGCGAAGCCATAGATTCCACAACGCGCCACGCGGGTGCGATGCGGCATTTTATCTGCTTATCATGTAACTTAAACTACAATGCGCTTCATATGCTCGTAAACCCGCCCATTCCGTGGGCCATGGGACAAACATGTGCCGGCGCGCGTTATTCCGTTCGACGCAGCGGGGCAGGGAGGAAAATCCGATCATGTTCAAGCTTCACGACAGGCTGGCCGCCGACACCGTGCTGGTGCATCCCCTGACCTTGTGCCAGATGCTCTGCATGAACAACCGGGTCTGGCCCTGGCTGATCCTGGTGCCGGCGCGGCCCGACGTGACGGAACTGCATCACCTGTCGGCGGACGACCGCGCCCTGCTGATCGAGGAGATAGCCCAGGCGTCGGCGCTGCTCGAAGGGATGTTCCGGCCGGACAAGCTGAACGTCGCCGCGATCGGCAACGTCGTGCCGCAGCTGCATGTCCATGTGGTGGCGCGGCGCCGCGACGATCCCGCCTGGCCCAACCCGGTTTGGGGCAGTGGCATCGCCGAACCCTACGCCCCGGCAGACCTCGACTCCCTGGTGCTGCGCCTGCGGGACGGGCTGGAGACATGACCGCCGCGGACGGCCGCTTCGTCACTCCGCCGGGCGCGCCTGCCGACGGTTCTCCCGCACGGGGGCCTTGCGCTCGCCGGTGATCAGCCGGGCGCCGCGCTGGTAGGTCGCGTAGGCGACCAGCCACTGCATCGTGACGAGCAGCCGGTTCCGGAAGCCGATCAGCAGATAGACGTGGACGACCCCCCACAGCAGCCAGGCGACGAAACCCTTCAGCTTCGTCTTGCCGAAGTCGGCGACCGCCGAGTTGCGGCCGATGGTCGCCAGGTTGCCGCGGTTCTTGAACCGGAAGGGCGGCATCGGCTCGCCCCGGGTCAGATGGGCGTGCAGGTGCCTGCCGACATGCTCGCCCTGCTGCTTGGCCACCTGCGCCAACCCCGGCAGCGGCTGGCCGTCGTCGTGCATCGCCAGCGCGGTGTCGCCCAGCACGAAAATGTCGGGATGCCCGGGAACACCGAGGTCATCCCCCACCTTGACCCGGCCCGCCTTGTCGGTCTCCACGTCCAGCCACGTCCCGGCGGGCGAGGCCCTGACGCCGGCGCCCCAGACGATGGTTCCGGCCGGCACGACCCTTCCCCCGACGGTGACCCCCTCGGCGGTCACGTCCTCGACCGGAGTATCCACCATCACGGTCACGCCCAGCTTCGTCAGCGCCCGGTGGGCGTATTCGGACAGTTCGGGCGGGAAGGCCGGCAGCACGCGCGGCCCAGCCTCGACCAGGATCACGCGCGCCGTCTCGGGGTCGATGTTGCGGAAGTCGCGGGCCAGCGTGTGGCGCGACAGTTCGGCGATCGCCCCGGCCATCTCGACGCCGGTCGGACCGGCGCCGACGATCACGGTGGTCATCAGGCTCTGCTGCTTGGCCGGGTCGGGGCAGATCTCCGCCTGCTCGAAGGCCATCAGCACCCGGCCGCGGATCTGCCGGGCGTCCTCGATCGTCTTGAGGCCCGTGGCGTGGCGCTCCCACTCGTCATGGCCGAAATAGCTGTGGGTGGACCCGGTCGCGACGACCAGCCGGTCATAGGAAACGGCGGAACCGTCGGCCAGCGCCACCGACCTGGCCTCCTTGTCGATCCCGACGACCTCGCCCAGCATCACCTCGATGTTGGCGTGGCGGCTGACGATCCGGCGGATCGGCTCGGCGATGTCGGCCGGCGACAGGGCGGCGCTGGCGACCTGGTAGAGCAGCGGCACGAACAGGTGATAGTTGCGCCGGTCGATCAGCGTGACGTCGATCTCCTTCCCGCCCAGCTCATTGGCGGCGGCCAATCCCGCGAATCCGGCGCCGATGACGACCACGCGCGGGCGTCCTCCCGCTCGGCCGTCATGCCGGCCGGCGGGAGCGGCGGCGGAATGCGGATCTGCGGCTTCCTTGGCGGCGGTCATGGTTTCGTCCTCGCAGCGTTCGGTAACCATGCCCTTGAAATGGCCGCGACGCGAAAGGGTTCCCTGTGCGCCAAGCGTTCCGCCACCGGAAGCACTCCAATGGACACCTTGGCATCGGACCCCATCGGGCCACCTTGTAAAGACAGGAACACGAGGAGGACGGGATGAAGAGATCGCGAAGAATAAAGCTTACGATGCTCGGCGCCTCGGCCATCGTGCTGACCGCCTGCGAAGAACGCGTCGAAACGCAGGTATACGAGACGGTCGAGCAATGCCTGGCGAACGTCGAGGAACACCCGGACGACTGCCGCCGCGACTTCGAGAGCGCCAGGGCGACCCACGTCGAAACTGCGCCCCGTTACACGTCGCAGGCCGATTGCGAGGCTGAATTCGGCGACGGCAGATGCGAGGCGGGACCCGCCGGCCAGCAAACCGAGGCCGGCCAGGGCGGATCGTTCTTCATGCCGGTCATGATGGGCTACATGCTGGGCAATGCCCTGGGCCGGACCAGCATGGCGGCCCAGCCCCTCTACCGCCCGCTGGTCAACGGGACGCCCGGATCGTTCCGGACGCCGGGCAACGTCGATGTCGGGTCTTCCGTGGGGCGGACCAGCGTCCGGCCCTCGGCGGTCAACGCCCCCGTCGCGAATGCCGGGCAGGCCATCAGCCGCGGCGGCTTCGGCGCCCGGGGTGCCGCCACGGGTACGGGCGGCTGATCCGGTGGAACGGATCGGCCTCGCCGCCCGGCCCGATTGGCGGGACACGGCCGCCGAGGCGGGCTTCACCTTCCACTCCGAGAACGGTCCCTACTGGGACGAGACGGCGGCCTACCGCTTCACCCTGGCGCAGGTCGAGGAGATCGAGGAAGCCACCGAATCGCTGGAGTCGCTGTGCTATCAGGTCGTCGACCGTGCCGTCGGGGACCCCGCCGTCCTGGACCGCCTTGCCATACCGCGCGGGTTCCATGACCTGGTCCGGCGGAGTTGGACGGACCGGGAGCGCAACCTCTACGGCCGGTTCGACTTCAGCTACGACGGCGGGACCCCGCCGAAGTTGCTCGAATACAATGCCGACACGCCGACCTCCCTCTACGAGGCCGCCGTGTTCCAGTGGGTGTGGCTGGAGCAGATGATCGGCCGCGGCGCCTTGCCCAGGGGCTCCGACCAGTTCAATTCCCTCCACGAGCGGCTGGTCGAGTCCTGGAAAGGCGTGGGCGTCGTCGGCGACCGCCTGCACCTCGCCGGCGTGATGGACGCCGAGGAGGACCGCGTCACCGTGGCCTACCTCGCCGACTGCGCCCGGCAGGCCGGCTTCGCCACCGAGGAAATGGACGTCGCGGAGATCGGGGTGACCGCCGCGGGGGATTTCGTCGACCTGCGGGACCGCCCGATCAGGACGCTGTTCAAGCTCTACCCCTGGGAGTTCATGGTCCGGGAACAGTACGCGGCCAGCCTGCTCCGCCGGAGCACCCGGTTCATCGAGCCCGCCTGGAAGATGATCCTCTCCAACAAGGGCCTGCTGGCGCTGCTGTGGGAGATGTTCCCCGGCCATCCGAACCTGCTTCCCGCCTTCTTCGACGGGAGCGAACACGGTCTGGCGCAACCTTTCGTCCGGAAGCCGCTGCTGTCCCGGGAAGGCGCCAACGTGGAGATCGTCGGCCTGCTCGACGCGGAGGACGGCCCCTACGGCGCCGAGGGTTACGTGGTCCAGCAATACGCCCCGCTGCCCCGCTTCGACGGGAACTACCCCGTGATCGGTTCCTGGGTGGTCGCCGGCCAGCCCGCCGGCATGGGCATCCGGGAAGACACCTCCCCGGTGACCCGCAACACCAGCCGCTTTATCCCGCATTTCATCCAGGGTTAGCGCCCGGCCATGGGAGGGTGCGCGTTCCGCGCACCTTGGGCGGCGGGACGCCGCCCCTCCGCAAAGGCCGGCAGCCCCCTTACGCCTTGTAGTCCTCCGTCGTGATGGTCGGCGGGCGCTCCGGCCCGGCATAGGGGTCGAGGGCCGTTTCCGACTGGGCGATCACGCGGCAGTCGGCGCACATGTAGATGCGGTCGATCAGCGCCTTGTTGCCGAACATCCAGTGCTTGCCGGCCAGCTTCTCGGCGATCCGGTCGATCGACGCCTTGGTGCCGAACGCGGTGCCGCAGCGGATGCAGTGGCAGGGCTCCTCCTGCTTCACCATCACGGGGGACCGGGCGGCGTCGGTGAAGTCGAGTCGCGGGTTCAGACGGATCACCTTCTCGGGGCAGGTGTTCTGGCACAGCCCGCACTGGACGCAGGCATCCTCGGTGAAGCTCAGCATCGGCCGGTCCGCGTTGTCCGACAGGGCGCCGGTCGGGCAGGCGGAGACGCAGGCGAGGCAGAGCGTGCAGCCCTCCACGTCGATGTCGAGCGTGCCGAACGGCGCCCCCGCCGCCAGTGGCAGGACCGGCACCGGTTCCGGGGCGACGCCGTGGAGCTTGCGCAGCGCCAGCCGCGACAGGCCCTTCTTGTCGCCCAGCGCCAGGAAATTCTCCGGCTCCGCCCCCGGCCGCCGCGGCATGCCGTACAGCTCGCCGGTCAGCAGGTCGGGGTCGTCGGCCTCGATCAGCCCGACCCGGCCGGAGCCGAAGCCCAGGCCGGACAGCACCGTCTCCGCCAAGCCCAGGGTGCGGGCGAGCGGCAGCAGGTCCTCGCGCGGGCGGGCGGTGACCAGCACCCGCAACTCGGCGGCACCATAGGCGAAGCTTGCCGCCAGCGCCTCGATGCCGAGCTGGGTGACCGAATTGACCGCGAAGGGGATCACCCGAGCCGGCAGGCCGGCGCCGAAGCGGGCCGCGAGGTCGATCAGCGGGTCGCCGTGGTCGGCGTCATGGACCAGCACGACCGCGTCCCGTCCGCCCGCGCGGTGATATGTCATCAGCAGGGTGCGCAGCCGTTCCAGCAGCGATTCCGGCGCGGGCAGGGCATATGTGGCGGCCCCGGTCGGGCAGACCGCCGCGCAGGAGCCGCAGCCCGCGCAGACGAACGGGTCGATCGCGACATGCTCGCCGGCCGATGCGATGGCCCCGGTCGGGCAGACCTCCAGGCAGCGGGTGCAGCCGGTCTTGCGCGAGCGGGAGTGGGCGCACAGCTCCGCCCGGTAGTCCACGTAGCGCGGCTTGTCGAACTCGCCCACCAGGTCGGCGGCCTTGAAAACCGCCTTCTGCACCTCCGCCGGGCTGCCGGGGTCGGGCCTCAGGTAGCCGTCCCTCTTGCCGTGGGCCGGGAACAGCGGCGTGCCGCCGGTCAGGTCGATGATGATGTCGCAGGTGGACTTGGCGCCCCGCCGCGCCGGGCCGAACGCCAGCGCCTGACGCGACGAGGGCAGCGGGACGGCGTAGTCGTCCACCTCGATCTCGAACGCGCCGAGATGGCCGCTCGCCCGCGTGATGGTGCCCTTCAGGATCGGGAACTCCGCGGTGCGCGGCGGGATCACGGCGCCGGGCCGGGTCAGCATCACCGTGATGTCCAGCCGGTCCGACAGCTGCCGGGCGACCTCGATCGCCAACTCGTCCCGGCCATAGATCAGGGCCACGCCTTCCGACTTCAGCTCGACCGATCCGGCGGGCGGCAGGTCGAGCGCCGCCTCGGCGATCAGCGCCGCGATCTTCGGGTGGGCGTCGGCAGCCTCGTCCGACCAGCCGGCGCGCTCGCGGATATTGAAGAACCCGACCCGCGCGTCGGGATGGGTATCCTCGCGCTGCTCGTCGAACAGGGGCGCCTCCTGGGTGCAGGCGACCAGCACCGGGCCGGACGCCTCGCCCAGGGCCGCGGTGAAGCGGTCCAGCTCGCCGCGGCACAGCTGGGTGGCGACAAGGGCCGTCGCCTCGGGGCCGGCGCCGCAGGCTTTCGCCAGTTTCCCGCCGTCCAGGGGCATCGTGCCCTCGCAATTGCACACGAGGACGGTGCGGCCGTTTACGTCCATCGGGCCGGTCACGCGATCATAGGAGAGAGGTTTCATTGCGATCCTAGGGGAGTGCCCCGATATTTGCGATAACTGGCCATTTCATGAGAGTGCCGCCTTGGCGTCGGATATTACCTCAAACTCCGCTCCGGATCCCGAGCTTCCGCCGATTTATCAGCCGGTGACCATCCCGCGCGGCAGCGCCTTCGCCCGAGCCCTGGCGGACGCCGCGGCGGGAGCGGAGGCCGGCACGCTGGTCTGGACCCGGCGCGACGACCGGCTTGACGCCGCCGTCGTGCTGGAGCCGAACGAGCCGCTGGCGCAATCGCTGCCGGTCACCTACGTCGCGCTGCTCGGCCTGGGCGACGCGCTGGGCGCCCTGGGACCGCCCAACATCCCGGTGACCTTCGGCTGGCCCGACCGAATCGAGGTGAACGGCGCCACGGTCGGCGGCGTCCGCCTCGCCGCGGCTGAGACCCGGAGCGCGGACGCCATTCCCGACTGGCTGGTACTGGGTATCTCGATCCAGATCCATGGTTTTCCCGACGACGACAGCCCCGGCCTGAGCCCGGACCGCACCGCCCTCCACGAGGAGGGGTTCGGCGAGGTCGAGGCGCTGCCGTTGCTGGAAAGCTTCAGCAGGCACTTCCTTGCCTGGATGAACAGTTGGCAGGAGGATGGGTTCGATCAAGTACGGCAGGCGTGGTTAAGTCGCGCCACCGGCTTCGACGACGCGATCTCGCTGGAGGTGGACGGCGTCCGCCTGTCCGGCGGCTTCACCGGCCTCGACGATGCCGGCGGGCTGCTGCTGGGGCGGGAGGACGGCATCCGCCACGTGGCCCTGGCCCCGGTCCTGCGGGAGCCGACATGGTCATGACCCGGCTGCCGCGGACCATCCGGCTCGACGCGTCCGACGCGGCCATCTTCGAGCGCGCGGCCGAACCCGGCGAATGGGCGGTGCCCGGCGCCTTCATGTTCGTCCAGGCCGATCCCGCCCTGCTGAAGGGCAAGGCCCGGCAGGCCTTCGCCAACGGCTTCCTGGGTACTTCCAGCTTCGGCTGGTCCACACTGGTCGCGGTCGGCGAGGCGGACGAGGCCGAGGCGGCGGCCGTGGCCGAGGCGCTGGCCGACCGCTTCGTCGCGGAGTTCGGGGCACCCGACCGGGCCTCCGCCCTGGCCGCCGCGCGCGAGGAGGTGGAGTTCGCCACCGGCCTCTGCGGGCATCCGGTCAACACGCTGCTGGCGGTCAGCCGGGAATTCGGGGCCGACGGGGACATCCGGGAGAGCTTCCGGGTGATCGAGCCGAGGACGGAAAAACTTCATGCGCCGATCTGGACGATCGTTCCGGATCAGGAAGAGGGACACTGAATTGACCGCCGATTTCTGGCTGAGTTCCGGCCATCACCTGCTCGACCGCACGCCCGAGGGCCGGCTGGAGGTCACCGACGATTTCCTGCGAGCCTATCTCGCGCGGCCGGAGATCCGCCCGGTGGAGGAATCCTGCGCCGCTGAGCTGGCGCTGCACCGCTCCCTCCTCGCCGACCCGCGGGCGGAGGTGCCGCCCGAGCGGCTGGCCGCCCTGGGCGATCCCGACGCGCGCGAGAACTACGAGGTCTGGCTGGGCTTCCGCGACACCCTGGCGGCGCACGACACCCTGGAGGAGGGCTATCTGGCCCTGGTCCGCGGCGGCACCGGGCGGGTGCCCGCGCTGTTCATCGACCAGCTCGTCCACCTGATCCTGCGGACCATGCTGGACGGCTGCGCGGATCCGACGCGCGTGCGGGCGGCCGAGCTGCTGTTCCGGCCGCAGCGGGTCAACATCCAGGACGGCGCGGTCCTGGTGGCCGACGAGGAGACCGTGGACCAGCGGACCCGCGACGGCGGCTTCGGCTCGCTCGGCCGGCTGCTGTCGGAGAACGGCACCGCCGTGCGCGGCGTCGACCTCGACGTCATGACCGAGGCCAACGCCGGCCAGTACTGGGAGCGCAGCGACCGCTTCGACATGGTGCTTGAGGTAGGCTTCCCGAAGCCCGGCCTCGACGCGCTATGCCGCGTGCTGGAGCAGTGGGTCCGCCACCTGCTGGGCGTCGGCGTGCGCATCCATCCGGTCCAGCAGATCCGGGACGAGCGCTGGGTCTGGCATGTCGGCCTGGACGGGGAGGCGACCGCGATCATGAACGCGCTGTACGACGGGGCGGAGGTCGGCGAGGCGGACATGGCCCGCGTGCTGGCATTGTTCCGGCTGGAGTTCGACGATCCCGCCGCCATGCTGCCCCGGGTCGCCGGCCGTCCGGTCTACCTGGCGATGGCGATGACCGGCGACCGCAAGCTGCGCCTGAAGCCGCAGAACCTGCTGGTCAATCTGCCGCTTGCCGAAGGAGGGCGGGGAAGATGAGCACGGTTCCGAATCCGAGCGACCGGATGACGGTCGGTGTGGTCGTCGAGCACCGCCGGATCGACCATCCCTGGCAGTCCCACCGCTGGCAGCCGGTCGCCGTTCTGCCCGGCGCGCCGGCGGCGCCCGCCTGGACGGTGCTGGGGCAGGGCGAAGGCTGGGCGCGCTATCTGGCCGGCACGGCGGAGCTCACCCTCTATCCCGGCGAGACCGAAACCTACGTTTACAACCTGGAAAGCCCCGAGCCGGCCATCTACGTCGTGCTCCGCAAGAGCGACGACGCGCGCGGCATAAGACTGCTCGGCGCCACGGTCGACCCCGGCGAGGCCCACGCCCACGCCGATACCGGCGACGATCTGGTGGAAGCCCTGCCGCTTCCCGGCATCGTCCGCGACTGGATGGCGGCCTTCGTCGCGGTCCACCATGTCCCGCGCACGAAATGGAAGCGCAAGCGCGACCGCGTCGATCCCGAGGCCATGGCGATCCGGGTGCCGGGGCAGGGCCGGTTCGAGAGCTCGGAAGAGGACGACGATGACGAGTGATCGCGAAGAAGGTTTTCTGGGCCGCTGGGCGCGGCTGAAGAAACGGCCAACCGTATCGGAGCCCGAACGGGCGCCCGATCCCGTCCCGGCGGAGAATGCCGTCCAGGCCGCCGCCCAGGACACCGGGCCCGCCGCGCCGGAGGAGCCCTTCGATCCCGCGTCGCTGCCCGCCCTGGACACCCTGGACGCGGGCAGCGACTACGCCGCCTTCCTGAAGCCCGGCGTCCCGCGCGAGCTGCGGACCCTGGCGCTCCGGCGCGCCTGGGTGACCGATCCGGCGATCACCGGCTACAAGACGCTGGCCGACTACGACTGGGACTTCAACGCGCCGGGCTACGGCGCGCTGAGGGTGACCGACGATGTCGCCGACCTGGCCCGGCGGGCGTTCGGACTGCTCGACCCGGAGGAAAAGTCCGACCCCAAGCCGCAGCCTGAAGTCCCCCAGCCTGAAGTCCCTGAGCCCGAGATCCGCGAGCCGCCCGACCATCCGGCCGAATCCGTGCCCGCCATCGCCGAAGCCCCCGCGCAGCCGACGGCACCGTCAGGACTGCCGCGCGAGGCGGAACCGGAGCCGGAGCCGCCCGCCGCGGAGCGGGGTGGGCCTCGGCGGCGGCGCCACGGGGGAGCCGTCCCGACGATCGCCTGAACAGCGAAATTGTCGCATGTGATCCATCCTCAGCTGGTGTTAACGGTTGCTTGAATTTACCTAAAGTAAGCGATACCGGAAATGCCGACTGGAGTGGGAGCGGAAGTCGCCGGTCCCGGCGAGCCGATGAGCCGTCCATCGGTGCTCGGCTTGGCCAGGGGCAACCTGCTGATCATCGGTATCGTCGCGATCGCCGCGAGCCTTGCCATGGCCGTCGCGATCTATCTGTGGCAGCGGCAAGGGCTCATTGCCGAGGCCGAACTGTCGGTCCACGCCAAGGCGGAGGAGTTCGCCAGGACCGTCTCGGCTTCCCTCGACGCGGCTCGCCGGATACCCTCGACGCTTCGCCGGGCGGAGCTCGACGCCCTGGACGGGGACGACGCCCGGCGCGTCTTCTTCGCGGCCTCATCAGCGTCGGTCGCCGACGATCCGCAGATCACCGGCGTCTTCCTGGGATTCCGGTCGGGTGCGTTCTGGCAGGCGACCGACCTGATGCCGCGCCCGCTCGAAGCGGAGTTCGCTGATCGATGGGACCCGGCCTGGGAGATCCGCCGCGTCATCGAGCCCGGTTCCGGCGCCACCTGGACCCTGCGGCTCAAGGACGGCCACCGGGTCGAGGCGCCCGACGCCTCCGGTTATGATCCGCGTACGCGGCCCTGGTTCCAGGCAGCATCAGCGGCCGGCGCGGGGAGTTGGACGGAGCCCTACCGTTTCTCATCCAGCGGCAAGGACGGCATCACCTTCGCGGCGCCGCTCCGGTCGGCCGGCGGAGAGGCCTGGAGCATCCTGGGCATCGACATGACGCTGGACCGCCTGCGGGAAGGGCTGGAACGTGCCGCCGCGGGCAGCCTGCCGCCGGGCGGCGCCATCGCCGTCATTCCGGCGGGATCGGGCGGCGGCGCCCCGCTGGCCACCCACGCGACCCGGTCCGCCGATCCCGGCTGGCGCGGGATCGTGGAGGGCTTGGCCGCCGCCGGTCCGGGCACCCGGACGACGGACGATTACCGCCACATCGCGGCGGTCCTGCCGGTGGCGGAGGATCTCCGCTTTCCCTACGTGCTGGCGCTGCTCTACCCGACCAGCGCCGTGATCGGCCCGGCGGACGCGCAGCTCCGGACCAGCCTGATCCTGCTGGGGACGGCGTCGGCCGTGATGTCCGTGATCGTCGTCTACGCTTTCCGGCTGCGGCGCGAGGTCGCCGCCCGCCGCGCGGCGGAGCGCGAGCTGGTCGAGGCCAACGCCGACCTCGCCAAGGCGCGCGACGAGGCGGAAGCGGCGACCCGCGCCAAATCCTCCTTCCTCGCCATGATGAGCCACGAGATCCGCACGCCGATGAACGGCGTGATGGCGATGGCCGAGATGCTCGACCAGACCGACCTGTCCGACGACCAGCGCGACATGTCGTCCCTGATCCGGACCTCGGCCGCCGCTCTGCTGACCATCATCAACGACATCCTCGACTTCTCCAAGATCGAGGCCGGCAAGCTCGACCTGGAGACGATCCCGTTCGACCCGCTGGACCTGATCGAGGGCGTCGGCGAGCTGCTGGTCGCCAAGGCCGAGGAGAAGGGCATCGTCCTGTCGGTCGAGGCGGACGCCCGCCTGCCGCGCCGGCTGACGGGCGATCCGACCCGGCTCAGGCAGGTGCTGCTCAACCTCGGCGGCAACGCCGTCAAGTTCACCGACCGGGGCGGCGTCGTCCTCAAGCTCGTCCCGCTCGGCGCGGACTCCGGCTCCTGGTGGCGGTTCGAGGTGGTGGACAGCGGGATCGGGCTGACCGCCGAGCAGCAGGGCCGCCTTTTCACCGCGTTCCAGCAGGCCGACGGCTCGACCACGCGGCGGTTCGGCGGCACCGGCCTGGGGCTGGCGATCTGCCGGAAGATGGTGGACATGATGGGCGGCCGGATCGGCGTCGCCTCGGTCCCCGGCGAAGGCTCCGTCTTCTGGTTCGAGGTGCCCCCGGAAATCGCGGAGGAGGAGCCCCTGCGCCCGGCGTTTCCCGCAGCCGGGCTGTCCGTCCTCGCCCTCGACGTCCATCCCCTGCGCCAGTCCGCGATCCGCAGCCATCTCGAAGCCGCCGGGGTCGGCCGGCACGCCTTCCGGAGGAGCGACGGCCTGGACGCGGCGGAGATCGCGGCGGATCCTCCCTCGGTCGTTCTCCTGGACGCCGGGGACAATTCGGACCACGCTTTCGCGCTTCACCACGCGCTGGCCGGGGAACTGCCGGGCGTCCCCTGGGCGCTCCTGTGCTCGCGCGGCCTTGCCTCGACCCTGGGTGCCGCCGCGGACGAGGGATTCTTCGCGAAGCTGACCCACTCCGTCCGGCGGGAGCGGCTGTTCAACGTGGTCGGCGCCGCCGCCGGCCTCGTTCCCCTGGAGGAGCGCCGGACCGCTGCGGGGGACGAGTTCTCCGGCTGGCGGCCTCCCGACGGCGCCGAGGCGGAGGCCGCCGGCGTCCTGATCCTGGTGGCGGAGGACAACGCCACCAACCAGACCGTCATCCGCAAGGTCCTTGGCGACATGGGGTTCGCCCACGACATCGTGGACAACGGGCGGCTGGCGCTGGAGGCGCTGGACCGCCGCCGTTACGGCCTGCTGCTGACCGACTTCCACATGCCCGAGATGGACGGATTCCAATTGACCGCCGCCGTCCGCGCCCGGGAGACCGGCGACGGGGCGCGCCTGCCGATCGTCGCCCTGACCGCCGACGCCCTGCCGGGAACCGCCCAGCATTGCCTGGAGTCCGGCATGGACGGCTATCTGACCAAGCCCATCGAGCGGCGCGCGATGGCGGGCGAGATCGCGCGGTTCCTGCCCCGGGCGCTCGACCTGCGGGAACGGACCGCTGCCCAGGCGGCGCCGGCGGCACCGAGACCGCGGCTCGATCCGGCGATCTTCGACATCGGCCGGATCAATGACGTGTTCGGCGGCTTCGACGCCGACGCCAGGGCGATGCTGGCGGGCTTCCTCGACCGCGCGGCCGAGCTTGCCGCCGATGTGGAAAGGGCGCTGGGCGCCGGCGACCCCGCCGCCGCGCGCGACTCCGTCCATATGCTGAAGGGGGCCGCCGCCAGCGTCGGGGCCGTGCGGCTCGGCGGGCTGGCCGGCGACATCCAGGACTGCCTGGACGGCGGCGACGCCGACACAGCCGGCTTCCTCGCCTCGATGCTCGACCCGACGGTCGCCGAACTGCGCGGGACCGTGGATTTCCTGGTGACGTGATGACCGGCATGACCAGATCATTCAACTATGAATTGCTTCGCGTCGCCCTGATCGACGACGAGGCCTATGCGCGCCAGATCATCAAGCAGATCCTGCACCAGATCGGCGTCCGCTCCTTCGTCGAGGCGGAGGACGGCAGGAGCGGCCTGATGGAGGTCGTCCGCACCCGGCCCGACATCGTCTTCTGCGACGTCCACATGAAGCCGCTGAACGGACTCCAGTTCCTCGAAGGGCTGCGGCAGGTCAAGGTCAAGGGGCTGGACCAGATCCCGGTGATCATGCTGACGGCCGACGCCAAGACCGATACCGTCGCGGTCGCCCGGGAGCGCGCCGTCGCCGGCTATCTGGTCAAGCCCGTCAGCACCGGGCAGGTCAAGGGCAGGCTGGACCAGGTGATCGCCAACAGCCCGCGCCTCCAGGAAATTCTCCGGGGCAACCGGTGATCCGGGGGAATTCCGCCGGCTTGCGCTTCGGACCTATTGCCGAACCTTCACAATTTTTATACATTTTAGTCCAGTCTCGAAAGGATGAGCGCGCGCGACTTTTGTTGCATTGCGGTATATTCGTTCGGGAATCGGGTGGAAAGATTCTTTAATCTTTTCTCCTTAGTATGACTGGTAACTGACTCTGGTGATGACTTGACCGCTGACATCGACGAAGGCGACCTGTTGCGGGCGCAGTGCTACGGACTGCTGGCCCAACTTCTGGTCGGACCTCCGGGGCGGGACCTCCTGACGCGCGTGGCGGCGCTTCGGGGGGACGACACGGCTTTCGGCAAGGCCCTGTCCCGGCTGGCCGGGGCCGCCGCCGAAAGCGATCCGGGCACCGCCGAGCGGGAGTATTTCGCGCTCTTCATCGGCGTCGCGCGGGGTGAGCTGGTGCCTTACGCCTCCTATTACCTGACGGGTTTCCTCAACGAAAAGCCGTTGGCCCGCCTGCGTGCCGACATGCAGGGCTTCGGCATCGCCCGCCAGCCCGGCGTGTCGGAGCCGGAAGACCACATCGCCTCGATCTGCGAGATGATGGCCGGCCTGATCCTGGGCAGCTTCGGCGCTCCGGCCGATCTGGCCACCCAGCGCCGTTTCTACGACCGGCATCTCGCCCCGTGGGCCGCGCGCTTCTTCGGGGACGTGGAAAACGCGCAGGCGGCGGTGCTGTACCGCCCCGTGGGAGAGATCGGCCGGCTCTTCGTCGCGATCGAAGCCGAAGCCTTCCACATGTCCGCCTGATTTTTTTGAAGTCGAGGCCAAGCGATCCAGAGTACCCACTAGATACAGCCAGTTAGTCCCAAATAAAAAGAAAATGGCAGGCAGTTGGAGCATGACGCTGAACATTCGACACGAAGGAGCACGGGGATGAGCGCCAAGGGCAAGGCGGATGGACTGGAGCGCCGCGAGTTCCTGCGGGTGATCGGGGCGGGCGCGGCGGGCGCGGCCGCCGCCGCCCCGCTCCTCGTGGCCGGAACGGCCGAAGCCGCGGAAACGCCGGAGCAGCGCGTCAAGCAGCGCTACCGCGAGACCGACCACGTCAAGAAATACTACGAAACCAATCGGTTCTGACGGGAGCCACGCCATGTTGGTCAAGAGAGGTTCAGCAAAGGCGCCGGGTCCGCAGTCGGCCGGAACGCGCCGGTCCGGCATCCTGTCGGCAGCCGCGGGCACGTTGGCCCAGGCGCCGGTCGACCGCCGCACCTTCCTCAAGCGCTCCGGTCTGGCGGCCGGCGGGCTCGCCGCGGCCGGCACCCTGTCGGTCGGCACGGTCCGCAAGGCGGAGGCAGGCCCGACCACGCCGGGCGTCGAGATCGTCCGCAAGAAGAGCATCTGCACCCATTGCTCGGTCGGCTGCACCGTCACCGCCGAGGTGCAGAACGGCGTCTGGGTCGGCCAGGAGCCGTCCTGGGACAGCCCGATCAATCTCGGCACCCACTGCGCCAAGGGCGCCTCGGTGCGCGAGCTGGTCCACGGCGACCGCCGCCTGAAATACCCCATGAAGCTGGAGAACGGGGAGTGGAAGCGCCTCTCCTGGACCCAGGCGATCGACGAGATCGGGGCCAAGCTGCTGGAGATCCGCGAGAAGGCCGGACCTGAATCGGTCTTCTGGCTGGGCTCGGCCAAGTTCTCCAACGAGGGCGCCTACCTGTTCCGCAAGATGGCGGCATTCTGGGGCACCAACACGGTGGACCACCAGGCGCGCATCTGCCACAGCACCACGGTCGCGGGCGTCGCGAACACGTGGGGCTACGGCGCCATGACCAACAGCTACAACGACATCCACAACGCCAAGGCGATCCTGATCATCGGCGGCAATCCGGCCGAGGCCCATCCCGTGTCGCTCCAGCACGTGCTGCGCGGGAAGGAGATCAACCGGGCCCACCTGATCGTCGTCGATCCCCGCTTCACCCGCACGGCCGCCCACGCGACCGAGTACGTGCGGTTGCGCCCCGGCACGGACATCCCGCTGGTCTGGGGCATGCTCTGGCACATCTTCGAGAACGGCTGGGAAGACAAGGACTACATCGCCAAGCGCGTGTTCGGCATGGACAAGATCCGCGCCGAAGTGAAGAAGTGGGACCCGGCGGAGGTCGAGCGGGTCACCGGCGTGCCCGGCGCGCAGGTCCGCAAGGTCGCCGAGATCATGGCGAAGAACCGGCCGTCCACGCTGATCTGGTGCATGGGCGTCACCCAGCACACCGTCGGCACCGCCAACGTCCGGGCGCTCAGCATCCTCCAGCTGGCGCTCGGCAACATCGGCGTCGAGGGAGGAGGGGCGAACATCTTCCGCGGCCACTGCAACGTGCAGGGCGCCACCGACTTCGGCCTCGACGTCACCTCCCTGCCGGCCTACTACGGCCTGACCGAGGGCGCCTGGAAGCACTGGAGCCGGGTCTGGGGCGTCGACTACGAGTGGATGAAGGGCCGCTTCGTCTCCCAGAAGTTCATGGAAGCGAAGGGCATCCCGACCACCCGCTGGTTCGACGCCGTGCTGGCCAAGCCGGACGAGATCGAGCAGCCGGCCCCCGTCAAGGCCATGATGGTGTTCGGCCACGGCGGCAACACCGTGACCCGCATGCCGGAGATGCGGAAAGGGCTGGAAGCGCTGGACCTGCTGGTCGTCGCCGACCCGCACCCGACCACCTTCGCCTCCGTCAGCGGCCGCAGGAACGGGACATACCTGCTGCCGATCTGCACCCAGTTCGAGGCCGAGGGCTCGCGCACCGCGTCCAACCGCTCGATCCAGTGGGGCGACCGCGTCGTCGATCCGATCTTCGAATCGAAGAACGACTACGACGTGATGTACGCGCTGGCCGACCGGCTCGGCTTCGCGGCCGAGATGTTCAAGCGCATCAAGGTCGTGAACGGCGTGCCCGATCCCGAGGACATCCTGCGGGAGATCAATTACGGCTCGCTCTCCACCGGCTATTCCGGCCAGTCGCCGGAGCGCCTCAAGCTCCACATGCAGCATCAGGCCGATTTCGACCGGACCACGCTGAAGGCCTCCACCGGACCGTGCGCCGGCGAATATTACGGCCTGCCCTGGCCCTGCTGGGGCACGCCGGAGATGAAGCATCCCGGCACCCACGTCCTGTACGACACATCCAAGCATGTGCTTGAGGGCGGCGGCACCTTCCGCGCCCGCTTCGGGGTGGAGAAGGACGGCGCCACCCTGCTGGCCGAGGGCTCCTGGTCCAAGGGGTCGGAGATCGAGGACGGCTATCCCGAGTTCACCTACGGGATGCTGAAGAAGCTGGGCTGGAACGCCGACCTGACGGACGCGGAGCGGGCGACCATCGAGAAGATCGGCGGCGCCAACCCCGACGGCGTGAGCTGGGCGACCGACCTGTCCTGCGGCATCATCCGGGTGGCGCTGAAGCACGGCTGCTCGCCGTTCGGCAACGCCAAGGCCCGGGCGGTCGCCTGGAACCTGCCGGACCCGGTGCCGGTCCACCGCGAGCCGATCTACACCTCCCGGCGCGACCTGGTCGAGAAATACCCGACCCTGGACGACCGCCGCGACTTCCGCCTGGCCCACCTGGGCAAGACGGTGCAGGCCCGCGACGTCACCAAGGACTTCCCGATCATCCTGACCTCCGGCCGTCTGGTCGAGTACGAGGGCGGCGGCGAGGAGACCCGGTCCAACAAGTGGCTGGCCGAGCTTCAGCAGGAGATGTTCGTCGAGGTCAATACCCAGGACGCGGCGCGCCTGGGCGTCAAGGACGGCGCCATGGTCTGGGTCCACGGTCCGGAAGGCAACGGCAAGGCCAAGGTCAAGGCGCTGGTCACCGACCGCGTCGGCCCGGGCGTCGCCTTCATGCCCTTCCACTTCGCGGGCTTCTGGGACGGCGAGAGCCAGCGCGGAGCCTATCCGCCGGGCACCGACCCGATCGTGCTCGGCCACTCGGTGAATGCTCTGACGACCTACGGGTACGACCCGGTCACCTACATGCAGGAGACCAAGTGCACCCTGTGTCGGATTGTTGCGGCGTAAGGCGGGGATCAAAGCAATGGCAAGAATGAAGTTCCTGTGCGACGCCGAACGCTGCATCGAATGCAACGCCTGCGTCACGGCCTGCAAGAACGAGCACGAGGTGCCCTGGGGCATCAACCGCCGGCGCGTCGTCACCCTCAACGACGGCAAGCCGGGCGAGCGGTCGATATCCATGGCCTGCATGCACTGCACCGACGCGCCCTGCATGGCGGTGTGCCCGGTGGACTGCTTCTACAAGACCGCCGAGGGCGTGGTTCTGCACTCCAAGGACCTGTGCATCGGCTGCGGCTACTGCTTCTACGCCTGTCCGTTCGGCGCGCCGCAGTACCCGCAGGTCGGCAACTTCGGCAGCCGCGGCAAGATGGACAAGTGCACCTTCTGCGCCGGCGGCCCGGAGGACGACGTCACCCCGGCGGAGTACCAGAAATACGGCTCCAACCGCCTCGCCGAGGGCAAGCTTCCGCTCTGCGCGGAGATGTGCTCGACCAAGGCGCTGCTGGCCGGCGACGGCGACATCATCGCCGACATCTACAAGGAACGCGTCGTCCGGCGCGGTTACGGCTCCGGTGCCTGGGGCTGGTCGACCGCGTACAAGGACAAGGCGAGCGCCTAGGACCGGCTGGAGGAACGATCATGTCCATGATGAATCTCGGGCGCGTCCTGCGCCTCGCCGCGCTGACGGTCCTGCTGCTGGTCCCGGCGGTCGGGGCGGGCGCCCAATCCACGACCGGCGCGACCCCGTCCGGCGCGACCCCGGTCCCGCCGGGGCCGAACGCCCTGACCGGGCCGGACATCAGCAACGAGCAGCTGCTGTTCCAGCAGCTCCAGGGCGGCTTCCAGGGGCGCGTCAGCATCCCCGACCAGAAGTCGGCCACGCTGATCCAGCCGGAAGGCCGCGACTGGCGGGAGTTCCGCCAGGGCACGCTGAAGACCATCGCCGCGGTGGTGCTGCTGGGCAGCATCGCCGGACTGGTGATCTTCTACATGGTCCGGGGCAAGATCCGGATCGACGCCGGGCCGTCCCGGTTCCGGGTGCGGCGGTTCAACGGGCTGGAGCGGTTCGCCCACTGGATCACCGCCGTCAGCTTCCTGGTGCTGGCGCTGACCGGGCTCAACCTCGTGTTCGGCCGCTACATCCTGATCCCGCTGCTGGGGCCGGAGGCGTTCACCACCCTGACGATCTACGGCAAGCTGGCGCATAACTTCGTCAGCTTCCCGTTCGTCCTCGGCATCGTGCTGATGCTGCTGGTCTGGGTCCGTCACAACATCCCCGACGGCACCGACCTCGCTTGGCTCAAGGCGGCCGGCGGCCTGTTCTCCAAGGGCAAGCACCCGGCGGCGAAGAAGTTCAACGCCGGCCAGAAGATGATCTTCTGGCTGGTCGTGGCGGGCGGCGGCGTCGTGGCGGCCAGCGGCTACGTGCTGCTGTTCCCGTTCTACGTGACCGACGTCGCCGGCATGCAGCTCGCCCATCTGGTCCACGCGGTCCTGTCGGTGCTGCTGATCGCCGGCATCATCGGGCACATCTATATCGGCTCGGTCGGTATGGAAGGCGCCTTCGACGCCATGGGCAGCGGCGAGGTGGACGTCAACTGGGCGCGGGAACACCACAGCCTCTGGCTGGAGGAGGAGTCCCGCAAGGGCCGCGCGCCGCCGGCTCGCGGCGTCGGACACCGGGCGCCGGCGGAATGACGCCGGAGCTCAAGCGGCGAACCGGTCCTGCCTCACCTCGATCAGGGTTGGTCCCCGCCGCTTGAAAGCCTCCTTCAGGGCTGCCGCCAGCATCGCCGGATCTTCCGCGCGGACGCTGGGGCAGCCCATCGCCTTCGCCAGCATGTGGTGGTCGGGGTTCCTCAGGGTGACGCCGATTTCCGGGATGCCGCGCTGGATCATGCCGTCGCGGATCTGGCCGTAGCCGTCGTTGTTCCACATCACGACCGCCAGCGGCAGGTCCAGCTCGACCGCCGTCATCAGGTCCTGCACCGTGAACATCAGCCCGCCGTCCCCGATCAGGCAGACCACGTCGCGATCCGGCATGGCCAGCTTCGCCCCGATCGAGGCCGGCAGGGCGAAGCCCAGGGTGCCGTAGCCGTGGGGATGGTGCCACGTGCGCGGCTGGTCGGTCGGCCACAGGCTGTTGCCGGCATAGGCGATCTGGGTCATGTCGGTCATGACGATGCCATCGGCCGGCAGGCCCGCCCGGATCGCCGCCAGGACTTCCCGATGCTGCCGTCTCAAGGGCGGCAGGTCGGCGGTCGCGGCCTCGCGCGCGGCCCTGACGGCGGCGTGCTGCCGGGCCGGGTTCGGCGTCGCCAGACGGTCCACCAAGTCGCACAGGATGGAACCGGCGTCGCCCAGCAGGGCCACGTCCGGGGCCGTGTCGCGGGTCAGCGCGGCCGGGTCTATGTCGATGCGGATCAGCGTCCCGCCGAACTTCGGCACGCCGCTCCAGAAGTCGGTCTCCGCCAGTTCCGATCCGGCGACCACCACCACGTCGGCGCGCTCGATGAATTCCACCATGGCCGGATGGTCGCAGGACGACCCCAGGTTCAGCGGATGACCGTCCGGCAACACGCCTTTGGCGGCGCCGGTCAGCAGGACCGCGGCGCCGACGCCCTCCGCGAATTCGCGGACCGCCTTGGGGCAGTCGCGGGCGCCGCCGCCCACGATCATCGCGGGGCGCTCCGCCACGGCGATCAGGTCGGCGGCCCGGACCAGGGCGGCGTCGCACGCCGCGGGACGGCCGATGACGGCGCGGGCCTCCGTGCGGAAGTCGGCCGGAGACGCGAGCACGTCCAGCGGGATCTCGATATGGACCGGGCGGGGGCGGGCGGACTGGAACACGCCGAAGGCGCGCGCCATCACCTCCGGCAGTTCGTCCGCGTCCATCACGGTGTGGCTGAAGGCGCAGAGCGGCGCCATCGCCGCCTGCTGGCTCCGAAGCTCATGCAGCCGCCCACGGCCCATGCCCAGGTCGCGCCGGTCGTTGACGCTGCTCAGCACCAGCATGGGGATGCTGTCGGAATAGGCCTGCGCGATCGGCGTCGCGGCGTTGGTCAGGCCGGGACCCGTCGTCAGCAGGCAGGCGGCGGGGCGGCCCGATGCCCGGGCATAGCCGTCGGCCATGAAGCCGGCGCCCTGCTCGTGCCGCGGCGTGACGTGGCGGATGCGGCTGTTGGGCAGCCCCCGATAGAGTTCCAGCGTATGGACCCCCGGTATGCCGAACACGGTGTCGATGCCGTAGGATTCCAGCAGGCGGATCGCCGATTCGCCGCATGTCGCCTTGCCGCTTGGCGCCTTGGATGTCACGAAGTCACCTGCGCTTCCGGTTCTGTTTTTCTGTCCGGGGCAGCGTAGGCAGGCGCCGGGGCGCTGGCAAGCATCCCGAACAGCCGGCCGGCGTCGGCCCTGGCGATCGGCGGGATCGGCGTGGACCAGTCAGGCAGGGCGAACAGCGGCCAGTCCGGCTCGACCCGGAGCCCATCCCGGAAGAAGACGTCATGGCCGCCGGCCTGCTCGTACCGCCAGCCTCCCGCCGCCTCGCACAGCGGCGGCAGCACGATGGTCCGCAGCGCCTGGGCGTAGTCGAGGCCCGGACCCGACCGGACCTGAAGCCCGATGAACAGCCCGACCGCGGCAAGGACCGGGGCGGCGGACCAGAGCAGCGGGTGCCCGACCCAAGCCGCGAGGCCCAGCCAGCCCAGGCACAGGGTCCCGAACGCCAGGGCGCGCCGCCGCAGGCGGATGGCGTGATGCCGCCGGGCATCCTCCAGCGGCATCAGGTGCGGCGCGATGCGCGCTGCGAACATGTCGTCGAAATCGCTTGGCATGGTACTTTCCGCCATTATGGTGCGGCTGCGAAGAAACGTAGTATCCACCGGCAGCGTGCCCGGCGGAATATCGCGCCTTCCGTACCGCACGCCATACCTGCCGCTTTCCGGATCAGGGAAGGCAGCTCCGATACCGCGACGGCGCGGCGACCCGGTCGCCCGACCGCGCGGCGACACTGTGATGGGGGAACAGCAATGAGCTTCAAGATCGTCGAACAGGCTCCGGCCCGGCTCAACCGCAGCGAACTGGCGGTTCCCGGGAGCAGCCCGAAGCTGTTCGAGAAGGCCGCCAAATCGGCCGCCGACGTCATCTTCCTGGACCTGGAGGACGCCGTGGCGCCGGACGACAAGCCGCAGGCCCGCAAGAACATCGTCGAGGCGATCAACGACATCGACTGGGGCAACAAGACCCTGTCGGTCCGCATCAACGGCCTCGACACCCATTACATGTACCGCGACGTGGTCGAGGTGCTGGAGCAGTGCGGCGACCGGCTCGACCTGATCATGATCCCCAAGGTCGGCACCGCCGCCGACGTCTACGCGGTCGACATGCTGGTCACCCAGATCGAGGCCGCCAAGGGCCGCAAGAAGCGGATCGGCTTCGAGCTGATCATCGAGACCGCGCTCGGCATGGCGAACATCGACGAGATCGCGACCGCGTCGAAGCGCAACGAAAGCCTGCATTTCGGTGTCGCCGACTATGCCGCCTCGACCAAGGCGCAGACCACCGGCATCGGCGGCCCCAACCCGTCCTACGGCGTGCTGACCGACAAGGACGGCGACAAGCCGCGCGATTATCACTGGGGCGACATGTGGCATTACGCCACCGCGCGCATGGTGGTCGCGGCCCGCGCCGCCGGCCTGCGCCCGGTGGACGGCCCGTTCGGCGACTTCTCCGACGCCGACGGCTACAAGGCCCAGGGCCGGCGCGCCGCCGTGCTGGGCTGCGAGGGCAAGTGGGCCATCCACCCCTCCCAGATCCCCCTGGCGAACGAGGTGTTCAGCCCGTCCGAGGCCGAGATCACCAAGGCCAAGCGCATCCTGGAAGCGATGGAGCAGGCCCAGAAGGAAGGCCGCGGCGCCGTGGCCCTGGACGGCCGCCTGATCGACATCGCGTCGATCCGCCAGGCGGAAGTGATGGTCAAGAAGGCCGAGCAGATCGCCGGTTCGTAAGCGCAAGCCGGCGGCGCCCGCCCGGGTGCCGCCGGAACGCCGCGTCGGAGGCGGTCCTCAGCCTTCAAGTGAGTCCCGTTTCAAGGTCGGGAGCGCCAGGAACATCCGCCGCTCAGGTCCGAGCAGGGATCGGAAACCGAAAGCCTCATAGAACCGTCGGGCCGCATCATCGATGGGATCGACGGCGATGACCGTCATGGCGACCGTTTGCGCTGCCAGCATGGTCTTCTTCACCGCGTCGGCGAGCAGCAGGCTTCCCAGGCCCCGCCTCGCGGCGGTCCGGTCAACGGCCAGCCGTCCGACCAGGGCTGCCGGGACGGGATATTTCGGCAGGCGTTGCGTCATGTCGGGCGGGAGATCTCCGGCCGAAACGGTCGCCGCGCTCAAGGTATAATAGCCGAGGATGCGGTCCGGATGATCGGCGGACACCGCGACGAACACGCGCGCCATTACCCGGCGCATGTCTTGCGATGCCTGCTGCCGGATATAGCGGTCCAGGGACTCCACGCCGCAGGCGAAGGCTGCCCGGTCGTGCCCCTGTCCCAGCGTTTCGATTCGCAATGATCCCGCTGCCCAGGAAACCCCCGTGTTCACGAACCGACGGCCCGCCCGTGCTCGGCAAGCGCCTGCCGCAGGCGTTCGTTCGGCTCGGGCGGATCGAGCAGCAGGTCCTGGAAGCGCGCCCATTCTTCGGCGGTAAGGGCGATCGTCTCGTGCTCGCGCACGATGGTTTCCGCTTTCTGCAAAGCCACGTCGATGACGAAGTCCGTCAGCGTCTTGTCGAGATAAGCGGCCGCGCGCTCCAGTTTCCGCTTGGATTGCGGGCTGAGACGCAGGCTGACGCGATCCTGGCGCTGGGCGACGCGGGGCATGATGGCTTCTCCGGATAGTGCCGTCTCGAAACGTACGCCTTTCAGGCGTACATTGCAACGTCTTATCCACTTGGTAGCAAACTAACCTTTCTGCGTCCTATTAGCGCTGGCTCACCCTTGGGGCGTGTGGTAGGGAACCCGGTCATTTTTTCAGGCCGCCGTGAAGTCACCCCATGCAGACCTTCCTTGAATTTGAAAAGCCGATCGCGGAACTCGAAGGCAAGATCGAGGAGCTGCGGCACCTGACCGACACCGGCGACATCAATATCGCCGAGGAAGTCTCCAAGCTCCAGGCCAAGGTCGACAAGCTGCTGCGCCAGACCTACGCCAAGCTCGCGCCGGCGCAGAAGGTCCAGGTGGCCCGCCATCCCAACCGGCCGCACTGCATGGACTATATCGACGGTCTGGTCCGGGACTTCACGCCGCTCGCCGGCGACCGGGGCTACGCGGAGGATAGCGCCGTCATCGGCGGCATCGGGCGCTTCCGGGGCCGTTCCGTCATGGTCATCGGCCAGGAAAAGGGCCATGACACCGAAAGCCGCGTCCGCCACAATTTCGGCATGGCGAAGCCGGAAGGCTACCGCAAGGCGATTCGCCTGATGGAGCTTGCCGACCGTTTCAAGCTGCCGGTCATCACCCTGGTCGATACCGCGGGAGCATATCCCGGCGTCGGTGCCGAGGAGCGCGGGCAGGCCGAGGCGATCGCCAAGTCGATCGATACCTGCCTGAGCCTCAAGGTGCCCCTGGTCGCCACGGTGATCGGCGAGGGCGGCTCCGGCGGGGCCATCGCGCTGGCCGCCGCCGACCGTGTCATGATGCTGGAACACGCGATCTACTCGGTCATCTCGCCGGAAGGCTGCGCCTCGATCCTGTGGCGGACCAACACGGCGGCGGCGGAAGCCGCGGCGGCGCTCAGGCTGACCGCCCAGGACCTGAAGGATCTCGGCGTGATCGACCGCGTCATAGCCGAGCCGATCGGCGGCGCCCACCGTGACCGGGACGAGGTCATGACCGCCGTCGGCAATGCCATCGAGGACTGCCTGGACGAACTCCGCGGCCTCGAAGGCGGCGCCCTGCGCCTGAAGCGGCGCGACAAGTTCCTGGAAATGGGCCACAAGGGCCTGTCCTGACGCGATGCTCGGGCTGGTGCTCGATCGCCGCCACCTGATTTCGGCCGCCGGGGTCGTCTTCGGGACGGCCCTGGCCTGGGGCGGACTCGCGCTGTTCTGGCCCGGACCCATGGCCGGCAGCGGCTCCGCGGCCGACCGGCTGGCCTTGGCCGCCGGCCTTCTGGTCTGGCCGGCGCTGCTGCTGGTGCACATGGTTTTCGCGGTGGCCCTGGCCCGTTTCTTCACGGCCGCGTTCGATCCCCTGAACGACCCGGAAAGCCGGTTCCAGCGGCGCGCCCAGCGGGCGCTGTCCAACTCGGTCGAGCAGGTCGCGGTCTACGTGCCGGCGATGCTCTCCGCAGCGGCGCTCGCCGATCCAGGCGATATCCGCTTCGCCGGCGTCATGACCGGGCTGTTCTGCGTGTCCCGCCTGTTGTTCTGGGTCGGATACCTGATCCACCCTTATCTGCGGGCGCCGGGAATGATCATGACGCTCAACGTGAACGTCGCTATCGTCGGATACGCACTCTACCGGGCGCTGGGGTGATCGGATCACCCAGGGATGATCATCAAGAACGAGACCGGAGGAAAAACCCCATGGATGCCGAAACCCTCAAGGCCGTCCAGGCACCCTTGAAGCAGCGATACCGCGACACGCCCGAAAGCGCGGTCATTACCCTGAAGGCAGAAGGCACCGTCGGGGCCGAGGGCGTGACCTGCAAGGTGGACACCGGCCGGGCGCTGGTCGAGGCTGGTCTTCATCCCGCCGCCGGCGGCGACGGCATCGCGGCCTGCTCGGGCGACATGCTGCTGGAGGCGCTGGTCGCCTGCGCCGGCGTGACCCTGCGGGCTGTCGCCACGGCGCTGAACATCGATCTGCGCGGCGGTACCGTGCGGGCCGAAGGCGACCTGGACATGCGAGGCACCCTGGGCGTCTCGAAGGAGGCGCCGGTGGGCTTCCGCAGCATCCGCATGACCTTCGACCTGGATACCGACGCCGACGACGAGAAACTCGCCAGCCTGCTCAAGCTGACGGAGCGCTATTGCGTGATCTATCAGACGCTGCGCAACCCGCCCGCAACCGAAGCCAGGATCGTCCGGAGCAGCGACCATCCGGCACGGTAATCGCCAGTTCAATCAGGCGAGGCCTTTCCGGCAGGGCGCTAACCCTCTCACCGTCATGACCGGGTCAAGCCCGCGCATGAAGAAACAAGGGCGCCGCGTGGGACTGGTAGGGCCGGTCGCCGGTTCAATCAGGAGGGACTTTTCCGGCAGGGCTCCAATCCCCTCACCGTCATGACCGGGCTTGACCCGGTCATCCACGCGCGAACTCCATCACGCCGGTTTGCGCGTAAATGCGCGGGGACAAGCCCGCGCACGACGAAAGAGGGGCGCCGCGTAGGGCGGCCATGGCCCACCGATTCCGACCTACATGTTAATCTTTTTGTTGTCGCCGGGATGGGGCGGCTCGCCGGTCAGCTTGGACTTCACATAGCCGTAGGCATGGACCATCGTGCTGGACGGGCTATCCCAGTATTCTGCCTTCGTCACGTGGACGCGGATCAGGGCGATGTTCGGATCGTCCTTGCCCTTCGGGAACCAGGCGGCGAGTGGCTCGCTCCAGAGTTCCTCGATCTTCCCCTTGTCCCGGACGAGTTGGGCCGTGCCGGAGATCGAGACATAGTTCTGGTCGTCGGGATCGGCGTAGCTCAGGTTGACTTCATGGTGCTGGTTGACTTCGTCGACCTTGTGGGAATCGGCACCGGTGAAGAACCAGAGATCGCCGTCGAAATCGGATTGCTGGGCGACCATCGGACGGCTGCGGAGGGTACCGTCATCATCGATGGTTGTCATCATCGTGAAGCGGATGTCCTTGATCATCCCCCAGAGCTTCTTGATGTCGTCTGAATTCTGGGTGCTGGTAGCCATCGTGGCTCTCTCCGTTCCAATTGAATATCGCACTTCAACAGGAGGAGAGCCTCGGTGTTCCCGCCGTACGGCGGCTCAGAGCATCAGCGTGGGGAACGCCAGCAGCACGCCCAGCGCCGCGATGCCCAGCAGGGCGGTGGCGCAGTGGCCGTATTCGCCCGCAAGGGGCGCCAGGGTGAACTCGACGCCGGCCCGCTTCAGCGCCTGTCGGGCGTACTTCTCGGGTTCCGGGCAACGTACGCCGTCGATCCGGAACTTGGTCAGCATGTCGGAGAGGTCCTGGACCGCGGCCTCGCCCGGCAGGGCCATCAGCCGGCGGGCGGTCGAGACCGGCTCGCGGCCGCAGGATTCCAGGGCGGAGCGCAGCGTGATCGGCTGGTTCGTGACGCGGGAATTGCCGATCCGGTGGGCGAGGAGCTTGCCGATGACGTCTTCGGATTGACGGGAAACTCCGGAAACACACGGGAAGAACGCGCGCATGAACCTGCCCTCCGCTTGGGTGCATATGACTTATGGCGGAGATTGTGCGGCGCACAGACCGGTGCGACGTTGATCCATGTCAAGTTTTTGGAAAATCGTCGCAGGTGGCTTCAGTTACATTTTAGACTGTATGTCCAAACCCCCGGGGCGCCGTGTTCCGGACGCCCCGGGGTTACCCGGCTACTCAGGCGACGCGCCCGTGGCAGTGCTTGTACTTCTTGCCGGATCCGCAGGGGCACACGGCGTTGCGCGGCGTACGCGGGTCGATCTCGGCTTCGGAGCCGACCGACGCGGGCGCCACGCGCCGTACCATCCCGTCCGGCAGCGCCGCGTCGGCGGGAACGGCGTCGGCGGCGGCCAGCGCCGGGTCCTGGCGCGATTCGACGCCCTCGAACGGCGGCGGCTCCATGTCCTCGGGGTGGTTCACCCGCATCTCGACGTACGAGAGCACGGTGGTGACCGTCTCGCGCAGGTGGGACAGCATCCCCTCGAACAGCTCGAAGGCTTCGCGCTTGTACTCGTTCAGCGGGTCGCGCTGGGCGTAGGCCCGCAGGTTGATGCCCTGGCGCAGATGGTCCAGGTGGAGCAGGTGCTCCTTCCAGGCCTGGTCGAGCAATTGCAGCAGCAGGCTTTTCTCGGCCGCCCGCATCAGGTCGGGACCGTAGTTGGCCGCCTTCTGGGCCATCTTCTCGTCTGAGGCGCGGCGCACCCGGTCCTCGATCTCGGTCTCGGCGATACCCTCTTCCTTGGCCCACTCATGGACCGGCAGGTCAAGGTTCAGGACGCGGCGGATCTCCTCGTGCAGGCCGTCGATGTTCCACTGCTCGGCATAGGCGTTCGCCGGGATGGCCTTCTTGACCATCTCCTCGACCACCTCGTGGCGCATGTCCTCGATGGTGCCGCCGATCTCCGGCGCGTCCATGATCTCGCGGCGCTGCTCGTAGACGACCTTGCGCTGGTCGTTCATCACGTTGTCGTACTTCAGCAGGTTCTTGCGGATCTCGAAGTTGTGCGCCTCGACCTTCTGCTGTGCCTTCTCCAGGGCCTTGTTGATCCAGCTGTGGACGATCGCTTCGCCCTCCTTCAGGCCCAGGCGCTGGAGCATGCCGTCCATCCGCTCGGACCCGAAGATCCGCATCAGGTCGTCGTCCAGGCTGAGGAAGAACTTGGAGGCGCCGGGGTCGCCCTGGCGGCCCGACCGGCCGCGCAGCTGGTTGTCGATGCGCCGGCTCTCGTGCCGCTCGGTGCCGATCACGAACAGGCCGCCGGCCTCCTTCACGATCTCCTTGTCGCGCGCGATCTCCGCCTGGATCGCTGCCGCGCGGCTCTCGCCCTCGGCCGGGTCCTGGATGTCCGCCAGCTCTACCGCCAGGCGCATTTCCAGGTTGCCGCCGAGCTGGATGTCGGTGCCGCGGCCCGCCATGTTGGTGGCGATCGTCACGGCCCCGGGCCGGCCGGCCTGGGCGATGATCTGGGCTTCCTGCTCGTGGTAGCGGGCGTTCAGCACCGCGTGCGGGACGTTCTTCTTCTTCAGCAGGTCGGACAGCACCTCCGACTTCTCGATCGACACGGTGCCGACCAGGATCGGTTGGCGGCGCGCCCGGCACTCCTCGACCAGGACCGCGATGGCCTCGAACTTCTCGCGGCCGGTGCGGTAGACCTCGTCGTCGAAATCCTTGCGCTGGACCGCGACGTTCGTCGGCATCTCGACCACTTCCAGGCCGTAGATCTCGGCGAACTCGTTGGCCTCGGTCATGGCGGTGCCGGTCATGCCGGACAGGCGCGGATAAAGGCGGAAATAGTTCTGGAAGGTGATCGAGGCCAGCGTCTGGTTCTCGCGCTGGATCGTCACGCCTTCCTTGGCCTCCAGCGCCTGGTGCAGGCCCTCGGAATAGCGCCGGCCCTCCATCATGCGGCCGGTGAACTCGTCGATGATGATGACCTTGTCATCCTTGACGATGTAGTCCTTGTCCCGCTGGAACAGCGTATGCGCCCGCAGGGCCTGGTTGGCGTGGTGGACCAGGCTGACGTTCTGTATGTCGTAGAGGTTGCCTTCCGTCAGCAGTCCCATGTCGCGCAGGGTCTGCTCGACCTTCTCGGTGCCGGCCTCGGTCAGGCTGACCGCGCGGACCTTCTCGTCCTTCTCGTAGTCCTCAGGCGTCAGGTGCGGGATCACCCGGTTGACCGCGATGTACAGCTCGGAGCTGTCGGTCGACGGGCCGGAGATGATCAGCGGCGTGCGCGCCTCGTCGATCAGGATGCTGTCGACCTCGTCGACGATCGCGAAGTTGAACGGCCGCTGGACCATGTCCTCCAGCCGGAACTTCATGTTGTCGCGCAGGTAGTCGAAGCCGAACTCGTTGTTGGTGCCGTAGGTGATGTCGGCCGCATAGGCCATCTTGCGCTCGAAATCGTCAAGCCCGTGGACGATGCAGCCGACCGAAAGCCCCAGGAAGCCGTAGACCTTGCCCATCCAGCCGCTGTCGCGCCGGGCCAGGTAGTCGTTGACGGTGACGACGTGGACGCCCTTGCCGGCGATCGCGTTGAGATAGACGGGAAGCGTGGCGACCAGCGTCTTGCCTTCGCCGGTCCGCATCTCCGCGATCTTGCCCTGGTGCAGGACGATGCCGCCCATCAGCTGGACGTCGAAATGGCGTTGCCCCAGCACGCGCTTGGCCGCTTCGCGGACGGTTGCGAAGGCGTCGGGCAGGATCTCGTCCAGCGTCTCGCCCTTTTCCAGGCGCTCGCGCAGCCAGTCGGTCCGCTTCCGGAGTTCGTCGTCCGACAGGCCGGCCACGTCAGGCTCCAGGGCGTTGATGACCTCGACCTGCCGCAGCAGCGCCTTCACGGTGCGATCATTCGCGGTGCCGAAAAGTTTACGGGCAATAGCACCGAACATTGAGACCTCGGGTTAGAGCAAAGGACGGTTTGAGCAAGAAACGGCTGGCGCACGATCCAGGGCGCCCGCTCGGCACAGGCCCGGGCATGGCACGGCCTTGACATAAGAGTGCGCGCAATGCCTGTCAACAAGCCTGCGGGTGCGCCACCCCTGCGCCCGGCGGCGCACCCGGCCGTCCGGCGGGTGCGGCTGGCGTCTTAAGCAATCGTTAAGCCGTATGGGACAAAGATAAGCCCGCGGAGATGCATTTCCAACCGCGCAGTAGGCGCAGGTACCCGCTCCCCCGTCATTGTTGGCCCTTAGAAAGAGGCAGCCGATGGTTGGCACACTCGAAGTCCTCGCCCCGACTCTGCTCGCGGGCCTCAAGCGCTCCGATCGCCCCGATCCGGCACCCGTCCAGCCCCGGGTCGCCGCGAAGTCCGAGGCGCCGCCGCGCCGGGACGCCGCCCCGAACGCGGCTCCCCGGACCCCGTCCAATTCGAACTCCGGCGCCCCGGACGATGCCCCGAACGCCGGGAGCGTCAAGGTCGAGTTCTCCGCGACGGCGATGCGGCTCAGTCAGGTCGTCAGCGAGAATTCCCGCCTCGCGCGGACCCCGCTGTCGGTCGGACGGGCGCGCGAACCCGAACGGCCGCTCGACGCCGTGCTGGAAAAGGTGCGTGAGGACCTGATCAAGGTCCTCCGCATGTTCGGCCGCTCGGAGGAGGAAAGCCTCAAGGCTGCCGAGGCGGTCGCCGGCAAGGCTCGGGAGGCGACCGCCCGCGGCCCGCTGGCCGCGCGCTCGCCGGAGCCGGGCCAGGCGTCGGCCAACATCTCGCTGGTCTTCCAGTCGGTCAGCCTGAAGATCACCAGCGAGACCGGCAACATAGAGGCTTCCATCGAGATGGTTCGCCTGGACGCCAGCATGACGACGGGGGCCGCCCTGGCGGTCGGGCTTCCGGGTGGTGGCGCTGGGGCTGGGGCTGGCGGCGGCGGCGCTGGCGGTGGTGGCCAGCAGGTCGATCCGCTGGTGCTGGACATGGACGGCAACGGCATCGACCTGACCACGGCGCAGTCCGGCATCCTGTTCGACATCGACGGCGACGGCTCCCGCGACCGGACCGCCTGGGTGGCGGGTAAGGACGCGTTCCTGGCGCTCGACCGCGACGGCAACGGCAGGATCGACGACGGGCGCGAGCTGTTCGGCGAGCAGAACGGCGCCACCGGCGGGTTCGCCGAACTGGCCCGGTTCGACCAGGACGGCAACAGCGTCATCGATCGCCGCGATGCCGTGTTCAATTCGCTGATCCTGCTGCGCGGCGACGGTGCCATGACCCGCCTGCGGGACGAGGGCATCACCGAGATCCGCCTCGACCTCGCGATCCCGGTCGACCAGCGTCTGGCCGGCGGCAACGCGGTCGCCCAGAGCGAGTTCGGCCGGGCCGACGGCCGTCGGGGAATGCTCGCCGACGTCCTGCTCGACGTGACGGTCTGATCCTTCCGCCGGGGGCCGGTATCCGGGGCCGCCGCATGCGAATGTGTCATGCGGCTGTCATCCTGCTGTAATCCGTTGCGCCTAAGTTCCGCAAAATTTTCCTGATTGCGGAGACCCGACGGAATGCGCGCACCCCTGCTCCCGATACCGGCCCTCATGATCGGCGCGCTGGCCGCCGCTCCGCTTCCGGCCGCCGCCCAGGCGCCCGCGGCGGCCGTCCAGGTATATACGAGCAGCGATCCGATCCTGACCCTGCGCAAGGTCGCTTTCGAGGGCGGCAAGACTCTCGACCTCTCCGTCGGGATCGGCAGCGGCGCGTTCCGCGGCAAGGGCGATCCGGCCGGCATCTTCCACACGGTCAGCGACCGCGGCCCCAACTTCACCTGCGGCGACGCCGAGGACATCGTCGGCGTCAAGGGCGAGAAGATCTGCGGCGACGTCAAGCGCGGCCGCATCTACCCGGTGCCGGAATACAGCCCCTCGATCTACCGCATCCAGGTGCTGGACGGCGGCACCTTCCGCGTGCTCGACAGCATCTCGCTGAAGGATTCCCGGGGCAACCCGGTGGACGGCATGCTGAACCCGCTGACCGTGGCCTCGACCGAGCAGCCGCTGGACGCCGCCGGGAACAAGCTGAAGCAGAATCCCAATGCCGTGGACGCCGAGGGCATCGTGCGCCTGTCCGACGGCAGCTTCTGGATCGGCGACGAGAACGGGCCTTCCATCCTGCACGCGGCCGCCGACGGCCGAATCCAGGTCCGCCATGTCCCGGCCGGGACGGAAAAGGACTATGCCGGCGCCGGCTACGAGGTGAAGGGCACGCTGCCGGCCATCCTGGCCAAGCGGGCGCTGAACCGCGGCATCGAATCCATGGCGGTTTCCGAGGACGAAAACTTCCTCTATTTCGTCCTTCAGAACCCGCTGGCCAACCCGGGCAACGACGCCTACGCGGACGCCGCCAATACCCGGCTGTTCAAACTGGACCGCGCGACCATGCAGGTCGCGGGCGAGTATGTCTACGTGATGGAGCCGACCTCGGCCTACCGGGGCGAGGAGAAGAAGAAGCAGAACACCGTGCGCATCAGCGAGCTGATGCATCTCGCCGGCGACGACCTGCTGATCCTGGAGCGGACGGAGCGGACCACCAAGATCTTCCGCATCTCCCTGGCCGGCGCCACCGACATCAAGGCCGGCAAGTGGGACGACGCGGCCACGGCCCCGTCGCTGGAACAGGCCGACCTCGCCAAGGAAGGCATCGTGCCGGCCGCCAAGGCCCTGGTGCTCGACACCGTGTCCCATCCGGAGATCGCGCCCAAGATCGAGGGCATGGCCCTGTTCGGCGACGGCGCGCTGATGCTGATCAACGACGACGATTTCGGCATCGACGGCAAGCGCACCGCGGTCTTCAAGGTGACCGGACTGGCCCTCGACGCCCCGGCCAAGGGCAAATAAGGCGGCGGACCGGACGATCCATGGCCGGGATGTGGCGGGGTTCGGGCATTTGCCGGACCCCGGCAGTCCCGCCTTGCAAGCCGCTCCAAGCCGTGCTTAATCGCTGCGAAAGGGAAAAAGTGCGTGCGACCGCGGATTGCTGGCGCATGTCGCCGCACCCGTCATTCCGATGAATAAGGAACTTCTCATGTTCGCACGAGTCCTCCGCGTCGCCGCCGTCTCGCTGGCGCTCGGCGGTGCCGGCTTCGCCGCCCTGGCCCAGACCGGCACGACTGCACCGGCGGGTGCCGGCGCCGGCGAAGATCCGGTGGTGGCCAAGGTCAACGGAGCCGAGATCAAGCGTTCCGAGGTCATGCGCACGATCGCGTCGCTGCCGCCCCAGGTTCAGCAGATGCCCGTGCAGATGATCTTCCCCGCCGTGATCGACCAGATCATCAACGGCAAGCTGGTGGCCGAGGCCGGCTACAAGAACAACGTGCAGAACGATCCGGAAGTGGCGGAGCGGATGAAGCGCGCCGAGGAGCGCATCGTCCAGGAGCTCTACCTGACCAAGGAAGTCCAGAAGCGCATCACCGCCGAGCGCCTCCAGGAAGCCTACAACCAGTTCAAGCAGGAGAACCCGCCGCAGGACGAGGTCAAGGCCAGCCACATCCTGGTCGAGTCCGAGGACGCCGCCAAGGCGATCATCGCCGACCTGAAGAATGGCGGCGACTTCGCCAAGATCGCGGGCGAGAAGTCGACCGACAAGGCCGCGGCCCAGCAGGGCGGCGACCTCGGCTTCTTCACCAAGGACCAGATGGTCGAGCCGTTCGCCAACGCCGCCTTCGCCATGAAGCCGGGCGACGTCAGCGAGACCCCCGTCCAGACCCAGTTCGGCTGGCACGTGATCAAGGTCGTCGAGCGCCGCCAGAGCACTCCGCCGACTTTCGAGGAGGTGCAGGAGCAGCTCCGCAGCCAGGTCTCCGAGCAGGTGATCGGCGAGCTGGTCGAGGACCTGCGCAGCGACGCCAAGGTCGAGCGCTTCCAGATGGACGGCTCGCCGATGCCCGAACAGCCCGCCGCCACGCCCGGCGCCGCTCCGGCTCCCGGCGCCGCCCCCGCGCCGAAACCGTAACCCAAGTCAAACTTCCACGACCCGAAAGCCACGACCACCATGGCACCGACCATCTCTCCCCTTGCACCCGGCGACTTCCCTTGGATGCCGGCAATACCCGGTGTCCGGCTGGCTACGACCAATTGCGGCATTCGCTACCAGGGCCGCGACGACCTGATGGTGGCGCTCCTCGATCCCGGCACGACGGTGGCCGGCGTGGTCACGCGGTCGCTGACCGCTTCGGCGCCGGTCCACTGGTGCAAGAAGAACCTGGCGGGCGGCGGCGCCCGCGCGATCGTGGTGAATTCGGGTAATTCCAACGCCTTCACCGGCAAGGCCGGCGAGGCGTTCGTCCAGGCCACGGTGGAGGCGGCGGCCACGCTCGCCGGCTGCGAGCCCGGCGAGGTGTTCGTCGCGTCCACCGGCGTGATCGGCCAGCCGATCCCGGCCGACGCCATCGCCCGGCACCTGCCGGGGCTGGCCAACTCCTTCGACGCCGACGGCTGGTTCCCGGCCGCCAAGGCGATCATGACGACCGACACCTTCGCCAAGGGCGTCACCCGCACGGCGAGGATCGGCGACACCGCCGTGACCATCAACGGGTTCGCCAAGGGCTCCGGGATGATCGCGCCCGACATGGCGACCATGCTGGGCTTCATCTTCACCGACGCGGCGATCGCCGCCCCGGTGCTCCAGAAACTGCTGGCCGAGGCCAACGAGCGGTCGTTCAACTGCATCACGGTCGACGGCGACACCTCGACCAGCGACACCGTTCTGCTGTGCGCCACCGGCCAGGCCGGCAACAAGCCGGTCACCAAGGCCGGCGACAAGGCCCTGGCCGACTTCAAGGCGCAGCTCAACGCCCTGATGGTCGATCTCGCCCAGCAGATCGTCCGCGACGGCGAGGGGGTGACCAAGTTCGTCACCGTCCGAGTCGAGGGCGCCGCGTCGGACAAGGCGGCCAAGCGGATCGCTCTCAGCATCGCCAACTCCCCGCTGGTCAAGACCGCCATCGCCGGCGAGGACGCCAATTGGGGCCGCATCGTCATGGCGGTCGGCAAGGCGGGCGAGAAGGCCGACCGCGACAAGCTTCGGATCTCCGCCGGCGGCGTGCTGATCGCGGCCGACGGCATGGAGGTTCCGGGCTACGACGAGACGCCGGTGGTCGAGCACATGAAGGGCCGCTACATCGACTTCCTGGTCGAACTGGGCATCGGGTCCGGCGCCGCGACGGTCTGGACCTGCGACCTGACCCACGGCTACATCGACATCAACGGCAGCTACCGGAGCTGATCCGGCGGTGACGCTCCTTCCGGCTGGATCCCCATGAACTGCTTCGACCCGAACTCCACCCCCGAGCCCGGCAAGCCGATCCTGCTGGTGGTCGCGGTGGCCCTGGTCGATCCGGACGGTCGCGTCCTCCTGGCCCAGCGGCCGGAGGGCAAGGCTCTCGCCGGCCTGTGGGAGTTCCCCGGGGGCAAGGTCCATGAGGGCGAAAGCCCGGAATACGCGCTGGTCCGCGAACTGCGGGAGGAGTTGGGGATCGAGACGGCGGGAAGCTGCCTCGCCCCCTTCACCTTCGCCTCGCACCGCTACGAGAGCTTCCACCTCCTGATGCCGCTCTATGTCTGCCGCGTCTGGCAGGGCACGGTCGCCCCGCTGGAAGGCCAGTCCCTGGCCTGGGTGCGGCCCAACGACATGGGCAAATACCCCATGCCCCCGGCCGACAAGCCCCTGGTCGCGATGCTGCGGGACCTGCTGTAGGGCGGCATAGCCCATCGACCCGCCGGGTTCGATCGGCTAAGTTCCCGCCTCCCGTGTCCACAGAAGCGCCCGATTCCATCATGACCGCCAAAGTCGGCAATCCTCTCTTCCGCGATATGCCCACCACCGTGTTCGAGGTGATGTCCCAACTGGCCCTCAAGCATCAGACGATCAATCTGGGGCAGGGTTTTCCCGACGACCGCGGGCCGGCCGACGTGCTCCGGGCGGCGGCCGACGCGCTGCTGGACGGCTACAACCAGTATCCCTCCATGATGGGAACGCCGGAGCTGCGCCAGGCCGTGGCCGCCCACGCCGGCCGTTTCTACGGGCTGGAGGTGGACTGGGCGCGCGAGGTCATGGTGACCTCCGGCGCCACCGAGGCGCTGGGCGCCTGCCTGCTGGGGCTGATCGAGCCGGGCGACGAGGTGGTCCTGTTCGAGCCGATGTACGACAGCTACCTGCCCATCGTCCGGCTGGCCGGCGGCATCCCCCGCATCGTGACGCTGAAGGCGCCGGACTGGAGCTTCACCCGCGAGGACCTGGAGCGGGTGTTCGGCCCGAAGACCAAGGCGCTGGTGCTGAACAATCCGCTGAACCCCGTGGGCAAGGTCTATTCCCGCGCCGAGCTGGAGCTGATCGGCGAGTTCATGCGGCGCTTCGACGCGTACGCGGTCTGCGACGAGGTGTACGAGCACCTGGTGTTCGACGGCGCCCGCCACATCCCGCTGATCACCATACCGGGATTGCGCGACCGCTGCCTGCGGGTCGGCTCGGCCGGCAAGACCTTCTCCCTGACCGGCTGGAAGATCGGCTACGTGACGGGGGCGCCCGAGCTGCTCCAGCCCGTCGCCAAGGCGCACCAGTTCATGACCTTCACGACCGCGCCCAACCTCCAGGCCGGAGTAGCCTACGGCCTCGCCAAGGAGGAGGCGTATTTCACCGGCCTCGCCACCTCGATGCAGGCCAAGCGCGACCGGCTGGCTGCCGGCCTGCGCGAGGCCGGGCTGTCCGTGCTGCACAGCGGCGGCACCTATTTCCTGATCGCCGACATCTCCTCCACCGGATTCGACGGCGACGACGTGGCGTTCTGCCTGAACCTGACGGAGGCGGCCGGCGTCACCGCGATCCCGGTCAGCGCCTTCTTCGCCGAAAGCCCGGTGCGCAACTTCATCCGCTTCTGCTTCTGCAAGCAGGATGCGCTGCTGGACGAGGCCGTCGCCCGACTCAAGCGCTATTTCTAAGGCAATTGTATAGAACTTGCGCCATAATCCGGCGCCATGCTCCAGCAGGCGCCGCTCGGCGCCTGCTGGTTATTCATGTCGGCATCGGGGTTTGTCGTTTCATGCGCATACTGCGTCCGTTCGGGCTCGCTCTCGCCGTGGCCCTTGGGTGTTCGACGGCAGCTCCGGCACAGCAACCCGCACCGGAACCGATCCCCGAAGCGCCGCCCTTCGGCGTCGCCGGGGTCGAGGTCCTGGCGGAACGCGACGTCCCCCAGGCCTGCTTCACCTTCACCCGCCCGCTGGAGAAATCCTCCCCGACCGACTACGCCGCGCAGGTGGAGGTCGAGCCGCCCGTGCGCGTGATCGCGATCGCCCGCGGCGCCACCCTCTGCCTCGAAGGGCTGAGCCACGGCGCCGGCTACGGCGTGACACTGAAAAGGGGGCTGCCGGGAGCCAACTCGGCGGCGCTCGGGGAACCCGCGCGCTACGAGGTGGCGGTGCCGGACCGCAAGCCCGTGCTGGCCTTCCGGGGCGCCGGCTACGTCCTTCCCCAGGTCGGCGCCGAGGGGCTGCCGCTGCGCACCGTCAACGTCGCCCGCGCCCGGCTGCAGGTGCTGCGCATCGAGGACCGCTCCCTGGTCGAGCAGATCTATTACGGCCGGATCAGCCAGGCGCTGACCGAACTGGACGTCGGCGGCATCGTGGAGCGGAGCGGCACCCAGGTCTGGCAGGGGGAGATGGCGATCGGCGAAAGGCGGAACCAGGCCGTCGTCACGCCCTTCCCGGTGGAGGCGGTCATCGGCGCCTCGGGCGGCGCGCTGAAGCCGGGCGTCTATCTCGCCGTCGCGGGCAATGCCGACCGGGAGGGCGAGTCGTGGGAGGCCAAGGCCACCCAGTGGTTCGTCGTCTCCGACCTGGGGCTGACCACCTTCGCGGGGGAGGACGGGCTGCTGGTGTTCGCCCGCAGCCTGACCACCGCCGAGCCCGTGCCTGGGGTCGAGCTTCGGCTGCTGGCGCGCAGCAACGCCGAGCTGGGCAAGCTCTCGACCGGGCCGGACGGAATCGCCCGCTTCCCGCGCGAGGCCCTGGGCGGCACCGGCGGCGGCGCGCCCCAGGCGGTCTTCGCCTATGGCGCGTCCGGCGACATGGCGTTCCTGGACGTGGCCGCGGCGACCGACCCGTCCGAACGCGCCGGCCCCGGCGCGGACGGGTCGCCCCTGGACGCCTGGCTCTATACCGACCGCGGCTTCTACCAGCCGGGGGAGACGGTCTTCCTCAACGCCCTGCTGCGCGACGCCGGCGCGGTCGCGGCCGAAGGGCGCGCCCTGACCCTGAGGATCCTCCGCCCCGACGGGTTCGAGGTGGATCGGCGGCAGGTGGCCGACTCGGGCGCGGGAAGCTACCATCTCGGCCTGGAGCTGCCGCGTCCCGCCGCGGCCGGGCAATGGTCCGTCACCGCCCACCTGGAGCCGGACGGCGCGCCGATCGGCCGCGTCGATTTCGCGGTGGAGGACTTCGTGCCGCCGCGCCTCGACGTCGAGCTGGCGGCCGACCGCGACCAGGCGGATGCCGGCGCCGCCCTGGCGCTCCGGATCGACGGCCGGTACCGCAGGGCGGGACCGGCGGCGAAGCTGCCGGGCGAGCTGGCGGTGACCCTGCGCCGCGCGGCCGAGCCGTACCCCCGCTTCGCCGGCTACCGCTTCGGCCTGGTCCAGCAGCCGTTCGAGCCGCTGCGGACCGATGCGCCGGGCTTCGTCACGGGTCCCGACGGCGTCGCGCGGGTGGACATCCGCCTGCCCGAGCCGCCCGACACCAGCCACGCGCTGGAAGCCGTCATCCAGGGCACGCTCTACGACATCGGCGGCCGTCCGGCGGTGCGCGAGATCGCCCTCCCGGTCCGGCACCAACCCTTCGCGATCGGGATCAAGCCCCGCTTCGGCGGCGATGCCGTGCCGGAGGGGGCCACCGCCGCCTTCGACGTGGTCGCGGTCGGGCCGGACGGCGCGCCGCTCGACCGGCCCTCCCTGTCCTACGAGCTGTACGAGGAGGAATACGACTACGCGTGGTTCGAGGCGGACGGCCACTGGGACTACCGGGCCCAGGTCAAGGACAAGCGCGTGACCGGCGGCACGCTGGCGGTCATGGCGGAACCGCCGGCCGACGGCCGCGCCGCGATCGAGCAGCCGGTCGGCTCCGGCCGCTACCGGCTGGAGGTTTTCGATACCGGAACGGGCGTCGCGACCAGCCTGCGGTTCTCGGCCGGCTGGTGGGTCACGCCGACCGCGGGCGAGCGGCCGGACCAGGTGGACGTGGCGGTCATGCTGCCGAAATATTCCGGTGGCGAAACGGCCAAGGTCTTCGTCAGGCCGCCCTACCAGGCCCAGGTGCTGGTCGCCGTCGCCGGCCGGGCCGTCCACCAGACGGTGCTGCGCCGGATCGGGCCGGAGGGCGCGTTCCTGGACGTTCCCGTGGACCCGTCCTGGACCGCAGGCGTCCATGTGGTCGCCACCGCCTTCGCGCCGGCCGAGCCGGCCCACGGCGCCCCGTCGCGCCGGGCAGTCGGCAGCGCGTGGCTCGCGGTCGATCCCGCGCCCCGGCGTCTCGACGTCTCGATCGCCGCCCCGGCCGATCTCGCCCCCCGCGGCCGGGTCCGCGTCCCGGTCACCGTGCGCGGGGCGGAGGAAGGCGCCCAGGTCCGCCTGACCCTGTCGGCGGTGGACGACGCCATGCTCCGGCTGACCGACTTCGCCGCTCCCGATCCGGCGATGCATTTTCTCGGCCGGCGCCCGCTCGAAGTCGACCTGCGGGACGTGGGGGGACCGCTGGTGGACCGTGACGGCGCCGCCGCCCCGCGGGGCATCCGGTCCGTCATGGTTCCGCCGGTGCGGCGCCGGCCGGGCGACCCGCCGCCGCCGCGCCGGAGAGAAATGACGGCGCTTCATTCCGGCATCGTCACGGTCGGCGCCGACGGCACGGCGGAGGTCCCGCTGGAGATTCCGGATTTCGACGGCCGCCTGCGCCTGATGGCGGTCGCCTGGACGCCGGCCAAGGTCGGCAGCGCCACCGCGACCGCCGCCGTCCGCGATCCCGTCCTGGTCGAGCTGGGTCTGCCCCGCTTCCTGGCGCCGGACGACGTGGCGCAGGTCCCGCTGACCGTGACCGACCGGGGCCGGAAAGGCGGGGACTATTCGGTTCGCTTCGCCGCCGAGGGAATGGTCGCCCTGCGCGACGGCGGCGAGGTGGCGCTCCGCGATGTCCGGCCCGGCAAGCCGGTCACGGTGCCGCTGACCATCGCCGGCACCGGCGTCGGCGCGGGGCTGGTCCGGGCCGAGGTCATCGGGCCCGACGGGTTCGCCGTCACCCGGGAATGGCAGGTCGGCGTGCGCCGCCTCCAGCCCGCCGTCTCGCGCCGCCACGTCGAACTGATCGAGCCGGGCCGGAAATCGACCGTCTCGCCCGACGCGGTGCCCGAACTGGTGGCACTCCGCCGCGAGACGGTCGCCGTCATGCTGGCGATCGGGACGATGCCCGACCTGGACGTGCCGGGATTGCTGCTGTCGCTCGACCGCTACCCCTATGCCAGCGCCGAGCAGATCACCAGCCGGGCGATGCCGCTGCTCCGGCTCGGCCCCGTGATGGCGGCCCTGGACATCGCCCCGGAGGCCGAGGTCCGCCAGCGTGTCCAGCGCGCGATCGACCGGCTGATCTCGGTCCAACGGTCCGACGGCGCCTTCGCCATGTGGTCGTCCCAGGGGCCGGGGGAGCTCTGGCTGACCTCCTACGCGCTGGACTTCCTCGGCCGCGCGCGCGAGGCGGGCTACCGGGTGCCCGAGGCGCCCTGGCGGAAGGGGGGGCGAATGGCTGAACGGCGTGCTCGACAACGCCTGGCTCGACGAGGCGGAACTGGCTGCGCGCGCCTATGCCCTTTACACGCTGGCAGGTAGCAAGGCGGTTGATTTGGCCGAGGCGCGCTATTTCCAGGAGACCCATTGGGACGCCCTGCCGACCCGGCTGGCCCGCGCCCAGGTCGCGGGGGCGCTCGCCCGGCTGGGCGACGCCGACCGCGCCGCCGAGGCCTTCGGCCGTCTCGACCGCGCCCGGGTAGAGCCCGGGGGAATGCGCGATTTCGGCTCGGAACTGCGCGACCAGGCAGCATTGATCGCGCTCCTGGCGGAAGCCGGGGGTGGCCGCGACCGGCTGACCGGCCCGGCCCGGCAGCTCGCCACCATGCTGGCCGACGCCGAGGCGACCAGCACCCAGGAGCGGGCCTGGGTGCTGAACGCCGCCGCCGCCCTGGCCTCCAAGGCCGGGGAGACGAAGCTGGCCCTGGACGGCCAGCCCGTGGCGGAGTCCGGCCCGCTGTACCGCCGGCTCCAGCCCGGCGACCGGGCGATGCCGATCGAGAACACCGGCCCGGCGCCGCTCTACCGGTCCGTCACGCTGGCGGGAGTGCCGGCGAACCCGCTGCCGGCCGATGCCGAAGGCTTCCGCATCCAGCGCACCATCCTCGGAACCGACGGCACCCCCGTCGATCCGGCCGGGGTGGAGAAGGGCCGGGTGCTGGTGATGATCCTCGAGGGCGAGAGCCTGCGGCGGGAGAACCACCAGGCGCTGGTCGTGGACATGCTTCCGGCCGGGTTGGAGATCGAGAATGTCCGGCTGGCCGACAGCGGGCAGCTCGGCGACCTGTCCTGGCTCGGCGATCTCAGCGCCGCCAACCACGTGGAGTTCCGCGACGACCGGTTCGTCGCCGAGCTGGACCTGACGCCCGACCGGCCCGCGTTCCGGCTGGTCTATCTGGCGCGGGCCGTGGTCCCGGGCGACTACGCCCTGCCCGGAGCCTATGTGGAGGACATGTACAGCCCCAACCTGTTCGCCCGCGGCCCCGCCGGGCGGATGGTGGTCGGGGAGGAGTAGGGCGCGCCGCCGGGACTACGCCCCCCTGGGGCGGGCGCCGGCGTGCCGTCCGCCGGCCCTCCTGCGGGAGGCGATGAAGAGGATCGCCGCCAGCGCCGCCATCATCGTGCCGAGGCCGATGTAGAAGGCGATGGCGATCCCGATCGTGGCGGTGCCCATGAGTACGAGCGATAGGAGCCACACTCCCAGCGCCACGATAGCGCGGTCGGACATCTAACACCCCTGCAACTCTGTCTCTCTTGCCTCGACTATAGGCGTACGGATTTCGGCTCGCCCGTGGCAAGCTGTCGCTGGCCCGACTGAAGGGGAGGATTCTTAAAATGCAAATAAAACCCGCGCGGTTGAAACAAGCGGGCCGAGCCCCATATAGCGCCAGTCTTTTTGAATGAAATCAACAGCCAGCCGGTGGGCAGGGGGAAGCATGGAACCCGCGGAGGAACTCCGCCGATGCTGAGTGCTATTCTCGGCATCTTTGCATGGGCGCTGGTAGCACCAATTGTCGCAGGCAGATCGCCGAAACTGGGCGGATGGATCCTGGCCATCGTCCCGGCGGCTCTGACCGTCTGGTTCGCGGGATTCGTCCCCGAAATCGCCGCCGGCGGCGTGGTCCGCGAGGTGGTGCCCTGGATTCCGGGCCTCGACGTCAACCTGTCGTTCTATCTCGACGGCCTAAGCCTGACCTTCGCGCTGATGGTCTGCGGCATCGGCACGCTGATCGTGATCTATTGCGGCGGCTACCTGCATGGCGATCCCATGCTGCCCCGGTTCTTCCTGTACATCCTGGCCTTCATGGCCTCGATGCTCGGCGTAGTGCTGGCCGACAACGTGATCTCGCTGATCGTGTTCTGGGAACTGACCAGCGTCACGTCGTTCCTGCTGATCGGCTACCTGCACGACAGCCCCAAGTCGCGCCGGTCGGCGCTCCAGGCGCTGCTGGTGACCTCGCTGGGCGGACTGGTCATGATGGCCGGGCTGATCCTGCTCGGGATCGTGGGCGGCAGCTTCGAGTTGAGCGAACTGGCCGGGCAGAGCGACCTGCTGCGCGAGCATCCGCTCTATCTCGCGATCCTGATCCTGATCCTGGTCGGCACCTTCACCAAGTCGGCCCAGTTCCCGTTCCATTTCTGGTTGCCCAACGCGATGGACGCGCCGACCCCGGTCAGCGCCTACCTGCACTCGGCCACCATGGTCAAGGCGGGCGTCTACCTGATGGCGCGACTCGCCCCGACCCTGGGCGGGACGGAGGTCTGGATCTACACGCTGGTGAGCTTCGGCGCCTTCACCTCGCTGCTGGGCGCCATCCTGGCGGTCCGGCAGACCGACCTGAAGAGGATCCTCGCCTACACCACGATCACGGCGCTGGGCCAGCTGACCATGCTGATCGGTATCGGCAGCACCTACGCCGTGGAGACCTTCGCCGTCTACCTGCTCGCCCATGCCTGCTACAAGGGCGCGCTCTTCATGGGCGTCGGGGCCATCGACCACGAGACCGGCACGCGGGAGGTCGGCCAGCTCGGCGGCCTGTTGAAGCTGATGCCGGTCACCGCCGCCGCGGTCGGCCTGGCGGCCATGTCCAATGCCGGGCTGCCGCCGTTCCTGGGCTTCCTCGGCAAGGAATTCATGTATTCCAGCACGGTGGGCATGGCCGGGGACGGCATGGCGGCGCTCGGCTGGATCGCCACCCTGGCGATGCTGGCGTCCAACGCCCTGATGCTGGTCACCGCCGGCCTCGTCTTCGTCAAGCCCTTCCTGGGACCCAAGGTCGAGACGCCGAAGCATGCCCACGAGGCGCCGGTCAGCCTGTGGCTCGGCCCCGTCGTCCTGTCCGCGGTCGGCCTGGGCCTCGGCGTGTTCCACGGGGTGCTGGAGCGCCTGTTCGTGGCGCCCGTGGCCGCCTCGCTGGCGGGGCAGGCGGTCGATGTCCACATCTATCTCTGGGGCGGCTTCACCACCCCGCTGGGGCTCAGCATCGTGACCGTGGCGCTCGGCGCGGCACTCTATGTCGGCTGGTCCCGGGTCAAGGCGGCGCTCGACGGCGTCGCGCGCGCGCTGGGCTACGACTCCGACGGCGGGTGGGACCGCATCCTCAAGGGGCTGGTCGGCGTCGCCTGGTGGCAGACGCGGGTTATCCAGTCCGGCTATCTGCGCCACTACGTGATGTTCACCATCGGCTTCACGACTGTGGCGATCGGCGCCACCATGGTGATCCACCGGGCCTTCACCATGCCCTCCGTCTCGGTGCTGGAGGCGCCCTATACCGCCTGGGTCCTGGCATTGACCGTGATCGCGGCGACCTCCGCCGCGGTCGTGGCCAAGTCGCGCCTCGTCGCGATCCTGTCGCTGGGCGTGGTCGGCGTCGTCATCGCGCTGATCTTCCTGCTCTACGGCGCCCCGGACGTCGCGATCACACAATTCATGGTCGAGACCCTGGTGGTCATCATCGTGGCGCTGGTCCTGGCCCGCCTGCCGCGGCTGACCGCGTTCCAGCGGCCCAGCCGGCGAAGCGCCGCCCGCGACGCCGTCATCTCGATCGCCTTCGGCGCAGTCGTCACGGCGGTGATGCTGGCGGTCATCGACCTGCCCATCCCGCTGGACCTCAGCGAGTATTTCGCGACCCGCAGCTATGTCGAGGGCTTCGGCCGCAACGTGGTCAACGTGATCCTGGTGGATTTCCGGGCGGTCGATACCCTGGGCGAGATCCTGGTGGTGGCGACCGCGGGGCTGGGGGCCTTCGCCCTGCTGAAGGCCCGCCCCCGGGGCAAGATGCCCGGGACGGCCCTTCCCCAAACCGAACGGACCGGAGAACGGCCATGATGGACAGCCTGATCCTGAGGACGGCGACCCGGCTCCTGCTCAGCCTGATGCTGCTCTTCTCCTTTTTCATCCTGCTGCGCGGGCACAACGAGCCGGGCGGCGGCTTCATCGGCGGCCTGATCGCCGCCAGCGCCTTCGCGCTCCATTCCATCGCCTATGGTCCCGCCGCCCTCCGCCAGGTGCTGGTCTTCGATCCCAAGGCGATCGTCGGCGCCGGGATGCTGTGCGCCATCGCCGCCGGCCTGTGGTCGGCGTTCCTGGGCGATGCCTTCCTGACCGGCCAGTGGCTGCACTGGGGCGAGGGGGATGCGGCGTTCCATGTCGGCACGCCGCTGCTGTTCGACGTCGGCGTCTTCCTGGTGGTGATCGGCGCGGTGCTGACCATCGTGCTGTCCCTGGAAGAGGAGGACGTGTAGGTGGAAACCCTCATGGCCTTCACCCTGGGATTCATGGCGGCCGGCAGCGTCTACCTGCTGCTCAGCCACAACCTCGTGCGCGTCCTGTTCGGCCTCATCCTGCTCAGCAACGCGGCCAATTTCGTGATCTTCGCGGCCGGCGGCATGACCGAGGGGCTGCCGCCGCTGATCGCCCCGGGCGCCAAGGAGCTGACCGGCGTCTACTCCAACCCGCTGCCCCAGGCCCTGATCCTGACCGCCATCGTGATCAGCTTCGGCCTGCTGGCCTTCGCGCTGGTGCTGGTCTATCGCGGCTACCAGGAGCTGGGCACGGTCGACAGCGACCGGATGCGCCTGGCCGAGCCGCCGCACCCCGACCAGGACATCCCCGAACCCGAGGAGCCGCGCCGCCCCCAGGTCCGGGACGCCTCGCACCGTGTAGAGAACATACGTGAGTCTGTCGGGAGTGAACCCGCCGGGCGTGAACCGGCCGGGAGCGACGCATCGTGAGCTGGTACCTGATCGCTCCCATCGTGGTCCCCATGACGACCGCGGTGCTCGCCATCATGCTGTGGAACAACCGCGCCGCCCAGCGCGCGGTCAGCGCCGCCGGCGCGGGACTCCATCTCGTCAGCGCGATACTCTTGATGGCCCAGGTCTGGCAGGGCGGCATCCTGGCCGGGCAGATGGGCGAATGGCCGGCACCGTTCGGCATCACCCTGGTGGCCGACCATCTCAGCGCCGTGATGGTGCTGATCACCGGCATCATGGGGCTTGGCGTCGGCCTCTACAGCTTGTCCGACATCAACGAGGACCGGGAGCGCAACGGCTTCCACCCGCTCTACCACGTGCTCCTGACCGGCGTGACGGGGGCCTTCATCACCGGCGACCTGTTCAACCTCTATGTCTGGTTCGAGGTGATGCTGATCGCCTCCTTCGCGCTGCTGGCGCTGGGGGCGGAGAAGGAACAGCTCGACGGCGCCATCAAGTACGCCGTGGTCAACGTGGTCGCCACGGTCATGTTCCTGATCGCGGTCGGCATCCTCTACGGCCTGACCGGGACGCTGAACATGGCCGACCTGGCGGTCAGGCTGCCTCAGGTCGAGCAGCAGGGGCTGGTCACCACGGTGGCCGTCCTGTTCATGATCACGTTCGGCATCAAATCGGCGGTGTTCCCGCTGTTCTTCTGGCTGCCGGCCTCGTACCACACGCCGGCCGTGGCGGTTTCCGCGATCTTCGCCGGGCTTCTGACCAAGGTCGGCGTCTATGCCCTGGTCCGGACCTTCACCCTGATCTTCACCGGCGACGTCGCCTATACCCATACGGCGCTGCTGGTGGTGGCCGGCCTGACCATGGTGACCGGCGTGCTCGGCGCCGCGGCCCAGAACGAGATCCGCCGCATCCTGTCGTTCCACATCATCAGCCAGATCGGCTACATGGTGATGGGCCTGGCGCTCTATACGCCCCTGGGGCTGATCGGCGCGGTCTTCTACCTGGTCCACCACATCATCGTCAAAACCAACCTGTTCCTGGTGGCGGGGGTCGCGAAGCGGCTGACCGGGTCGATGGAGCTGAAGAAGATCGGCGGGCTCTACAAGGCGTCGCCCCTGCTGGCGGTGCTGTTCCTGATCCCGGCGCTCAGCCTCGCCGGCATCCCGCCGCTGTCGGGCTTCTGGGCGAAGCTGGTGCTGATCCGGGCCAGCCTGGAGATCGGGTCCTACGCGATCGCCGCGACCGCGATCCTGGTGGGATTGCTGACCATGTTCTCCATGACCAAGATCTGGGGCGAGGCCTTCTGGAAACCCCATCCCGGCGGCGACGTCAGGGTCCTGTCCATCTCGGACCTGACCGCCACCGAGCGGGTGCTGCTGGTCGGGCCGATCGTCGTGTTCGCGGCCCTGACCGTCGCGATCGGCCTCTGGACCCAGCCGTTCCTGGACCTGGCGACCCGCGCGTCGGCCGAGCTGCTGGCGCCTGCCCCCTATATCGAGGCCGTGCTGGGACCCGGGGCGGGATCGCCGGGCGCGCAGCAAGCGGGAGCGCAGCCATGACCATGTTCATGTTCAACCTGGCCCTGGCGATCGTCTGGCAGGCCGTCACGGCCAGTTTCAGCATGGGCGGCCTGATGATCGGGTTCGTCGTCGGCTACGCCGTGCTGTGGATCGCGCGGCCGGTGTTCGGCAACGACCCGTATTTTTGGAAGCTGTGGCGCATCATCGGCTTCTTCTTCTATTTCCTGAAAGAGCTGGTGGTGTCCAGCCTGAAGGTCGCCTGGGACGTGGTGACCCCGCCGATCTATGCCCGGCCGGGGGTGGTGCGGGTGCCGATCGACGCCAGGACCGACCTGGAGATCACCCTCCTCGCCAACCTGATCACGCTGACGCCGGGCACCCTGACGCTCGACGTGGCGCCCGACCGCAAGTCCCTGTACGTCCACGCCATGTTCATCGACGACCCGGAGAAGGTGCGGGCCGAGATCAAGAACGGCATGGAGCGCCGCCTGCTGGAGCTGACGCGATGAGAAGCGACCTGTCGCCCTTCCTCAACTGGTCTATCGAGATCACCTTCATCGTCCTGCTGATATCGATCCTGATCGCCTTCGTCCGGCTGGTCCGCGGACCCTCGCTGCCCGACCGCATCGTGGCGCTGGACCTGCTGACCCTGCTGGCGGTCGGCGTCATCGCCCTGTTCGCGATCCGGGAGGACAAGCCCGTTTTCCTGGACGCCGCCATCGCGCTGGCCCTGGTGGCTTTCCTCGGCACCGTCGCCTATGCCCGTTTCCTGGAACGGCGCGGACGCCATGAACGCAAGATCGAGGAGCCCGGACCATGATCGGCACCGTCCTGGAGATCCTGGCCGGCGTTCTGCTGCTGGGCGGCGCCGCCTTCTCCCTGATCAGCGCGCTCGGCGTCCTGCGCCTGCCGGACGTCCTGATCCGCATGCACGCCTCCAGCAAGGCCGGCACCCTGGGCGCCGGCATGATCCTGCTGGCGGTGGCGGTCCTGTACGGCACCGACGAGATCATCGCCCGCGCCGTCGCCGCCATCTTCTTCCTGCTCCTGACCGTCCCGGTCGCCTCCCACATGATCGGCCGCGCCGCCTACATCACCGGCGTCAAGCTGTGGTCGGGCACCGTGGTGGACGAGGTCCGCGGGGAATACGAGAGCCGCGCCGCCGACCGCCCGAAGGTCTATCCCGAGAACCAATGAGGGAGCTTGCGCGTGGATGCGCGGGTCAAGCCCGCGCATGGAGGAAAAGAACATCCCCGGCTGTCCGGCACGGTTTCGCTCGGACCGCAAAGGCGATCGTCACGGGCGGCGACACTCCCTTTTCGTCATGACCGGACTTGATCCGATCATCCACGTGCAAACTCCATCACGCCGGTTTGCGCGTGGATGCGCGGGTCAAGCCCGCGCATGGAGGAAAAGAGCATCCCCGGCTGTCCGGCAGGGTTTCGCTCGGACCGCGCAAGCGATCGTCACGGGCCGCGACACTCCCTTTTCGTCATGACCGGACTTGATCCGGTCATCCACGTGCAAACTCCCTCATGCCGGTTTGCGCGTGGATGCGCGGGTCAAGCCCGCGCATGAAGGAAAAGAACATCCCCGGCTGTCCGGCACGGTTTCGCTCGGACCGCAAAGGCGATCATCACGGGCAGCGACACTCCCTCTTCGTCATGACCGGACTTGATCCGGTCATCCACGTGCAAACTCCCTCATGCCGGTTTGCGCATGAACGAAAAAGGGGTGCCCCGTAGGTCGGGTAGAGCGAAGCGGCACCCGACATCAACTCGCCGGATTGCGTCGGGTGCCGCTTCGCTCTACCCGACCTGCATTTTTCTCCACGACGGTGAAGCCGTGCCGATCCGTATTCATCCTTGAAAGGACCGGCGGCCCAAACGAAAAATGCGGGCCGAAGCCCGCATTCTCCGCGATCCGACGGTGCGGTCCGGCTTAGAAGCGGTAGCCGAGGCCGACGCCGAAGATCCAGGGGTTGATGTCCACGTCGGCCTTCAGCGCGGTGCCGCCCAGGTTGGCCTTGACGTCGGTGCTCAGCCACAGCTTCTTGACGTCGACGTTCAGCGACCACGGGCCGGAGATCGCGTAGTCGATGCCGGCCTGGAGGGCGAAGCCGAAGCCGTCCTCGTAGCTGATCGAACGCAGCGCACCCTTCGACTCGTTGTAGAAGATGGTGTAGTTGACGCCGGCGCCGACATAGGGGCTGAACCGCTCCTTCGGGGCGAAGTGGTACTGCGCCGTCAGGGTCGGCGGCAGCAGCCAGACACTGCCCAGGTCCAGGCCGTTGGAGGCGTCCACGTCGTGCTTCGTGGTCGCGGCGATCAGTTCCAGGGCGATGTTGTCCGTAATGAAGTAGGAAACGTCGACTTCCGGAACATAGGCGTTGCCGAGCCGGGTGTTCAGGGTGGTGTCGACACCGCCCGCCGTCTTGATGTCGCCGCGCTCGGTCGGGATCACGCCGATGCCGCGCAGGCGGATGTTGATGTCGCCGGCGGCCTTGGGCTTGAAGGCGGCGGCTTCCTGGGCGCTGACCGGGGCCGGGGTGCCGGCGGCGAACAGGGCTGCAGTCAGGGCAGAAACGGCACAGGCGACACGCCAGGAACGAACCATTCTCAGTACTCCATTGTTCTTCGAATTTCTTGGAACGAAACTTCTCTCGTAAGAATGGCTCTCTATCACAATCGGCATATCGTGACTAGAAAGGCATATTTGTTTGGCACGCATACAGTTTGCGTCATGAGCTTTTGCAGCGGGATAGGGGAAAGCACGCCGGGTCGGCGGAATTCGGCGAAAATGGCCGATCGCGCCGCAGCATTTCTAAAATGTATGTTTTTTGTGCAGCAGGGATCAGGATGCACACATAGTAAACGGCTGATCTTTACCGCCCTGATAACTTTGGAGCCCGGTGGTGCGCATCGGATTCGGTAGTTTTTACTATCAAGGCAGACGGCGCATACTGCGTCGGTGTCTTTCGAACCTAATTGCCCGCAATGTGTTTAAGCTGTGACCGAGCACCGAAACGTGCTTCCGCTGCCCCGGTGTTGCCCGCGACAGGGTGACGCTCCCCTTGACCAGAGGTGCTTTCGACATCGTCGCGGGCCGACCAACAAGCAGGAGATCAGACAACCCATGTGTGGCATTTGCGGTGAGATAAGGCTCGATCGAAGCGCCGCCGACGGCAGGGCGGTCAATGCCATGGCCGACGTGCTGGCGCCGCGCGGCCCCGACAGCGCGGGTGCCTTCGCGCAGGGCCGGGTGGCGTTCGGCCACCGCCGCCTCAAGATCATCGACCTGTCCGACGCCGCCCAGCAGCCCATGGTCGACCCGGCCCTGGGCCTGACCATCGTGTTCAACGGCTGCATCTACAATTACCCGGAACTGCGCGCCCAGTTGGAGGGGGAGGGCTACCGGTTCTTCTCCCACGGCGACACCGAGGTGATGCTGAAGGCCTATCATGCCTGGGGGCCACGCTTCGTCGAGAAGCTGTACGGCATGTTCGCCTTCGCGATCTGGGAACGCGAGAGCGGCCGGGTCGTGATGGGCCGCGACCGGCTCGGCATCAAGCCGCTGTATCTGGCCGAGACGCCGGGCATGATCCGGTTCGCCTCGACCCTGCCGGCCCTGGTCGCCGCGGGCGGCATCGACACCGACATCGATCCGGTGGCGCTCCACCACTACATGAGCTTCCACGCCGTCGTGCCGGCTCCCATGACCATCCTGAAGGGCGTGCGCAAGCTGCCGCCCGCGACGCTGCTGACCGTCGAGCCCGACGGCACGAAGCGCGAGGAGGTCTACTGGACCGTGAATTACGGCCCGCGGGCGGGTGACGGGAGCCTGTCCGAGAGCGACTGGCAGGACCTCGTCCTGGAGACCCTGCGCAAGGCGGTGGAGCGGCGGCTGGTGTCCGACGTGCCGGTCGGCGTGCTGCTGTCGGGCGGGCTGGACAGCTCGATCATCGTGGCGCTGCTGGCCGAGGCCGGGCAGCACGGCCTCCAGACCTTCTCGATCGGGTTCGAGACCGTCGGCAACGAGCGCGGCGACGAGTTCCAGTATTCCGACATCATCGCCGAGCGGTTCGAGACCGACCACCACAAGCTGTTCGTGGACAGCAGCCGGACCCTGCCGGAACTTCAGAACTGCGTCCGCGCCATGGCGGAGCCGATGGTCAGCCACGACGCGATCGGCTTCTACCTGCTGTCGCAGGAGGTGGCGAAGCACGTCAAGGTCGTGCAGAGCGGGCAGGGGGCCGACGAGATCTTCGGCGGCTACCACTGGTATCCGCCCATGTTGGAGAGCCGCGACCCGGTGTCCGACTATGCGCGCGTCTTCTTCGACCGCGACCAGTCGGAGATGGCCCGGGTGCTCGATCCGCGCATGCTGGGCGACGACCACAGCCGCGCCTTCGTCGAGCGCCACTTCGCCCAGCCCGGCGCCGACCGGCCGATCGACAAGGCGATGCGGCTCGACACCAGCGTCATGCTCGTGGATGACCCGGTCAAGCGGGTGGACAACATGACCATGGCCTGGGGGCTGGAAGGCCGCGTCCCGTTCCTCGACCACGATCTGGTCGAGCTGGCGGCCCGTGTCCCGCCCGAGCTGAAGATCGCCGAGGGCGGCAAATACGTGCTGAAGGAGGCCGGGCGCCGAGTCGTCCCGTCGGAGGTGATCGACCGGCCCAAGGGCTATTTCCCCATGCCGGCGCTGAAATACCTGCGCGGACCGTACCTGGACCTCGTCCGCGACGTGCTGAACGAACCCAAGGCGCGGCAGCGCGGGCTGTTCCAGCGGGACTACGTGGATCGCCTGCTGGCCGAGCCCGACAGCCACATCACGCCGCTGCGCGGTTCCAAGCTCTGGCAGGTCGCCCTCTTGGAATTCTGGCTCCAGACACACGGCATCTGACCATGACCCAGCCTCCCAACCCAAGGTCGCAGCATCGTCTGGAGCGGCGCAATGCGCCGTCGCTCCGCAACTGGTACTCGCGCGACCAGCACCATCCCGACCAGACCGGCTACGAGGAGAACGCGACGGTCGATTGCGGCTGGGGCCGGCTGCTTTTCGCCCACACCTTCCCCGACCTGCCCGAGCTGGCCAAGGCGCTGCGGGAGGAGACGCAGGGCCGGCGCGACATCGCGCTGTACCTGCGCGATCCCCACGTGGCGCTGTCGCTGGCGCCGCAGGAGCTGTTCCTCGACCCGTCGCACACCTACCGGCTCTGGCTGGAGAACTACCGGCCGAGCCGGCGCCGGCCGCGCGGCTTCACGGTGCGCCGGCTGCGCACGGTGGAGGATGCCGAGGCGATCAACCGCATCTATGCCGCCCGCAACATGGTGCAGGTCCCGCCCCACTTCTTCCACGACAAGCGCAACAGCCGGGTGCTCACCTATTTCGTCGCGGTCGACCAGGCGACCAACAGCGTGATCGGCTCGGTCACCGGCGTCGATCACGGGCGCGCCTTCAACGACCCGGAGAACGGCTCGTCCCTGTGGTGCCTGGCTGTCGATCCGCAGGCCTCGTTCCCCGGCATCGGCGAGAACCTGGTCCGGACGCTGGCCGAGCATTTCCAGGCGCGCGGCCGCAGCTTCATGGACCTGTCCGTGATGCACGACAACGTCAATGCCATAGCCCTCTACGAGAAGCTGGGGTTCCAGCGGGTGCCGGTGTTCGCCTTGAAGACGAAGAACTCGATCAACGAGAAGCTCTATGTCGGGCCGCCGCCCGACGAGACGCTCAATCCCTACGCCATGATCATCATCAACGAGGCCCGGCGCCGCGGCATCGGGGTGGACGTGGTGGACGCCGAGGGCGGCTACTTCGCGCTCAGCTACGGCGGACGGTCGATCATCTGCCGGGAGAGCCTCAGCGAATTGACCACGGCGGTCGCCATGAGCCGCTGCGACGACAAGGCGGTCACCCGCCGGCTGATGGTCAAGGCGGGGCTGAGGGTGCCGGCCCAGCAGGCGGCCGGCAAACCGGAGGACGACGCCGCCTTCCTGGAAAATCACGGCTCGATCGTGGTCAAGCCGGCGCGGGGCGAGCAGGGCAAGGGCATCACCGTCGACGTCCGCACGCCGGAAGCGGTCGCCAAGGCGGTGGCGGAGGCCCGAAACCACGCGGAGACCGTGCTGCTGGAGCAGTTCTTCCAGGGCGACGACCTGCGGATCATCGTGATCGACTATCGCGTCGTGGCCGCGGCGATCCGCCGGCCGGCCGAAGTGACGGGAACCGGCGAGCATACCGTCCGGGAGCTGATCGAGGCCCAGAGCCGGCGCCGTGCCGCCGCGACCGGCGGCGAGAGCCGCATCCCCATGGATGCCGAGACCGAGCGCTGCGTCGCCGCCAACGGCTTCTCCATGACCGACGTGCTGCCGGAAGGACAGGTCCTGCCGGTCCGCAAGACCGCCAACCTCCACACCGGCGGCACTATTCACGATGTCACGGACCGCCTGCACAGGACGCTGGTGGATGCCGCCATCGCCGGCGCCAAGGCCTTGGATATACCCGTGGTCGGTTTCGACTTCCTCGTGCCGTCGGTGACCGAGCCCGACTATGTCATCATTGAGGCGAACGAGCGGCCGGGCCTCGCCAATCATGAACCTCAGCCGACGGCCGAACGTTTCGTTGACCTTCTGTTTCCCAATACCAAGCTACTGTCCAATGGATAGAGATAACGAAGCGAGAAGCTCAATCTGATGCAAGGCATACCTTCCGATAGGCCGCAGGCGGTGGCTTCGAACCGGCCTGACGGCCAGGCGCCCCTGCCCCCGGCCCGGCCGGCGATCGACATGGATTACGTCCTGTCCATGCTGGAAAGCCTGCTGAAGATCCCGAGCCCGACCGGCTACACCGACGAGATCGTGCATTTCTGCGGGCGCGAGTTGAAGCGGCTGGGGATTCCCTTCGAGCTGACCCGGCGCGGCGCCATCCGCGCCGACATCAAGGGCCGGCTCAACAGCCCGGACCGGGCGATCGTCGCCCATGTCGACACGCTGGGCGCCCAGGTGAAGGGCCTGAAGTCCAACGGTCGGCTGGAGGTGGTCGCCATCGGCACCTGGTCCGCCCGGTTCGCCGAGGGTGCCCGCTGCACCATCTTGACCGACCACGGCTCCTACCGTGGGACGATCCTGCCGCTGAAGGCGTCGGGCCACACCTACAACGAGGAGATCGACACCCAGCCCGTCGCCTGGACCAACCTGGAGGTCCGGGTGGACGCGGTCTGCTCCAACACGGCTGATCTGATCCGGCACGGCTTCAATGTCGGCGACTTCGTCGCGATCGACCCGCAGCCCGAGTTCCAGCCCAACGGCTTCATCAATTCCCGCCACCTGGACGACAAGGCGGGCGTCGCCGTGCTGTTCGGGGCGGCCAAGGCGGTGATCGACTCGGGCGTGGAATTGCCGGTCGATTGCCACCTGCTCCTGACCATCTCCGAGGAAGTCGGGTCCGGCGCCTCGTCGGTCCTGCACGGCGACGTGGCCGAGATGGTCTCCATCGATAACGCGACCCCGGCGCCGGGGCAGAACAGCCGCGAATCGGGCGTCACCATCGCGATGGCGGACAGCACCGGCCCGTTCGACTATCACCTGACCCACAAGCTGCTGGACCTGTGCTCCGACCACGATATCCGGCACCAGCGCGACATCTTCCGCTTCTACCGGTGCGACAGCGCCGCCGCGATCGAAGCCGGCAACGACATCCGCACCGCCCTGGTCTGCTTCGGCGTTGACAGCTCCCACGGCTACGAGCGCACCCATGTCCACGCGCTGCGCTCCCTGGCCGAGCTGGTGGCGCTCTACATGCAGAGCGACGTCACCTTCGAGCGCGACCGCCATGCCATGGGCCCGCTGACCGGCTTTCCGCACCAGAAGACCGAACCGGCCGAAGCGGCCGAGTAGGCCGCGCCCTCCGTCCCCGGGTACTGCGGCATTCCCGCCGCCCCAGGGGCGTCGGCAGATATCCGCCAGCGTTCGGCTTCTATTTTCAAAGAGATAGCGAATTGTCGCCACCATCCTGCGTTTCGCAGGATGGTTTTTCTCTGCCGGAGTATAAAAAATCTATCCGTTCGGGGAAGGGATTTCCGGCCTCTTGTGTTCTATTTCCCATTCGGTACGAGTTTTACTGAGGCGATGGGTAACTCTTTGTTTGAGTTTTTTGGAAAATTCAAGGGTGTCTCTTGACGATTGAGCCAGGCCTGTTCGGCCAAGGCGCGGTGTCCCGGGAACCCGATCGATCCCAGCTGCTGGCGCGCTCCCTGACCCGGCGGCTGCGGTTCGTGGCAGTCCTGACGGTGGTCTTCGTATCTGGGCTCACCGCGGTCTTCCTGCTGCTGTTCCACGAGGTGGAATCCCGGGAACAGGCGATCCGGACCACCTACGAGGCGCGCGTCGCCCTGGAGGCCCTGCGGGGCGCCTTCGACCTGGCGGCGGTTCCCGAAGCGGAGCGGCCGGACCTCCGCCGCTCGCGCATCGCCGAAGCCGGGGAGGCGCTTTCGACCCTCTCCCTGGTGGCGGCCGACGACGACGCGAACCGCCCGGAACTGGAGCGGCTCGTCCGGTTCGTCCGGGAGAGGCTGGAGGCGCCCGACGGACCCGACGATGCCGACGCCGTCGACCGGCGCATCGAGGCGTTTCAGGCCGACCAGGAGGCGGATCTCCGCGAGCGGGTCGCCTGGATCGATCTGCTGGGCGACGGCGTCCTGTATGGCGGAGGGGCGCTCGGTTTCGCCAAGGTCCTGATCCTGGGCGTCCTGCTCGGCCAGGCGGCCCGCATGGCGCGGCGGGAAACCGACATGATCGACGAGCGGACGATCCTGCTGCGGGAGCTGAACCACAGGGTCGGGAACAGCCTCGCGATCGCGGTCGCGTTCCTTCAGCTCCAGGCGGCGCAGATCAGGGATCCCCGGCTGCTCGGGACCTTCCGGGAAGCCCAGAACCGCATCATGGCGCTGGGCGAAGTCCATCGGCGGCTGCTCCAGGCGGAAGCCGTCACGGCCCTCGACCTCTCGACCTTGCTGCCCGGCCTCGCCGGCGAACTGGCGCGGACGCTGGCGGCCGAGGATCGCGTCTCGGTCCGCGCCGCGCCGGCCGTCGTCCCGGTGGAGACCGCCGTCGCGCTGGCCATCATCATGACCGAGCTGACGACCAATGCCGTGCTGCATGGCTGCCGGGGCGACGCCGGCTGCGACGTCCTGGTCCGGCTCGACTCGGAGGCGGACGGCAGCCTTGGATTGTCGGTGAGGGACTCGGGGGGAAGGCTTCCGAAGGATTTCGACCCGCAGGCGTCCGGCAAGGCCGGACTCCGGATCGTCACCGCGCTGGTGGAACAGGTCGGGGGAAGCTTGAGCTATCGGGCAGACGGTTTCACCGAGGCCCGGGTGCGCGTGCCCGCGGGGCTTCCGTGAGGCCGGCCGGCCCCCGACAGGTCCGGCCGGCCCCCGGCGCAAAGACTCAGAGCGGCATGATCCAGGTCGCTTCGCGGCCCTTGGCGGCGTCCTGGACCCGCATCTGCACGCGCTGGCCGGCTTCCAGCTGCATCAGGCCGCAGCGGCGCAGCACGCTCTTATGGACGAAGACATCCTTGCTCGCGTCGTCGGCGGTGACGAAGCCGAAGCCCTTGTCCGGCTTGAACCACTTGACCGTGCCCGACATCTCGACCTCCGGCCCGCCCGAGGACGCGCCGTAGTCGCTGTCGCCATAGCGGTCGCCGCCGCCGTAACCGCCGCCATAGCCGCCGCGGTCGCTGCCGTAGCGGTCGCCGCCGCCATAGCTGTCGCGGTCGCCGTAGCGGTCGCCTCCGCCGTAGCCGCGGTCGCCGCCACGGTCGCCGTAGCGGTCGCCGCCGGCGGGACGGGCCGAGACGGGCGCGCCGCCGACCACTTCGACGATCCGGGTGACCTGGGGACCCTTCGGCCCCTGGCTGATCGTGCACAGGATCTCGGTGCCGTCGCTCAGCTCCTGCAGGCCTGCCCTGTTCAACACCGAGATGTGGAGGAATGCGTCCGGAGAGCCGTCAACCGGAGCGACGAAACCAAAGCCCTTGGTTACATTGAACCATTTCACCAGGGCCCGAGCCTGGGCGCCATCGTCGAACGACATGGCGTTGTGCTGACTGAAGCGAGACAAGTGTGCAGAACCTTCGAATCCAGCGCCGCGCGCGGTTAACACCTTCGAGGGCAGCACCGGTTGTTCCCCCTGGCTTGCCCCCGCAATGATTTTATGCACAGAAAAATTTGAGTCTCCAGTGTAATTTTTTGTTCACCCTACTCTGTCCGCTGGTTCTTTTCTTCTTTGGACAGACCGGTCCATACGATTTCAGCCGAATTCCGCGAAAAATCGACGGTTCGGGTTGATCTTGACCTTTACGTAAACGGCAATTAGCCTGAAACCACCTGGACCGGCCCGGAAAGCGGAAAGCCCGCTCCCGGGCCGGGGACGGCAAGCGGCGGCGACCCGGAGGGCGCGTTATAAGGCCGCGGCGACGATGGGCAGCAGGGAGACAGATGGAATGGCCGATCCGGCAGCGAAGCTCGCAGAGCACCCGTGGGCGCGTTCGTACCCCGCGGACATCGACTGGAACGCCGAGATCCCGACGGCGCCGCTCCACCGCCTCATGGACGATGCGGTCGCCCGATTCGGCGACCGGCCGTGCATCGACTTCATGGACAAGCGCTACACCTACGCACAGGTCGGCGCCCTGGTCGACAAGGCGGCGAAGGGCTTCCAGGACATGGGCGTGGGGAAGGGCAGCAAGGTCGGGCTGTTCCTGCCCAACACGCCTTACTTCGTGATCTGCTACTACGCGGTGCTGAAGGCCGGCGGCACGGTGGTCAACTTCAACCCGCTCTACGCCGAGCGGGAGATCGCCAAGCAGATCGAGGACAGCGACACCGACATCATGGTCACGCTCGACCTGGCGGTGCTCTACGGCAAGATCGCCAAGATGCTCGGGCAGACCCGGCTGAAGCGGGTCGTCGTCGCCCGCATGGCCGACATCCTGCCCTTCCCGAAGAACTGGCTGTTTCCGATCGTCAAGCGCAAGGACGTCGCGCGCATCCCGTCCGACGACCGGCACCTCGCCTTCGCCAGGCTGATCGCCAATGCCGGCCGGCCCGCCCCGGTGGAGATCGACCCGGCGGAGGACGTGGCCGTGCTCCAGTACACCGGCGGGACCACCGGCGTGCCCAAGGGCGCCATGCTGACCCACGCCAACATCTACGCCAACGCCATCCAGTCGCGCCTGTGGTGCACCGACGCCAAGCCGGGGCAGGAGCGCATGCTGGGCGTGCTGCCGCTGTTCCACGTCTTCGCCATGACCGGCGTGATGAACCTGCCGCTGGTGCTCGGCGCCGAGATGGTGCTGGTTCCCCGGTTCGAGCTGGACACCGTGATCCGGCTGATCCAGTCCAAGAAGCCGACGCTGTTCCCCGCGGTGCCGACCATCTACACCGCGATCGTCAACCACAAGGACATCGGCTCCTACGACCTGTCGTCGATCCGCTTCTGCCTGTCGGGCGGGGCGCCCCTGCCGGTGGAGGTCAAGCACGCGTTCGAGACCAAGACCGGCTGCAAGCTGGTCGAGGGCTACGGCCTGTCGGAAAGCTCCCCGGTCGCCACGGCCAACCCGATGTACGGGGTCAACAAGGCCGGCTCGATCGGCATCCCGCTGCCCGGCACCGTGATCGAGATCGTCAGCCTGGACGACCGCTCCCGCCTGGTTCCCCTGGGCGAGAAGGGCGAGGTCTGCATCCGCGGCCCGCAGGTGATGAAGGGATACTGGAAGCGCCCGGCCGAGACCGCGGACGCGCTGGCCGACGGCCGCCTGCATACCGGCGACGTCGGGTACCTGGACGAGGACGGCTACACCTTCATCGTCGACCGGATCAAGGACATGATCCTGTGCGGCGGCTACAACGTCTATCCGCGCAACGTGGAGGAGGCGATCTACCTGCATCCCGCCGTCGCGGAATGCGTGGTCGCCGGCGTGCCGGACCCCTACCGGGGCCAGACCGTCAAGGCCTATGTCAAGCTGACCGAGGGCCACGGGCTGACGCGCGAGGACCTGACGGAGTTCCTGCGCGACAAACTGTCGCCCATCGAGATCCCCAAGCACCTGGAGATCCGCGACGAGCTGCCGAAGACCATGATCGGCAAGCTGTCCCGCAAGGCGCTGCTGGAGGAGGAGGAAGCCCGCCGTTCCAGCCGTCAGGTCCCGGAGGGCTGACGGCAGGACCGGAGAGGGGCGGGGGCGTCGGTCAGCGCATCGCGTAGCGGGATGCGCTGATCACCGCCTGGGTGCGGTTCTTGACGCCGAGCGACTTGAAGATCGCGGTCACGTGGATCTTCACCGTGCCCTCGGACAGGCCCAGCTCGTAGGCGATCTGCTTGTTGGACTTGCCCTCGCGCAGGCAGCCCAGCACGTCGCGCTGGCGCTGGGTCAGGCTGACGCCGGGGGCCGGCTCGGCCACGACGGCGTGGTCGCGCGGCACGCTGGTCAGGCCGCTGGTCCCGGACGCGTTCATCAGGGCGTGCGGCACGTAGACGCCGCCGGCCAGCACCAGCTGCAGCGCGCTGACCATGATCTGGACGCTCGACGACTTGGGGATGAAACCGCCGGCGCCGTGCTCGATCGCCTGCCGGGCGTCGGCGCCGCTCTCGGACGCGGACACCACCACCAGGGCGGTCTTGGGCAGCAGCGCCTTGATCTGGCGGATGCCGTCGAAACCGGGCCAGCCCGGCATCTGGAGGTCGGTCAGGATCAGGTCGGGCGGCTCGCTTCCCGAGCATTGCGCCATGACGTCCTGGTAGGTCGCCGCCTGGATATAGTCTGCGTCCGAAAAAATCTGCTCCAGCAGACGATTCAGTCCTTCGCGGAACAGCGCGTGGTCGTCCCCGATCAAAATACGCATCTCTTTGCCCCTTTCCCGTTTTGGCCCACTATCGCATACGCAATTATGAGGTATCCACGTTCGGAAGCATACTATTTTGTTCGTTAATAAACTCTGCCAATCCTACTTGTGCAATTTTATCATAGGAGGGTTGGTTAATGTGGCAGTTAAATCACAGATTAATGCAGCCAAAGGAATATGCCTGTAGTCGGGAGGATATCGGATGGGGCTGATTTTATCTTATGATCATATCTCTTCGGTCATAGGGGCGGGCAGGGGGAACGGCCGGGTCATAGGCGGAGATTCGACGTCCCGGCCCAGGAGTCGCAGTATTTCGGCCGGTTCGACCGTTCCTGCGCGGGATTTGAACAGCCCGCGCACCGTCGCGTGCGCCGCGACTCGGCCGTCCATCGACTCGATGCGGTGTTCCATGTAGACCCACTTCGCATCCCAGCCCAGCACGCGGGTGTGCAGCCTGAACCGCTCGAACGGCTTCAGCGACCGCCGGAACCGGACGCTGGCCCCGCCCAGCACCGGCATCCAGCGGTTCCTGATGATCGGCCGCGCCAGCCCGCAGCGGATCATCAGGTCCATCCGGCCGAGATCCATGATGGTCAGGTACCGGCCGTTGTTCATGTGCAGGTTGACGTCCAGGTCGTTCGGCCACACCCGGAACGTCAGGACCGACTCGTCCATCAGGTCCCGCCGCCGCCCGAACAGGGCGGCCAGCAGGACCTTGATCATGCGGAAGACCAGGTTCATCTCGGCGCCGCCCTCAGAAAGCGTCGGCGTCCATGTCCATCAGCACCTGGGAGCCGGCCATGATGGTCAGGAACAGGCCGTTGACCTGGGGCAGCAGCTTGGTCATGTAGAACCGCCCGGTCTTGACCTTGCTGTCGTAGAACCCGGCGCGGCCGTCCGCCTCGGGCAGCTTCTCCTTCGCCGCCTTGACCATGCGAAGCCACATGTAGCCCAGCGCCACCAGCGCGAACATCCGCAGATAATCGGTGGAGGCGGCCCCCGCCTCGTCCGCGTTCTTCATGCCCCTCTGGGCGACCAGCGCGGTCGCCTGCTGGAGCTTGCCGAACGCCTTGGCCAGCGGGATCACGAATTCCAGCAGTTCCGGATCCTCCTGGGTCTCCTCCAGGAATTCCGAGACGGGGTGGAAGAACCGGCGCAGCAGCCGTCCCATGTCCTGGGGCAGCTTGCGCCCGACCAGGTCCAGCGCCTGGATCGCGTTGGTTCCCTCGTAGATCTGGGCGATCCGGGCGTCGCGCACGAACTGCTCCATCCCGTATTCCCGGATATAGCCGTGCCCGCCGTACAGCTGCATGCCCATGTTGGTCGCGTCGAACCCGTGGTCGGTGAAGAACGCCTTCACCACCGGGGTCATCAGCGCCACCAGGTCGTCGGCCTCGCGCCGAACCTCCGGGTCGGGATGCTTGATGGACACGTCGATGTTCATGCCGACCCAGGCGGCCAGCGCCCTGCACCCCTCGGTGTGGGCCCGCATGGTCAGCAGGGTCTTGCGCACGTCGGGATGGACGATGATCGGGTCCGCCGGCTTGTCCGGCGCCTTGGCCCCCGTCAGCGACCGCCCCTGGAGCCGCTCGCGGGCATAGGTCACGGCGTTCTGGTAGCTGACCTCGGCGAGGCCCAGCCCCTGGATGCCGACGCCCAGCCGGGCCGCGTTCATCATGGTGAACATGGCGCGCATGCCCTTGTGCGGCTGCCCGACCAGCCAGCCCTTGGCGCCCTCGAAGTTCATCACGCAAGTCGAGGACGCCTTGATGCCCATCTTGTGCTCGATCGAGCCGCACATCACGCCGTTCCGCATGCCCGGCGTGCCGTCCTCGCGCGGCAGGAACTTGGGCACCAGGAACAGGCTGATGCCCCGCGTCCCGGCCGGCGCGTCCGGCAGCTTCGCCAGCACCAGGTGCAGGATGTTCTCGGTCAGGTCATGCTCCCCGGCCGAGATGAAGATCTTGGTGCCGGTGATCGAATAGCTGCCGTCGCCCGACCCGTCGGGCACCGCGCGGGTGCGGATCATGCCCAGGTCGGTGCCGCAGTGGGGCTCGGTCAGGCACATGGTGCCCGACCAGGTGCCGTCCACCAGCTTCGGCAGGTAGGCCCGCTTCAGCTCGTCCGTCCCGTGAAGCGACAGCGCGTTGTAGGCGCCGTGGCTGAGGCCGGGATACATGCCGAACGACAGGTTGGCCGAGCAGATGAACTCCTCCAGGATGAAGTTCACCACATGCGGCAGCCCCTGGCCGCCATAGTCCGGATCGCAGGAAACCCCCGTCCAGCCGCCCTCGATGAACCGCGCATAGGCTTCCTTGAAGCCCGTGGGCGTCCGCACCACGCCGTTCTCGTAGTGGCAGCCCTCCTCGTCGCCGGAGCGGTTGAGCGGCTGGAGCTCGTTCTCGGCGAACTTCGCCCCTTCCTCCAGCACCGCCTCGATCAGGTCGGGCGTATGGTCCTCATGGCCCGGCAGCTCGGCGAGCCTGCCGACCGCGAAGACTTCGTTGAGCACGAAACGGACATCGTCCAGAGGCGCCTTGTAGGTCGGCATGGTTCAAGTCCCTTGGTATCTCGATGGTGGTCTGACCCCGGTTTCCCTCAGTTGCGCAGCGGCTTGCCGGTGGTCAGCATGTGTTCGATCCGGGCGACCGTGGCGCGGCTCCGGACCAGCTTCATGAAGCTCTCGCGCTCCAGCTCCAGCAGCCGGTCCTCGTCCACCTCCTCCGTGATGTCGGTGTCGCCGCCGCTCAGCACCTCGGCCAGCGCGCCCGACACGACGACATCGTGGTCCGTCGCCTTGCCCTGCTGGTGGAACCCGTCCACCGCCATCCGCAACGCAGCCCGCGCAGTCGGCCCCGGCAGCCGCAGCGTCACCGGCTCCGGCGGGGCGTAGTTCTCCGCCAGTTCCAGCGCCTTCGCCTTGGCGTCGGCCAGCAGCCGGTCGCGGTTCATGGTGATGCCGTCGGTCGGGCGCAGGAACATCAGGTCGCGCGCCTCGTCCGCCGACTTCGCCACCTTGGCCATGCTGATCGTCTCGAACACCTGGGCGATCGGCGGCATCGGCCCGCCCGGCCGCTTCCTGTTCAAGGTCGCGCGGGTCAGCATCTCCTTGCAGCCGCCCCAGCCGGGGATCACCCCGACGCCGACCTCGACCAGCCCCATGTAGGTCTCGGCATGGGCCTGCACCGCGTCGCAATGCAACAGGATCTCGCAGCCGCCGCCCAGCGCCATGCCCGACGGCGCCGCGACCACGGGGAAGGGGGCGTATTTCAGCGCCTTGTAGGTCTCCTGTCCCTCCTGGACCGACTGCTCCACCTGCGGCCACAGGGCGATGTTGACCGCGAACAGCGCCAGCCCGAGATTGACGCCGACCGAGAAATTGTCGCCCTCGTTATGGACGACCAGCGCCTTCCACTCGCCCGTGCCGTCGCCGATCATGCCGATCGCCTTCTGGATCAGCGCCATCACGTCGCCGTCCAGCGCGTTCATCTTGCCGGTGAACTCCAGGCACGCGACCCCGTCGCCGATGTCCCACAGCGCGGCCGAACCGTTCCGCTTGATCGGCTTCGACCCGCGCTTGATGTCGGACAGCAGCAGCACGCCCTCGGGCCGCACCACCTCGGCATAGCTCCCGTCCACCGTCAGGAACTCCAGCCTGCCGCCCTCGGTCCGGTAGAATCCCTTGCCCGCGGCCTTCTCCAGCAGCGCCGGCACCGGCTTGCCCTCGTCCCTCAGCGCCCCGGCCAGCCAGTCCGCCCCCAGCTGGTCGATCAGCTCGAACGGCCCGAACTTCCAGTTGTAGCCCAGCCGCATCGCCTGATCGACCGAGGTCACGTCGTCTGCGATCTCCGGCACCAGCGAGGCGGCATAGGCCAGCAGGTCCACCAGCACCCGGCGGGCATAGGTGCCGCCCCGGTCCGGATGCTCGACCAGCGCCCGGAGCCCCTGCTTCGCCGCACCCACGCTCTCCAGCGAAGGTTTCTCCGACGGGCGGTACTGCCCCGTCGCCAGGTCGATCGCCTCCTTCACCCGGCCGCCGCCAGCCTTGTTCAGCCGGTAGAAGCCGCCCTTGCCCTTCCGCCCGGTATAGCCTTCGGCGATCATGCGGGTGAACAGCTCCGGCTCCCGGTGGATCGCCCGGTACGGGTCGTCCGCCGGCAGGGTGTTCAGCAGCGAGCGGCTGACATAGGGCATCAGGTCCAGCCCGACGAGATCGACCAGCCCGAACACGCCCGTCTTGGGAATGCCCATGGGCCGCCCCACGACGGCGTCGGCCTCCTCCACGGTCAGCCCCAGGTCCATCGCCTGGTTGATCGCGGCCTGGATCCAGTAAGTCCCGATCCGGTTGGCGATGAAGCCCGGCCGGTCCTTGCACCGGACCACGCCCTTGCCCAGCCGCACGTCGGCGAAGCGGCTCAGGGCCTCGACCGCCTCGGGCCGCGTGTCCGGCCCGGCGACCAATTCCAGCAGCCGCATATAGCGCGGCGGGTTGAAGAAGTGGGTGATCATGAAGTCCCGGGCGAACCCGTCGCCCCGCCCCTCGACCAAATTCTTCAGCGGGATGGTCGAGGTGTTGGAGGAAACGATCGACCCCGGCTTCCGCACCGCGTCCAGCCGGGCATAGAGGTCCGCCTTGACCGCCGGGTTCTCGACCACGGCCTCGACGATCCAGTCCACCCCGGCCAGCTTCTCCAGGTCGTCCTCGATGTTGCCGGGCGTCACCAGCCGAGCGTTGCGCTTGTGCATGAAGGGCGCCGGCTCGGTCTTCAGCATCCTGTCGATCGCGGTGCGGGCGACCACACTGCGATCATTACCCCGCCCGTCCTTGACCTCCTGCGGCACGATGTCGAGCAGGAAGACCGGAATGCCGGCATTGGCGATGTGCGCGGCGATGCCGCTGCCCATCACGCCGGCGCCGATCACGGCGGCGCTGCGGATTTCCATGGGGGCTCTCCTCCGTTTCCGCTCTTGGCTCAGACCGCTTCCAGGACGGTGGCGATGCCCTGACCGCCGCCGATGCACTGGGTGGACAGCGCGAACTGCCCGCCCTCGCGCTTCAGAAGCTGCGCCGCCTTGCCGGTGATGCGGGCACCCGTGGCGCCCAGCGGATGGCCCAGCGCCAGCGCGCCGCCGTCCAGGTTCACCTTGGCCCCGTCGAAGCCCAGCGCCTGCGCCACCGACAGGGCCTGCACCGCGAAGGCCTCGTTGCTCTCCACGATGTCCAGGTCCTTCACGGTGATGCCGGCCCGCTTCAGCGCCTTCTCGGTGGACGGCACCGGGCCGTAGCCCATGATGGTCGGGTCGCAGCCGGACACGGCGATCGACCTGATCCGGGCCAGCACCGGCAGCCCGTGGGCGCGGGCGAACTCCTCCGACGTGACCAGCGTTGCCGACGATCCGTCGGTCAGCGGGCTCGCGGTGCCCGCCGTGACCGTCCCCTCCGCCAGGAAGGCGGCCTTCAGCGACTTCAGGCTCTCGGCGCTGGTGTCGGCGCGGATGCAGCCGTCCTTGTCCACGATGCCGTCGGGCGTCTCGATCGCCACGATCTCGTCGTCGAACCGGCCGGACTCCTGCGCCGCCGCCGCCTTGCGGTGGCTCTCCACGGCGAAGGCCTCCTGGGCCTCGCGGGTGAACTGGAACTTCATCGCCAGGTTCTCGGCGGTGATGCCCATGGGCATGTAGGCGCCGGGGTTGCTCTCGGCCAGCTTCGGGTTGGGCATCGGGTTGAAGCCCAGCATGGGCACCCGGCTCATGCTCTCGATTCCGCCGGCGATGAAGGCGTGCCCGGCATCCATCTGGATGGCGCCCGCCGCCATGTGGATCGCCTGCATGGACGAGCCGCAGAAGCGGTTGATCGTGGTCCCCGCGACGCTCTGGGGCAGCTCCGACAGCATGCCGACCAGCTTGGCGATATTGAAGCCCTGCTCGCCCTCCGGGAAGGCGCAGCCCAGGATGATGTCCTCGATCTCGTTCGGATCGACGCCGGTTCTCTTCAGCAGGCCGTTGACCACCTGGGACGCCAGATCGTCCGGCCGGATGCGGGCCAGCTTGCCCTTGCTGGCGAAGTGGAACGGCGACCGGACGTACCCGGCAATGACCACGTTCTTCATGGTGCTAGCTCCTCACCGACTGTTCGGATTCTGGTTTGGCGTTTACTTCTTGGTTTTCTTGTCCGGCTCGACGCCGGCGGCATCCAGGTGGTCCAGGATCTGGCGCTCCAGCGCGCGCAGCTCGTGCAGCGTCTGCTTGACGTCCTCCAGCTGGGTCTCCAGCGACCGGATCCGCTCCCGCCCGCGGCCCAGCGCATAGCGCATCTGCTCGATCTGCCTGTCGTCCGTGTCGTACAGGTCCAGGAAGTCCTTGATCTCCGCCAGGCTGAAGCCCAGCCGCTTGCCCCGGCAGATCAGCGTCAGCCGCGCCCGGTCGCGGTGGCTGTAGATCCGGTTCAGCCCGTCCCGCGTCGGCGCCAGCAGCCCCTGGTCCTCATAGAACCGGATCGTCCGCGGCGTCACCCTGAACTCCTCCGCCAGCTCGCTGATCGAGAAGGTCCGGGCGTTGGTGGAGCCGTTGGGCGGATCGATCATGCTGAGCATAGGAGGACACCGCGCAGGGAAACAGGGACCGGGAACCGGGATATGACGTTTACGTAAACGGAAGGTACGCGACCCGGCCCGCCGCGTCAAGCCCGCGATGCCGGCCGCCCAACTCGCCGCCCCCTGCGGAGGGGCGGCGTCCCGCCGCCCAAGGTGCGCGGGACGCGCACCCTCCCAAATGCCGCTTCCCTTAAGGTCCGAACGGATCGCGGCATGCCGCAACAGCCGGATCGATGCGTTGGGCCATGGCCCAACCGACGATCGACGGTCCGCATCAACTCCGCCCTGCATCAAGCCGTAGGTTGGGCCGTGGCCCAACACGACGCGACGCGTGGAACGGCAGGCCGCATGGACCACGTCAACCCGGCAGGAAACCCTCCCGAATCCTACGCCTCGCTCCGAACCAAGCAGGATCATCCGACCCGCCGGCTTCCTCCCACGGCGCCTTTCGCGACAGCGACTCGACCATAGGAAGCATTTTGGCAGATCATTCCTCTATTTATCGTCATGACCGGGCTTGACCCGGTCATCGCTTGCAGACTCCATCAGTGCCGCCGTGCGGGGAAATGCCCGGATCAAGTCCACCGCTGTCCGGCACGGTATTTGCCGATCAACCATCGAGAACATTCCTGGCGACTGTTCTCTCCTCCGGTTCGTCATCCGCGGGCTTGACCCGCGGATCGCAAGGCACGGAGGCTTCGATGCTTCCCGCGAACGATGGCCGGATCAAGTCCGGCCATGACGAAAAGGGAGTGTTTCTGCCCGCGATCTACCCTTTCGCAGAATGGGCAGTCACCGTGCCGCACCGGCGCCCGCCGTCACCGGCGCGCCTCTCCGTCCCCATGCCCGGCGGCGGCGCCGATTTCGCCGTCTCCCCAGTCCGAGACGATCGCCAGGACCGAGTCGTGATGGGCCTTCCCCGACTTGGCACCCTTCGCCGCCAGCTCGCGCACCGCGGGATCGCGTCCGTGGATCGACGCATGCTCGTAGCGATAGAACCATTCGTAATGATGGATCACCTGGGACATGATGTATTCCCGGTCGAACGCCGGGCCGGACAGCCCCTCCAGCCGATCGCGCGTCCGCCGCTGGACCGGCCCGACCGTCTCCAGCGGCGCCACGCCATTGGCGCCGGCGGCCTGCCGGAACTGCTCGCCCGAGCGGCCATGTTCCTCGACCATGCGGCGCGCGAACGCGCGGACCGGTTCCGTCACGGCTTTCTCCGCCGCCATTTCGCCCAGGCGCACCTGCGACAGTTCGACGTTCATGGCATAGACCAGGAACATCCGATCCTCCGGCGCCAACCCTTCCAACTGGCCCTCCGGCAGGCCGCCCCCCAGTTCCTCGGCGAGCCGCCCGGCCTGCTCCCGGAAAGCCTCGTTGGCATCGACCTCCCCGGCGGCGGCACTCCGCACCGCGGGATCGGTGCCGTGCCGCGCCTCCCGCCGGTAGATCCAGCCCGCGGTATAGAGAGCCGGTTCCTGAATGCCCACATACACGGCGTCGAAAGCGGCGCCGTCCAGGCTCCGAAGCCAGTCGATCGACCGTTGCGTAACCGGATCGATTTCCCGCACGGGCTCGACACCGTTGCTTCCGGCAAGGCCGGCCAGCTCTTCACCGGTCTCCGAATGATGGGCGAGGATCCGGCGGGCAAGGTCGCGCACCCGCTCGTCCCGGGCATGTTCCGCGGCGAGCGTGCCGATCGCGATCTGGCCGGCGCTGGTGGACGTCGCCGAAAGAAGGTAGTTCACTTCCTCCGCATGGGGCTCTGCGGCCCGCGGGGGAGTCTGCGCCTGGGCCGCGCCGGCCAAGGCCGCCTGGGCGACCGATGCGAGGAGGGCGATTCCGCGGATCGTGGACCCAATCGTTGCTGGTCTGGCTCGGTGCATCTTTCTCTCCGGTATAAGGTTCGTGCCCTGACCTCGACTTTGGCCATCCTAAATGGGACTTTGATCAGGCCCTGATCCAGAAGAAGGGTTCCTCGGCGATGAAGTCGAGGGCGTCATCAAGGGGCATGATGGCGCCGAAGGGACCGGCGGGTCCCCAGGCGTCGCGTCGCCACCAGAGGACCTCGACCTCGTCGTCCTCGCCGGTCGGGCACAGGCGGGCGACCGGCGCGCCGGTGCGGGTGCTGACCAGCGAGTAGCCGTGACCGGCGCGCCGGGCGCGGACGCCACCTTGCGGCCAGGGGTGGGCGTGGATGCGCTGGAGCACGGGGTCGGTCTTGGCGGCCATGGCGATCTCCGCGGGGCGGGACTGTTGGGTCCAACACTCCAACCGCCCGGAGGGGACCATGGACCGCCCTGACCCGCCGCTGCCCGAGGCGTTCTGCCGCTGGCTCGCCCCGGCGCTCGCTGTGTTCTCGCCGACCTGCCGGCCCCAGGCCGCCGCGCTGGCGGTCGGCGCCCTGCTGGCGCTTGGCCCGCGCACCGTGGCCGGCGCGCTACGCGCGCTCGGCCTGGCCGGACGGGCCGATTTCGCCACCTTCCACCGGGTGCTCAGCCGCGACGTGTGGTCCGGGCTGGCGCTGGCCCGGCGGCTCACCCGGGCGCTGGTGCGCGTGTTCGCCCCGCTCGGCCCGGTGGTGGTCGGGCTCGACCACACCCTGGAGCGCCGGCGCGGTCCCCGGGTCCGGCCGGCGGCACACTACTACGACCCGGTGCGCTCCTCGCGCGGGCGCAAGGTCACCAGCCGCGGCCTGCGCTGGGTCTCGGCCATGCTGCTGGCCGAGGTGCCGTTCGCCCGCAAGGTCTGGGCGCTGCCGATGCTCAGCGCGCTGGCGCCGAGCCAAGCCTTCTGCCAGGCCGAGGGCCGGCGATACCGGCCGGTCACGGCGTGGGCGCTCAGCCTGCTGCGCCTGGTGCGGCGCTGGCTGCCGGGGCGCGCCATGGTCGCGGTGATGGACGGCGAGTTCGCCTCGGTCGGCCTGCTGCGCGAGTTGGGCCGCGCAATGACCGTGGTGACCCGGCTCCGCCTGGACGCCCGGCTGTTCGACTTCCCGGCCCCGCGCCCGCCCGGCCGGGGCGGTCGGCCCGCCACCAAGGGCAAGGCCCAAACCAAGCTGGCCAAGCGGCGGCACGACGCGGGCGAGCCCTGGCAGCGCTTCGCCCTGCTGGTCCGCACCGGGCGTCGCCACGCGCGGGAGGCGGAGTTCATCTCCGGCACCGCGCTGTGGCACCACCCGGGGGAGCCGCCGGTCGCGGTCCGCTGGATCCTGGTGCGCTATCCCGGGTCCAAGCGCGACCCCGACGCGTTGGCGTGCACCGACTTGACGGCCGACCCGCTGGTCATCCTCGGCTGGTTCTCCAGGCGCTGGCTGATGGAACTCACCTATGAAGAGGCGCGCGCCCACCTCGGCGTCGAGACCCAGCGCCAGCACGCCGACAAGGCGGTGTTCCGCACCACCCCGGTGCTGTTCGGCCTGTACTCGCTGGTCGCGCTCCATGTCCAGGCCTTCGCCGGCCAACTCGACCTGACCCCGCGCCGGGCGGCCTGGTACCCCAAGACCGCCCCGACCTTCGCCGACGCCCTGGCTGCCGTACGCATCGCCCTGTGGACCGACCTGAATTTCGTCACAGCCCTGGATCCCGGCGAAACCGTCCAAATTCCTCGCACCGTCTACGTCAGGCTCGTCCAGGCCGCCGCTTATGCCCCCTGACCTATCAAAACCAATCCGAAGCCGCTCGTAGTCCCATTTAGGATGGCCAAAGTCGAGCTGACCAGAGATGACCACCGAACGGCGCGGAAGTTCCAATCTGCGCAAGCCCCGGTCGGCTCCGCAGGAAAAGGATCGGCCCGGAAAAGCGTTCACCGCGCTTCTCGCCAGCATCACCCCGATGCCGACGCCGCGTCCTTCGGAGTTCTCTCGGCCTGGAAGCCCTTCATGCGTCTCGTTCCGAACGCAAGCGCCTACAGTGCCGTGCGCTGAATCTGATGCACCCAGACCGTTGCCTTGGCATTGCTGGGCGATATCAAGCTCTCAACCGATCCGATTTTAACGCAATCCGCTAGATTGTTTTCTCTATAAGGTTTGTCCTTCAACCAACGTCGCGATCATGCGCCTGCCGCGAGGATTTGCGACCAGCCTGGAACCATCGACCCCCTGGCCGCCCCCCATCGAGGGGGGGGCGGCGCCAGCACCAAGCAGATGGCAAGTCGGTCTGGATATCTTTGGTAACCCCTTGACGAAGGATTCGGTTGGTGTTGTATCCGCTGGTACCTCGACCTTGAACAGATGGCGCACAGTGGAAGCCTATAGAATCAACGAGATCCGCCGGATCTGCGGTGAGTCCGCTGCTGCCTACGCACGGAATAAGAACCGCGGCGGCCGCTCCAGTGCGCAAGGGCGCGACTATGAGTTGCTGTACGGCACGTACCGCATCACCATGAAAGCGGCGAAGGAGGTCGAGGCTGAACGGTTCGGTGACGACATTTTCTTCGGCGACCAGCTGCTGTGCTTCGTCGATGACCTAGTGGTCCAGACGGCCGAGGGGCGCGTGCATAGCCAGCTGAAAAGTGGCGGAGTCTGGTGGAATGGCGGGGATCACCCTGTCGCTGAGGACTTCCGGCTCCAGAAGATGCTTGATGACGCGATCGGCGCCGCACCGCAGTACGAACTCGTGGTTTCTGATGCCGACCGGCGTGGCGCCCTTGAGGATGCTCGGCCGGACGACGTCGCCGCGGTCAAGGTGGTAATGTTCAGCAGTGACAAGAGCTTCGACGCCCTTGCGACCGCGCACCCCGAGCTTGTGGATGCCCTGGACTGCATCTCTGCACGCCGGGAGCACAGGGCCGTGTCGCGCGAGCAGATGTTCCAGCTGCTCCTCGGAGCGTGGACGCAATCTACTGGATCGGTGAACCTCAGGAATTTCATCAACAAGGCTGCGGCCGCACCTCTTGCCCTCGTCGCTCCCATGGAGCCGCCGTATATCATGCCCGAAGAGGCTGCCGAGGTCCTTTCTGCCATCGCTGGCTTCAGCTTTGAGATCCACCGCAACCAATTTTCCTACCGTATCCGTGGTCTCAGCGGCTATGCCGCCTACCACTGCCATACGAAATGGTTCTCTGATTTCGTGCAGTTTCTTCTTGCCAAGCGCCCCGGTACCATCGAGGAGTTGGCTCTGGCCTTGAGGGATGAACGCCAGTGAGCGATGGGCGGAAATTGACCGATGTCGGATCGGCTGCCGGGGGGACCGTCACGGCGAGGCTGGCTGAGCTTGCGGACGCTCAGACTGACGTTGACCACTACCGCGAGGCCATGCGGGAAATCGGGAGGATCCTTGGGTATAGCTTCGGGAGCCGTGCGGATGTCTCTCAGGAGAGCTTGTATGTCGCGATGACGGTCGAGGATGCGGACTTCCTGGGAGCCGGGTTTCTAGAGGCTTTGGCTGCACACGGAGCACAAGACATCGGCATCGCGTGCTTCTGGAATCGGCGAGACCGTCCGTTCAACGTGAAGTGGCTCGAAATCGCGCCGATCGTGCAGGAGTACCGTGATCCGCTGCCGGAGCATTTGGACCACCTCATTGTACTGAAGTCCATTATCTCGGGCGGGTGCGTGGTGAAGACTAACCTCATGCACCTCCTTGAGGATGTTGATCCCGAACGGATGCATGTGATCGCGCCGGTGATGCTGGAAGGTTCCGAGGAACGGCTCAAGAGCGAATTCCCGCCTGAGACTGCTGCCCGGTTCGAGTACCTGACACTGGCCCACGACACGGTGCATGATCCCGATGGGATGGTGCGGCCCGGCATCGGCGGGGAAGTCTATGGACGACTCGGGCTCGGAAGCCAAGCCGACAAGAACATGTACTTACCTGAAATCGTTCGTCGCCACATGGAGAGCTACGAGGAGCGCCACACTCCGCTTAGAGGACCTGCCATCTAGTTGTCCGGATGCACAAAATCCCCGTCCGGCGCTAACTCTCGAAAAGCCGTAGGTCGGATAGAACGAAGCGGCATCCGACATCGACCCGTCTGCTTATCGGTGCCGCTTCGTTCTACCCGACCTACGGAGCCGGCCGAAATTCCTATAAAATTCTCAATAGGATTGCTTTCCTGCCCGTTTCGAGGATAGTATACCTATCCCTCGTCCATCCGCACGAAAGCCGCAGCCATGACCCAGCCCGCCGCCGCCCCGACAGCCTCCGCATACTCCCCCCTCCCGCACCGCCAGGAAGCCTTCGCCCGCCACGTCGCGGCCGGCCGAAGCTTCAGCCAAGCGGCCCGGCTCTCCGGCTATGCGTGGAACAGCGCGCGCCAGACCGGCTCCCGCCTGATGCGGGACCCCGGCATCGCCGCCCGCGTGGTCGAGCTCACCGCCATCGAGGATACCCGCCGCCATGCCGAGCTGGACGAACTGGTCGCGGCGGCCAAGCGGGTGCTGCTCGACGCCATGGAGAAGCAGCAGCATTTCGCGGCCCTGCGCGCGATCGACCAGATCGCCCGCCTGCGCAGCCTGGACGGCCCGCAGGCCGACACCCGCCGCGCCGCCTTCAACGACGATCCCGACGACGCGGAAGAGGCCGGCGGACCCGTCAGCAGCATCGCCGACCCCGACGCCCTGTTCGAGCCGCCGATGCCCCCCGCCGTCGCGGCCCCGGTCGAACCCGCGCCCGAGGACCCGGAGAAGGCGTACGCCAAGGCCGTCAAGCTGCAGAACCGGCGCTACAGCAAATGCTACGACCTGGTCATGTCCAGGCATCCCGACATCAAGGCGAGGCTCCGCGACGCCCAGGACGTGTCGCTCTACTTCGACTCGGAATACCGCCTGCTGCCGCCCGAACTCTGGCCCGCCGGCAAGTCCCCGGCCGTGCCGGCCCTTTCGCCCGCGCCGGCTGTGCCGGCCGTTTCGCCCGCGCCGGCTGTGCCGGCCGCGCCGAAGATGACGAATGTTGACCTCGACTTTGGCCATCCTAAATGGGACTTTGATCAGGCCCTGATCCAGAAGAAGGGTTCCTCGGCGATGAAGTCGAGGGCGTCATCAAGGGGCATGATGGCGCCGAAGGGACCGGCGGGTCCCCAGGCGTCGCGTCGCCACCAGAGGACCTCGACCTCGTCGTCCTCGCCGGTCGGGCACAGGCGGGCGACCGGCGCGCCGGTGCGGGTGCTGACCAGCGAGTAGCCGTGACCGGCGCGCCGGGCGCGGACGCCACCTTGCGGCCAGGGGTGGGCGTGGATGCGCTGGAGCACGGGGTCGGTCTTGGCGGCCATGGCGATCTCCGCGGGGCGGGACTGTTGGGTCCAACACTCCAACCGCCCGGAGGGGACCATGGACCGCCCTGACCCGCCGCTGCCCGAGGCGTTCTGCCGCTGGCTCGCCCCGGCGCTCGCTGTGTTCTCGCCGACCTGCCGGCCCCAGGCCGCCGCGCTGGCGGTCGGCGCCCTGCTGGCGCTTGGCCCGCGCACCGTGGCCGGCGCGCTACGCGCGCTCGGCCTGGCCGGACGGGCCGATTTCGCCACCTTCCACCGGGTGCTCAGCCGCGACGTGTGGTCCGGGCTGGCGCTGGCCCGGCGGCTCACCCGGGCGCTGGTGCGCGTGTTCGCCCCGCTCGGCCCGGTGGTGGTCGGGCTCGACCACACCCTGGAGCGCCGGCGCGGTCCCCGGGTCCGGCCGGCGGCACACTACTACGACCCGGTGCGCTCCTCGCGCGGGCGCAAGGTCACCAGCCGCGGCCTGCGCTGGGTCTCGGCCATGCTGCTGGCCGAGGTGCCGTTCGCCCGCAAGGTCTGGGCGCTGCCGATGCTCAGCGCGCTGGCGCCGAGCCAAGCCTTCTGCCAGGCCGAGGGCCGGCGATACCGGCCGGTCACGGCGTGGGCGCTCAGCCTGCTGCGCCTGGTGCGGCGCTGGCTGCCGGGGCGCGCCATGGTCGCGGTGATGGACGGCGAGTTCGCCTCGGTCGGCCTGCTGCGCGAGTTGGGCCGCGCAATGACCGTGGTGACCCGGCTCCGCCTGGACGCCCGGCTGTTCGACTTCCCGGCCCCGCGCCCGCCCGGCCGGGGCGGTCGGCCCGCCACCAAGGGCAAGGCCCAAACCAAGCTGGCCAAGCGGCGGCACGACGCGGGCGAGCCCTGGCAGCGCTTCGCCCTGCTGGTCCGCACCGGGCGTCGCCACGCGCGGGAGGCGGAGTTCATCTCCGGCACCGCGCTGTGGCACCACCCGGGGGAGCCGCCGGTCGCGGTCCGCTGGATCCTGGTGCGCTATCCCGGGTCCAAGCGCGACCCCGACGCGTTGGCGTGCACCGACTTGACGGCCGACCCGCTGGTCATCCTCGGCTGGTTCTCCAGGCGCTGGCTGATGGAACTCACCTATGAAGAGGCGCGCGCCCACCTCGGCGTCGAGACCCAGCGCCAGCACGCCGACAAGGCGGTGTTCCGCACCACCCCGGTGCTGTTCGGCCTGTACTCGCTGGTCGCGCTCCATGTCCAGGCCTTCGCCGGCCAACTCGACCTGACCCCGCGCCGGGCGGCCTGGTACCCCAAGACCGCCCCGACCTTCGCCGACGCCCTGGCTGCCGTACGCATCGCCCTGTGGACCGACCTGAATTTCGTCACAGCCCTGGATCCCGGCGAAACCGTCCAAATTCCTCGCACCGTCTACGTCAGGCTCGTCCAGGCCGCCGCTTATGCCCCCTGACCTATCAAAACCAATCCGAAGCCGCTCGTAGTCCCATTTAGGATGGCCAAAGTCGAGTTGACGGAAGCGGCCATGCCCCGGGGGGCCGCGCGGCCTGATCCCCCGCCGCCGGCCCCCCCCCAGCCTCCCAACCCCCTCAGTGGTGCGCCGATCCCGACGCCCCCAGGGCCTCCACCACGAACTCGACCTCGACCGTCCCGGCCTTCTCGAAGGTCAGGGTACCGGCGAAGCTCTCGCCCTGCTTCAGGGGCCGTTTCAGGTCCATGAACATCAGGTGGTAGCTCCCGGGCTTGAACTCGACCTTGCCCCCGGCCGGCACGGCGATGCCGTCGGGCAGGTGGCGCATGGTCATGATGCTGTCCTTCATCGCCATCTCGTGGATCTCCGTCCGGCCGGCGATCTCCGCCGTGGCGGAAACCAGCCGGTCGGCCTCGGTCCCGGTGTTGGCGACGGCAAGGTAGCCCCCGGCCACCCGGGCGCCGCCCGGCGTGGCGCGGGACCAGGGATGGTCGATCTCCAGAGGACCCGCCTTGGTGCCGTGGGCGAAAGCCGGGATCGCGGAAGGGCCGGCGGATGAAAACAGGACGGCGACCGCCAGCGCGGCGGCGCGGAAAGACTTGGACATGCGGATACTCCACGCGAAAGGGAACGGGTTTCGGTCGTTCAGTCGACCGCCGGGGGCGCCCGCGTCCTGCGTGGAGTCTGGTCGAGCGGAAGCAGGACGGGGCCGGCCGCCGGAACCGCCGAAGCCGCCCCGCGCGCCGGGACCGGGGCGGCGACCGCGACATCCCCCGGCGGCGGAGCGGTGCCCCCACCGAACATCGCGCAGCCGGCGAGGCAGCAGTCCGGCAGATGCGGCCCGCCATCCTGTCCGCCGTCGGGATCGGAAGCCGCACCCCCCGTACACAGCGAGTCGCCATAGATCCGCTCCGGGGAGGCCGCCGCGGCGCCGATCGCCATGCCGGACAGCAGCATCTGGACGGCAAGCAGCAAGGCGGCGCCCAGCGCCACCCAGAAACCCGCAGCCCGTCCCTGGGCCTGTCGCCGCGATCCCGCCATCCCGTCCTTCCCGTGCCGGCCCGCGCACTATCATGCTTTCCACGCTCCGGCAACCTGCTTAAACTCCGGGCAGCCGGTGCCCGGCCGGAAGGCAGCGGCGGGCGGCGGGACAGCGCGCGGGACGGAAGCGACGGGGCCGCCGGCATGGCACCAACCTTGCGTCCAAGAACGATAAGCACGCCTTACAGGGAGCATCATGCACAACCTTCAGATCAACGCCCAGCGGCTGTGGGACAGCATCATGGAGACGGCGAAGATCGGCGGCACGGCCAAGGGCGGCATCTGCCGGCTGACGCTGACCGACCTGGACCGCCAGGTGCGGGACTGGTTCGTCGCCGCCTGCGAGGAGGCCGGCTGCACCGTCACCGTGGACGAGATGGGCAACATCTTCGCGCGCCGCCCGGGCAAGGACAATTCGCTGCCGCCCATCGCCATGGGCAGCCACCTCGACACCCAGCCGACCGGCGGAAAGTTCGACGGCGTCCTGGGCGTCCTGTCCGGGCTGGAAGTCCTGCGCACGCTGAAGGATACGGGGTACGAAACCAACGCCCCGATCGAGGTGATCAACTGGACCAACGAGGAAGGCTCCCGCTTCGCGCCGGCCATGCTGGCCTCGGGCGTCTTCGCCGGGGTCTTCACCCGCGACTATGCCGACGGCCGCAAGGACCGGGAAGGCAAGAGCTTCGGGGAGGAGCTGGACCGCATCGGCTACCGGGGCACGGAGAAATGCGGCGACCGCAAGCTCGGCGCCTTCTTCGAGATCCATATCGAGCAGGGCCCCATCCTGGAGGACGAGGAGAAGGTGATCGGCGTCGTCACCGGCGTCCAGGGCATCCGCTGGTACGAGGTGACCGTCACCGGGTTCGAGAGCCACGCCGGCACCACGCCCATGCATCTGCGCCGCGACGCGCTGGTCGGTGCCGCCCGGATGGTCGAGGCCGTCAACAAGGTGGCGCTCGCCCACCCGCCGCTGGCGGTCTCCACCGTCGGGCTGATGGAGGTCAGGCCCAACAGCCGCAACATCCTGCCGGGCGAGGTCTTCTTCTCCATCGACCTGCGCCACCCCGACGACGAGGTCGTCGCCGCCATGGATGCCGAGGTCCGCGAGGCGATCGGCCGGATCGCGGCGGAGTTGAAGCTGGAGGCCGCGATCGAGCAGGTCTGGGACTCGCCGGCCGTCAAGTTCGACCCGGCCTGCGTCGGGGCTGTAAGCACCGCCGCGAAGGAGAACGGCTACAGCCACCGGGAGATCGTCTCGGGCGCCGGCCACGACGCCGCCTACATGGCGCGCGTGGCGCCGACCGCCATGATCTTCATCCCGTGCGAGAAGGGCATCAGCCACAACGAGGTCGAGAACGCCGAGTTCGACCATGTCGCCGCCGGCGCCAACGTGCTTCTGCGCGCGGTGCTGGAATACGACAACCGCGACGGCGCCGGCGGCCCGGCCCCCGGTACCGAGGCGGCGTGATGCCTGCCTCCGGGGCCGTCGTGGCCGAGAAGGCCGGCACCGCCGCGCGGCCCGACCCCGCCAAGGACCGGGCGCCGGTGGTGGAGGCCAGGGACCTGTCCCTGGTCTTCCAGACCGCCGACGCGCCGGTCACCGCGCTGAGCGGGATCGACCTGACGATCCGGCGGGGCGATTTCGTCTCGCTGATCGGGCCGTCCGGCTGCGGCAAGACCACCCTGATGCGGGCCGTGGCCGACCTCGTCAGGCCGACCTCCGGGACGCTGCTGGTCAACGGCGGCACCGCCGGGCAGGCAAGGCTGGACCGCGCCTACGGCTACGTCTTCCAGGCGCCGGCCCTCTATCCGTGGCGCTCGATCGAGCGCAACATCATGCTGCCGCTGGAGATCATGGGCATGCCCCGGGCCGAGCGGAAGGAGCGGGCGGCGCGCTACCTGGACCTGGTCGGGCTGAAGGGGTTCGAGCGCAAGTTCCCCTGGCAGCTTTCCGGCGGCATGCAGCAGCGGGTGTCGATCGCCCGCGCCCTCAGCTTCGAGCCGGCGCTCCTCCTGATGGACGAGCCGTTCGGCGCCCTGGACGAGATCACCCGCGACAACCTCAACGTCCACCTGCTGCGGCTGTGGGAGAAGACCGGCATCACCGTGATCTTCGTGACCCACTCGATCCCGGAGGCGGTGTTCCTGTCCTCCCGGATCGTCGTGATGTCGCCGCGGCCCGGCCGCATCCTGGAGGTGATCGACGGCGACCTCCCCCGCGACCGCGACCTGGACGTACGGGAAACGCCCGAATTCCTGGAGATCGCCCACCGCGTCCGCGTCGCCCTGCGGGCGGGCCACAGCTATGACTGACGCCGCCGCCCCCGCCGCCCCCGCCGTCCATCGCGTGCCGGCGCGCGACGGCGCGGCCCTGCCGATCCTGACCGTGCTGGCGGCCCTGCTGCTGGTCTGGTACGCCGCCTCGGTCTGGCTGAACGCGCCGCAGGTGCAGGAAAGGCTGGAGCGCGCCTCGCCGGACTGGTCGGTCTCCGACCTCGTCGCCGGCGCCTGGGCGATGGACCGGCCGGTGCTGCCGGCTCCCCACCAGATCGGCGTCGAACTGTACGAGTCCGTCCTGGGCCGCCCGGTCACGTCCAAGCGCAGCCTGGCCTTCCATGCCGGGGTGACCCTGTCGGCGACGCTCGCCGGCTTCGCCCTGGGGCTGGCGACGGGCGTGGCGCTGGCGGTCGGGATCGTCCATGTCCGGGTGCTCGACCGCTCGCTGATGCCCTGGATCATCGCGTCCCAGACCATCCCGATCCTCGCCATAGCGCCCATGATCGTGGTGGTGCTGGGCAACCTGGGCTTCACCGGGCTGCTGCCCAAGGCGATCATCTCGGCCTATCTCAGCTTCTTCCCCATCGCGATCGGCATGGTCAAGGGGCTGCGCTCGCCCGACCCGATCCAGCTCGACCTGATGCGCACATACAGCGCCACCCCGGCCCAGACCTTCGCCAAGCTGCGCTGGCCGTCCAGCATGGCGTTCCTGTTCCCCAGCCTCAAGGTCGCCATAGCACTCGCCCTGGTCGGCGCCATCGTGGCGGAGCTGCCGACCGGCGCCCAGGCGGGGCTGGGCGCGCGGCTGCTGGCCGGCTCCTATTACGGCCAGACGATCCAGATCTGGGCGGCGCTGTTCATGTCCGCCTTCCTGGCGATGCTGGCCATCGGCGCCGTCGGGCTGGCCGAGCGCGGGCTGACCCGGATCAGGGGAGGGCGCCTGTGATGCGCTGGGTATTCGCGACCCTCCTGGCCGGGGCGGCGGCGCTGGCGCTGCTGGACGTCAACGGCGTCGCCGCCCTCGTCGCGGGGCTGGCGGCAGTGGCGGCCTGCGGTGCCGCCATGGCGGCGCTGGCGCGGGACGACCGCTGGCCGGCCCGCATCGCGGTGCCGCTGCTGTTCGGCGTGCTGCTGCTGTGGCTGTGGGAGATGGTGACGGTCGGGTTCGGCGTCCCGCGCATCCTGCTGCCGCCGCCCAGCATGATCGCGGCGGCCTTCGGCAGCCATCTGCCGACCCTGGCGGCGGATTTCCACCAGACGGTGATCCGCTCCGTGATCCCCGGCTATGCGATCGGCTGCGGCGCGGGGTTCCTGACGGCGCTGGCGATCGACCGCTCGCCGTTCCTGCAACGCGGGCTGCTGCCGCTGGGCAGCCTGGTCAGCGCCATGCCGATCGTCGGGATCGCGCCGATCATGGTCATGTGGTTCGGCTTCGACTGGCAGTCCAAGGCGGCGGTGATCGTCGTGATGACCTTCTTCCCCATGCTGGTCAACACGCTGGCCGGGCTCCGCGCGGCAGGCGCCATGGAGCTGGACCTGATGCGCTCCTACGCGGCGGGCTACGGGCAGACGCTGATGAAGCTTCGGCTGCCGGCGGCGCTGCCCTTCGTCTTCAACGCCCTCAAGCTCAATTCCACCCTGGCGCTGATCGGCGCCATCGTGGCGGAGTTCTTCGGCACGCCGATCGTCGGCATGGGCTTCCGCATCTCCACCGAGGTGGCGCGGATGAACGTGGACGTGGTGTGGGCGACCATCGCCGTCGCCGCCCTGGTCGGCTCGGCATCCTACGGAATCATCTCGGTGATCGAGCGGGGGGCCACCTTCTGGCATCCCTCGTTTCGCCAATAAGCTGCAACTCAACGACAAAACGAGGCTGGGGGTACTGGGTGATGCGCAAATTGGCTCTGGCGATGGCGGCACTGGCCGCCGCGGGTATCGGCGGGATGGCGGGGACGGCCCGGGCGGCGGACCCGCTGACCCTGCAATTGAAATGGGTCACGCAGGCGCAGTTCGCCGGCTATTACGTGGCGGAAGCGAAGGGCTTCTACGACGAGGTCGGGCTGGACGTCACGATCAAGCCGGGCGGGCCGGACATCAACCCGTCCCAGGTCATCGCCGGCGGCGGGGCCGACGTGGTCGTGGACTGGATGCCCTCGGCGCTGGCGACCCGCGAGAAGGGCGTTCCGCTGGTCAACATCGCCCAGACCTTCAACAAGTCCGGCATGATGCTGACCTGCCGCAAGGACAGCGGCGTCGCCACGCCCGCCGACTTCAAGGGCAAGACGCTCGGCGTCTGGTTCTCCGGCAACGAGTATCCGTTCCTGTCCTGGATGGACAAGCTGGGCTACAGCACCTCCGGCACGAACCCCGACATCAAGGTGCTGAAGCAGGGCTTCAACGTCGATCCGCTGCTCCAGAAGCAGGCGGCCTGCATCTCCACCATGACCTATAACGAATATTGGCAGGTGATCGCGGCCGGCGTGCCGGAAAGCGACCTGATCGTCTTCAAGTACGAGGACCAGGGTGTCGCCACGTTGGAGGACGGGCTCTATACCCTCGATTCCAAGCTGAAGGACCCCAAGATGGTCGACAAGCTGGCCCGCTTCGTGAAGGCTTCCATGAAGGGCTGGGACTACGCGATCAAGAACCAGGCCGAAGCGGTGGAGATCGTGCTGGAGAACGACGCCTCCGGCGCCCAGACCGAAGAGCACCAGGCCAAGATGATCAGCGAGATCGCCAAGCTGATCGAGGGCGGCACCAAGGGTCCCGGCTACCTGGACCCCGCGGCCTACGAGCGGACCGTCAACGTGCTGATCGGCGGAAAGTCCGACCCGGTCATCAGCAGGAAGCCGGAAGGCGCCTGGACCCACGAGGTCTGGGAGAAGGCGGGGCTGTAACCGGCGCCCGAGGACCCATATTGGTCCGCATGAAGCTGGCCGTCGTCATCAACGGATCGGCGGGGGCCTTGCTCGACCAGTCGGCGGGGGACGCCGCCGGCCGGATCGAAGCACTGTTCCGCGACCAGGGGGCGTCCGCGACCGTGACGGTCGCCCCTCCCGGCGGACTGATGGAAACCCTGCGGGCCGCTGCGGCGACCGATGCCGACGCCGTGGTGGTCGGCGGCGGCGACGGCACCGTGGCGGCGGCCGCCGCCCTGCTGGTCGATACCGACAAGGCCATGGGCGTCCTTCCCCTCGGCACGGCCAACCTGCTGGCCAAGGACCTGCACATGGCCCTCGACCTGGAGGCGGCGGTCGGCCAGCTCGCCGCCGGCGAGATCCGGGCAGTGGACGTGGCGGAGGTCAACGGCACCGTGTTCCTGTGCAACGCCGTGCTGGGACTGTTCCCCATGCTGGCCCGCTACCGGGAGCGGCACAGGCACGAGCCGGGAATCGCCAAATGGTTGCATCTCGGGGCCGCGACCCTGGCGGCCATGCGGCGCTATCCCCGGCTGGAGATGGAGATCGACCTGGGCTCCGGGCCGCAGCGCCGCCGGACCATGGCCCTGGCCGTCGCCAACAACGCCTACGACGACGCCTTCTTCTCCTTCTTCGCCCGGTCCAACCTGGGGGCCGGCGAGCTGGTGGTCTATCTGGCCCGCCACAAGACATCGGTCGGGATGTTCCGCATGGCGATGCGCATGCTGCTCGGCCGCTGGCAGAGCGACCGGGACCTCAGCGTCGAGCGCGTCCGCGAAGTCACCGTCCGGACCCGCAAGCGCAGCCTGGCGGTCGCCATCGACGGCGAGGTCCACCGGCTGGCGACTCCGTTGCGCTTCCGGATGCGTCCCGGCGCGCTCAAGGTCCTGGTGCCGGCCGGGACCATGCCATGAGGCGGCTCGCCCATATCTCCGACCTGCATTTCGGCCGGATCGACGAGGCGGTGGTCGAGGCGCTCCTGGTCGACCTCGCCGAGGTCCGGCCCGACCTGATCGTGGTCAGCGGCGACCTGACCCAGCGCGGCCACCACGACCAGTTCCGCGCCGCCCGCGCCTTCCTCCAGCGGCTGGAATCGCCCTATCTGGTGGTCCCCGGCAACCACGACATTCCGGGCATCAACCTGCTGGCCCGCTTCGCCGCGCCCCTGCGGCGCTACCGCCGCTACATCGAACGCGACCTCCGCCCGCTCCACCGGGACGACGAGATCGCGGTGCTGGGCCTCAACACCGCCCGGCCGGTCGGGCTCCACTGGAACTGGTCCCACGGCAGGATCAACGCCGAGCAGATCGCCCACGCCCGCCAGGTCTTCGACTCCGTGGGGCCTGATGTCTTCAAGGTGGTGGTCACCCACCATCCGTTCCTGCCACCCCCCGACGCGCCGGACACGCGGCTGGTCGGGCGGGCGAGCCTGGCGCTGCGCACCTTCGAGGACTGCGGCGTCGACCTGCTGCTGGCCGGGCACCTGCACCGCGGCTACCACGGCGATGTCAGGACCCACCACACGGCGGTGAAACGCTCGATCCTGGTGGCCCAGGCCTCCACCGCGACATCGACCCGGCTGCGGAACGAACCCAATGCCTACAACCTGATCGAGGTGGACGGCGACCGCATCGGCTTCGGGGTCAGGGTGTGGACCGGCACCGGTTTCCGCTACGCCGCCGCCGGCCGCTTCGTCCGCCGGCACGGCCATTGGGAGCGGGCCTAGCCATGGGCGGCCGGGGCGAACTGTTCCTCCAGCGCCTGCCGGGTCGGCTCGATCTGCTGCCGCGCCAGGGCCAGCAGGCGGCTCGACTCCTCCGGGTCGGCAGAGCTCAGCTCGATCGCCCGGGCGATGGCGGAGAGGCGCCGGGCGCCCAGGTTGGCGTTGGCGCCCTTCATGCCATGGGCCGCCCGCTTGACCGCGGCGGCGTCGCCGCCCGCGATGGCCGCCTCGATCTCGTCCGCCTGTATCCGGGCCTGACCGGGGAACAGCCCCAGCATGTCCATCAGGTCCTCCGCGTCCAGGCAGTCGCGCAGCTGGTCCAGCATGGACTGGTCGAGCAGCGGCGTCTCCGCCAGATCGTCGGACGCGGTCGGGGCAGGGGCCTGCGCCGCCGGCGCTGGAAGCCTGCTCATGACGCGCTCCATCGCGGCGAACAGTTCGGCCGGGCGCACCGGCTTGGAAACGTAGTCGTTCATTCCGGCGGCGAGATAACGTTCCCGGTCGCCCGCCATGGCATGGGCCGTGACGGCGATGACCGGGATCGTTCCCAGGGGCGGGGGCAGGCTGCGGATCGCCTCTGTTGCCGAGCAGCCGTCCATGACCGGCATCTGGATGTCCATCATCACCAGGTCGAAGCGCTCGTCCAGGGCGGCTACCTCGGCCACCGCTTCCGCCCCGTTGACCGCCAGCCGGACGGAATGGCCCCGGCGCGTCAGCAAGCTGTTCATCAGGGTCCGGTTCACCTCGACGTCGTCCACCACCAGGATGCGGAGCGGGCCGTGGTCCACGGCTTCCGGCGCGGGATCGGGCAGGGGAGCCTCGACGATCTCGGGGCCGGGCTGGCAGCGCACGGTGAAGCTGAAAATGCTGCCCTTGCCGACCTCGCTCCGGACGGTGATGTCGCCGCCTTGGAGCAGGCAAAGCTGCCGGCAGATCGCCAGCCCCAGCCCGGTGCCGCCGTAGCGCCGGGTGGTCGAGCCATCGGCCTGGGAGAACCGCTCGAACAGGTGGCCCAGGAATTCCTCCGGGATGCCGATACCGGTATCCTCGACCTCCACCGCCAGAAACAGCGCTCCCGCCCCGTCCGGCCGGGTGGCGAAGCGGATATCGATGCGGCCCTGGTGGGTGAACTTGACCGCGTTGCCGACCAGGTTGAACAGGACCTGCCGGATCCGGCCGACATCGCCGCGCAGCGAAATCCGCGCGTCCGGATCGATCGTGTAGGACAGCTCGTTGCCGCTCTCCATCGCCCTGGGGTGGAGGATAGAGACCACGTCCTCGGCCGGCTGGGTCAGCAGGAAATCCACCGCCTCGACCTCGATCCGCCCGGCCTCCAGCTTGGACAGGTCCAGGATGTCGTTGACGATGGTCAGCAGATTCTCGGCGGACCGCAGGGCGGAGCGGGCATGGTCCTGGGGCTGGGAAGGCAGCCGGCTGTCCACCAGCAGGCCCAGCAGCCCCATCACGCCGTTCAGCGGGGTCCGGATCTCGTGGCTGATGTTGGCCAGGAACTCCGATTTGGCGCGGCTCGCCGCCTCGGCGTCCTGCTTGGCCTGGTTGAGCGTTCCGGTCAGCCGCAGCAGCTCGCGCCGGGACCGGCTGCTCTGAAGGATGTACCAGCCGGCAAGGCCCGCGAAGCCGGCGCACAGAACGGCCTGTATAACGGTCGCCGTGGTCGCGAGCCGCTGCATCGCCGTGATCTCGGTCCAGCGCTGGGCGGCCTCGCCGGCGCTCACGCTGTTGATCCCCAGCATCATGGCTTGGATCGGTTCGCGCAACAGCGGCAGCCGGACCAGCAGTTCCGCCACGACGGCGCCGTCGAAGTCGCCGCGCCCGGCCACCAGGGCATCCGTTTCGTCAACGAAACGACCCAGCTCGCCGATGGCGCCGTCATAGAAGGCCCGGCCGGTGAACAGCTGCCGGTAGGTGCCGCCGCGCACGATGTTCAGCCGGCTGACGAACACCTCGTACCGCCGCTCCGCCGCGGCGGCGTCGCTGACGCCGGCCGAGGCCTCCAGCAGCGCCACGTTCAGCCGCTGGTGCTCGGTCCCGAGCTGGAAAAAGGCCCAGGCTTGGTTATCGGTCCCCCCGGCCAGCACGCCCACCGTCTTGTTCGACAGCGCGTACTGCAACGCCCCGACGATCGAGAAGGAGACGACGACGGCGAGGCCCAGCCCTGCCAGGGCGGCGCGCAGTCCCCGTGTCAAGGCTCGACCCTGATCCGGTCGATCTGCCAGATCGCCCGGAAGAACCAGGCGTCGTTCTGCAATTCGGGATGGTCGTCGAACGGGAACATCAACCAGAACGGCCCGCGCTCCCGCGGCGGGATGGGCTTGCCGTTCATGGAGGTCGCGATGATCGGCCGGTAGCGCCGGATATCCGTCAGAGACAACTCCACCTTGTAGTCGTCCTTGGCGATCAACGAGACCTTGCCGCCCTCGGCCTTCAGCAGGGCCAGGACATCGGTCAGGTATGGGCCGGAGAAGCTGGCCTTGCCCGTCCAGGGGGTGGCGGTGGCGATCTCCACCGCGGGCAGGCCGGCGAGCTGCTGCGAATCGATCGTGGCCGCCGCCGGGAGGCCGGCGCCGGAGACGCTGATCTGCGCCGCCAGCGCCGGCGTCCCGCCGGTCAGGGAAGCCAGCGAAAACAGGAGGGTGGCGGCAAGGATGCGGGCAATCATGATGGGGGCGGGTCCCAGCTGGTCGAGATGACCCGACGAGACTACCCCATTCGGAGAAAAAGTGCCCGCACCCGTATCGTCTCAGGGGGTGACTGCCGTCGCGACCTCCCTGTCGACACCGACCGGCCTGTGCAGCTCGTTGTACCGCTCGATCGCCTTGAACGCCGGCGGATGGCACGGACGATCGATATAGCGCCCGGCGCCCCGGACGGTGCGCAGCTCGCCGTCGGTCCAGACCAGGTTGCCCTGCGACAGCGTGTGCCGGGCGATGCCCTTCACCTCCATCCCCTCGTAGATGTTGAAATCGACGTTCTGGTGGTGGGTCTTGGCCGAGATGGTCCGGGTGCCCTCGGGGTCCCAGACGACCAGGTCGGCATCCGCCCCGACCTGCACCGCGCCCTTGCGCGGGTACAGGTTGAAGATCTGGGCGCAGTTGGTCGAGGTGATCCGGACGAACTCGTTGGGCGTCAGGCGCCCCGCGCCGACGCCGTTGTGCCACAGGATCGACATGCGGTCCTCGATCCCGCCGGTGCCGTTGGGGATCTTGGTGAAATTGTCGCGCCCCGCCGCCTTCTGCGGCGCGCAGAAGCAGCAATGGTCGGTCGCCGTGGTCTGCAGGCCGCCGGAGGACAGGCCGGCCCACAGGGCCTCCTGGTGGTGCCTGGCGCGGAACGGCGGGCTCATCACGTAGGCTGCGGCGGTCTGCCAGTCGGGATTGCGGTAGACCGACTCATCGATCACCAGATGCTGGGCCAGCACCTCCCCGTAGACGCGGTGCCCGGCGGCGCGGGCGCGGGCGATCGCCTGGGTCGCCTGCTCGGTCGAGACATGGACGATATAGACCGGCGCGCCGAGCACGTTGGCGATCGCGATGGCGCGCTGAGCGGCCTCCCCCTCGACCTGGGGCGGGCGGGACAGGGCATGGCCCTCCGGCCCGGTGATTCCCTGCTCCAGCAGCGTCTTCTGCAGATGGAAGACGGCGTCGCCGTTCTCCGCGTGGACGGTGCACAGGGCGCCCAGTTCCTGCGCGCGGGCGAAGCTGTTCAGCAGGACGCCGTCATCGACCATGATGGCGCCCTTGTACGCCATGAAATGCTTGAAGGAGTTGACCCCGTGCTCGCGGGTCAGCACGCCCATCTCCTCCCGCACCTGGTCGGACCACCAGGTGACCGCGACATGGAAGGAATAGTCCGTCGCCGCCTTCTCCGCCCAGCCGCGCCACTGCCTGTACGCCTCGACCAGCGACTGCTGGGGCGCGGGGATCACGAAGTCGATGATCATGGTGGTGCCGCCGGCCGCCCCCGCCGAGGTGCCGGAGAAGAAATCCTCGCTGGCGACCGTTCCCATGAAGGGCAGTTCCATGTGGGTATGCGGATCGATGCCGCCCGGCATGACATACATGCCGCCCGCGTCGACCACATCAGCGCCGGCCGGCGGGTCGAAACCGTCGCCGATCGCGACGATCGTGCCGTTCTCGCAATAGACGTCGGCGCGGAAGCTCTGCTCGGCGGTCACGACGGTTCCGCCGCGGATCAGGATCGACATGAAGCTTTTTCTCCCCGTTATTCCGTGTCCGCTGTTCCGGACCCCTGTCGAGCGTAACGCAGGGAGGCCGTGCCCCGAAACGCGAAAAGCCCCCGATGCCGGAGCATCGGGGGCTTTCCGTCGAAGGCTCTCCGCGGAACGGAGCGCTTAGTGCAGGTTGCGCGGCAGGTCGGCGATCGCGGCGTCGACCAGCTTGGCGGACTGCGCGGCGTTCATGTTCTCCGCGATCAGGCGACCGCTGGCGGCGATCGCGAGATCGACCGTCAGGCTCTTCACTTCCTGAAGGGCCAGGGCTTCCGCCTGGGCGATCTTGTCCATCGCCTGGGCTTCGCGCCGCTTCATGGAGGCGTCGAGATCGGCCGCGGCGTGCAACCGAAGCCGCTCGGCTTCCTCGCGGGCATGGGCGATGATGTCCTCGGCTTCCTTCAGCGCGTCGCGCTGACGGCGCTGGTAGGAGGCGAGGGTGGACTGGGCGTCCTCGCGCAGCCGCTGGGCCTCCTCCAGTTCCTGGCGGATCTTGTCCGCCCGGTCGTCCAGCATCGCCGTCAGGGCCTTGGCGCCCGGGCGGAATGCGAAGAAGAGGAAGATGAAGAAGGCGACGGCGACCCAGAATTCAGCAGCTTGAAACATCAGCCACGCTCCTGCATCACGGCGCCGACGGCCGTATCGGCCCGGGCGGCATCGACCTTGATGCCGCCGAGCTTCTCGGCGGCCTGCTGGGCGATCTCGACCGCCACGGAGCGGACGCTGGTGAGCGCCGTTTCCTTGGCCGCGTTGATCCGCTCCTCGGCGGCGCGGGTCTTGGCGGCCAGATCGGCATTGAACTGGGCCTGACGGCCGGACGACGCCGAGGCGATGTCGGCGGTCGTGGCGGCCATCACCGACTGGGCGTGCGCCCGGGCGTCGGTCAGGGCCTTCTCATAGCCCTCCATGACACCGGCCGACTCTTCCCGGAGCGCGGACGCCCGGTCGAGGTCGTTGGTGATCCGCTCCTGCCGCTCCTCCAGGACCTCGGCGACCTTGGGCAGAGCCACCTTGGCCATGAGGAAGTAGAGGGCGATGAACGAGATCGCCAGCCAGATCAACTGGGGGGCGAATACGGTGGGATCGAGCTGAGGCAAGCCGCCGCTGGCATGTTCCGCACCATGGGCCATGTCGGCCCCGTGCGCCGCATCGCCGGCCGCTCCATGATCCGCCTGGGCCAGGGCGCCGCCCGCCGTGACGACGAGCATCGTCCAGGCGAGACCAGCGCGCCCGGCCAGTCTGCCCGCACGCAGACGAGCCAAAAACTTGGGCATGATCGATCCCCTAAGCTTGCGGCGCCGGTCGCCGGGATGGTGATCCCGTTGAGCCAGGCGCCGCATGTGAGCGAAAACCAGCTTCGTTCAGGCTCGAGCTTAGGCGAACAGGATGAGGAAGGCGATCAGCAGGGCGAACAGCGCCACGGCTTCCGTCAGCGCGAAGCCCAGAATGCCGATCGGGAAGACTGCCGCGCGCGATGCCGGGTTACGGGCGATCGAGCTGATCAGGGTCGAGAAGATGTTGCCGATGCCGAGGCCAACACCGAACAGGGCGAAAACCGCCAGACCGGCGCCGATGAACTTAGCGGCTTCTGCGTCCATGATTAGATACCCTTCTTTTGAGACTGGAAAGTAAGACAGGTGGGTGGTGTCGATTAACCCGCGGCGCGGCACCGATCATTGGCCGACGGGGCCGATCAGTGCAGTTCCAGGGCGTCGCGGATATAGAGGCAGGTCAGGATCGTGAACACGTAGGCCTGAAGAAGGGCCACGAGGATTTCGAAACCGACCAATGCAACGTTGATCGCGAGCGGCAGAATGCCGATCGTGTAGCCGAGGCCGCCGAGACCGGCGCCGAGCAGGACCGAGAAGCCGCCGAACACCTTCAGCATCGTATGGCCGGCCATCATGTTGGCGAACAACCGGATGGACAGGCTGACCGGACGCGACAGGTAGGACAGGACCTCGATCGGGATCAGGATCGGCGCCAGCGCGATCGGCGCGCCGTGCGGCATGAACAGCGAAAAGAAATGGAAGCCGTGCTTGATGAGTCCCAGCAGGGTGACGAAGACGAACACCGTCAAGGCCAGCCCGAAGGTGACGATGATGTGGCTGGTGAACGTGAAGGTCCCCGGGATCATGCCCAGCAGGTTGCCGACCAGGATGAACATGAACAGCGAGAACACGAAGGGGAAGTATTTCCGCGCATCGGGACCCGCGTTCTCGCGCACCATGTTGGCGACGAACTCGTAGAACATTTCGGCCAGCGACTGCATGCGGCCCGGGACGAGGGCCCGGCCGCGCATGCCGAACACGATGAAACCGGTGATCAGCGCGACTGCAATCACCATGTACAGCGACGAATTGCTGAACGATGCGTCGAGGCCGCCGACATTGATCGGCACGTACCTCTGGATTTGGAATTGGTGAAGCGGATCCACGGTCGTCCTCGTTCAGCCAAACTTTGCGTCTGGCGCTGTTATTGTTCCGGCCCGTCTTCCGGCTTCCGCATGCTCCGGTATCCGGGAGCGTAGCCGACGCCTGTGACGGCCCGGTAGACATTCACAATTCCGGCCCCGGCGCCAAGGAAAAACATCCCGATCAGGCCCCAGGGCGTCGTACCCAGCCAGCGATCCAGCAGCAGACCGCTGCCGACGCCTATGATCATGGCGGCCACCAGCTCGATCCCGATCCGGAAGGCGAGCCCGAGGGATTTCCTCGGCAGGTCGTCGTCACCGTCAGGCTTGACAGCCGGGCCGGCGTTACGTTCCCGCGCCTTCCGCAAACGGGCATCCAGATCGTCCAACGAAGACGGGGGAGACTGGTCGTCGCTCATGTCCGGTCCCACTTCCCCCGGTTGGCCGGGAAGCCGCGCGAAAGCGGCGGCACCATACGGTTAGGGCAGTACCCTGTCAAGTCGCAAAACCCTCCCCTCAAGTGGTTGAATTACTTGAATTTCCGCCGCAACCGGCCCCTTCTAAAGGCTCATCGGAGAGGCTTTCGGGGGCCTTGGAGCGCCGATGCGACACTATGTACGCCCGGCGCGTACCGCCGCGCGGCGCCGGTTTCACACGGTTCCAGACCGTCCGTCAGGAGTCCAGGTGGGCTGAGATCGTCTCCGCCATCTTGTCCGGGGCGGTGCCGTGGGCGAAGGCCTCGAGGAACTTGCCGTCGGGACCCATCAGGTAGACGAAGGACGAGTGGTCCATCGTGTAGTAGTCGCCGCCGTCCTTGTCCGGGGCCTTGGCGAAATAGACCCGGTAGGCCCGCGCCGCGCCGGCGACTTGCTCCGGCGTGCCGGTGAGCCCGACGAGCCGGGGATGGAACTGGGCGACATAGTCGGCCATCTGCGTCACGGTGTCACGCTCCGGGTCGATCGTGACGAACAGCGGCTGGACCTGGTCGGCCCTGGCGCCCAGGCGGTCGAGGGCCGTGGCCATCACCTGCAGTTCGGTCGGGCAGACGTCCGGGCAGAAGGTGAAGCCGAAATAGACCAGCATGTGGCGGCCCTGGTAGTCGTCCTGGGTGACGGGCCGGCCGGTATGGTCGGTGAGCGAGAACGGGCCGCCGATCAGGGCCGTGCCGGTCTGGGTCCCGCCCCGGGTGCCGCCGGGCAGCTGGGAGACCTGCCACCAGACGATCCCGGCGGCGATCAGCAGGCCGATCAGGGTGCCGACGGCGAGGCGGATGAGGCGTTGGTTCATTGTCTTGACTGCGGTTGCGTTGGACGGGGCGAACAGGCCGGGCGATTCACACCTTGACCGGGTTATCTGTTCCGGTCGAGGGTAGGGTGCAGCGGGACCAATCGCCGCAGCCCTGTTGTCCTTCAGCATTCCTTTATGGCACCGCCGGGTGCCAGTCCATGAGGATCGGACCATGAAGATCGGAATTGTCGGAGCCGGTTTCGTCGGAAGCGCCGCTGCCTATGCCATGGTGATGCGGGGCGTCGGGACGGAAATCGTCCTGGTCGACCGCAACCGCGACTTGGCGGCGGCGCAGGCCGAGGACATCCTGCACGCGACCCCCTTCGCCTATCCGATGCCGGTGAACGCCGGCGACTACGGCGATCTGGCCGGATCCTGCGTGGTGGTCCTGGCGGCCGGCGCCAACCAGCGGCCGGGCGAAACGCGGCTGGAGCTGCTGGAGCGCAACGCCGCCGTCTTCGGCGAGATCATCCCCGACGTCCTGTCGAGCGCGCCCGACGCGATCCTGCTGATCGCCACCAATCCGGTCGACGTCATGACCCAGGTGTCGCTGGACATCGCCCGCCGCACGCGGCCCGACATGCCGGCCGGGCGGGTGATCGGCTCCGGCACGATCCTGGACACCGCCCGGTTCCGGGCGCTGCTTGGGCGGCACCTGGGCATCTCCCCGAAGTCGGTCCATGCCCATGTGCTGGGGGAGCACGGCGACAGCGAGGTGCTCCACTGGTCCGGGGCGGACGCCGGTGCGATGCCGGTCGCGGAGTTCGCCGAACAGGTCGGCCGCCCGCTGACCGGCGCCGTGCGGGCGGAGATCGACGAGGGCGTGCGCGGCGCCGCCGGTCGGATCATCAAGGGCAAGGGCGCCACCTGGTACGGCATCGGCGGCGGTCTGGCGCGCATCGCCCAGGCGATCTCCGACGACGAGCGCGCCGTCGTGACCTGCTCGATCGTCAACCCGGACGTGGCCGGCGTCGAGACGGTGGCGCTGTCGCTGCCGCGCATCCTCGGCATCAACGGGGTGATCGAGACGCTGAGGCCGACCTTGGACGACGGTGAAACCCAGGCGCTGGCGCGGAGCGCCGGCATCCTGAAGGAGGCTGTGGCGAAGCTGGGGCTCGGGTGATCCGCCTGCCTGGACACCAGGGGCTTTGCTGAAGGCCAGGGTGTCCTTGCAACCGCGCCGGCCTGTGCACTACACTAGGGGTATTCGGGAAAGTTGTTCGGGCAGTGGCCCGCGGTCATGGATCCAGCAGTGGGCATGGGCTTCTCACGCATCTTGGCGGCCGTGCTGTTCAGTCTCCTCCTCGGCTGGGGAGGGGCGGCCGTGTCCGGCGCCGTGGCCGCCTCCATGACCCACCATGCCGCGAATTCCGGCGAGAATGCCGAAGTCGGCTGCGGCGAGCAGCCGGGACACCATGGGCACGAAGATCACCGGCACCAGGACGGCTACCAGGACGTCGATGGGCACGGCCACGGAGATAACTCCAAGCTCTTCCACCAGGGCTGTTGCGCCATGGCCTGCGGCATGTCGGCCCTGGAGCCGGTCGAGCTCCAGGTGAAGCCCATCGAATGGACGCCCGTCCGCACCCTGACCATCGCCGACGATACGCTGCGCGACCGTCCCGTCTCCCCCCTGCGCCGGCCGCCCAGACCCGCGGCCTGACGGCGACATTTATCCCGGTTCCGGGCCGTCGCGCCCGGTAGCAGCAACTTTCCCTTGTCTCCTCGGCATCGATGAAGCCGGAGACGGAGAGTACCCGACATGCGTCCGATTACCCGCACCCTGTGTGCCGTCGCCACCCTCATGGCTGGCGCCAGCCTTCTCGCAGCACCCACCAAGGCCTTTGCCGCTCCCGGCCAGACAGGCCACAAGCATGACACCGCCGCGATCGGCGAGCCGGCCAAGGCGACCGCCAAGACCCGCACCGTCCAGGTCGAGATGGGCGACAATTACTACGAGCCGGAAACCATTCCGGTGAAGGCCGGCGAGACGGTCCGGTTCGTGGTCAGGAACACGGGCGAGTTCCTGCACGAGTTCAACATCGGCACCGCCGCGATGCATGCGGCCCACCAGAAGGAAATGGCCATGATGGTGGACCACGGCATGTTGACCGAGACCGGCGTGAACGAGGAGATGATGAGGATGGACCACTCCGGCATGCCGGGCATGGGCCATTCCATGAAGCACGACGATCCCAACAGCGTCCTCGTGGAGCCCGGCCAGACCAGGGAACTGGTCTGGAAGTTCTCCCAGCAGGCGACGATCGAGTTCGCCTGCAACATGCCGGGCCACTACGAGTCCGGGATGGTCGGCAAGGTCGCGTTCCAGCGCTGAGGGAGGACGACCCATGCATGAGGCATCGCGTGGCCTTTCCCGCCGCGCCGCCCTCAAGCTCGCCGCAGCGGCGGGTTTGGCGGGCATCGTCACGGTCCATCCCGGACGCCGCGTCTTCGCGGCCGCCGACCAGAGCCTGGACCTTGCCGTCGAACGGACCCGCATCACGATTGACGGCGAGACCAGCGGCGCCATTTCCATCGGCGGCTCGATCCCGGCGCCCACGCTGCGCTGGCGCGAGGGTCAGGAGGTGGTCGTCCACGTGACCAACCGGCTGGACGAGGCGACCTCCGTCCACTGGCACGGCCTGCTGCTGCAGGGCGTCATGGACGGCGCGCCGGGATTCAACGGGTACCGGCCGATCGGTCCCGGCGAGACCTACACCTACCGGTTCAAGCTGCGCCAAGCCGGCACCTACTGGTACCACAGCCACTCCGCCTCCCAGGAGCAGGAGGGCATGTACGGGGCCATCGTGATCGAGCCCGCCGGGCGCGATCCCGTCCGGACCGACCGCGACTACGTGGTGCTGCTTTCCGACCACACGCCCGAAGCACCCGAATCCGTGCTGCGGAAGCTCAAGGTCAGCGAAGGCTATTACAACAACGGCCGGCGCACGCTGGTCGACTTCTTCCGGGACGCCCGGCGCGACGGCCTGGGCGCCGCGATGGACGACCGCCTCGCCTGGGGCGAGATGCGCATGGACGCCACCGACCTGGCGGACGTGACCGGATACCGGTTCCTGGTCAACGGCAAGGGTCCGAAGGACAACTGGACCGCCCTATGCGATCCGGGCGAGCGGGTGAGGCTCAGGGTCGTCAACGGTTCGGCCATGTCGATCTTCGACGTGCGCATCCCCGGCCTGTCCATGACCGTGGTCGCGGCCGACGGGCAGAACGTGGTGCCGGTCAAGGTGGACGAGTTCCGCATCGGCGTCGGCGAGACCTACGACGTCGTTGTCATGCCGACCGGAGACAAGCCCTTCACCTTCTTCGCCGAACCGATCGACCGCACCGGCTTCGCCCGGGCGACCCTCGCCTCCCGGGAAGGGATGGAAGGCGAGATCCCCGAGCGGCGCCCCCGCGCCATCCTGACCATGGAGGACATGGCCATGGCCCACGGCGGCATGGACCATGGCTCGATGGATCACCGTACCATGGACCCTGGTTCGATGGACCACGGTTCCATGCCCGGAATGGACCATGGCGCCATGCAGGGCATGGATCACGGTGCCGCGGCGCGCCCGGAACGCGCGGTCGGCTGGGCCGACGCGGGGACGCCTCCGGGAGCCAAGGCCCTCTCCTACGCGGACCTGAAATCGTTCTCGAAGGCCAGGGACCTGCGCGAGCCCTCCCACGAGATCGAGATCCAGCTCACGGGCATGATGTCGCGCTACATCTGGACCCTGAACGGCCGGAAGTTCGACGAGGGGGCCGCGATCCGGGTCGCCTACGGCGATCGGATTCGGATCCGCTTCGTCAACACGACCATGATGGCCCATCCGATGCACCTGCACGGCATGTTCGTCGAGCTTGAGAACGGCCAGACGGACCGGATGCCCCGGAAGCACGTCGTGCTCGTGCCGCCGGGCCAGGTCACCACGGTCCAGCTGACCGCCGACGAGCCCGGCGAGTGGCCCCTCCACTGCCATCTCCTCTACCACATGGCCTCGGGCATGATGACGCGGTTCATCGTCGAACCCCGCACGGCGAGCCTCTGATGCGGGGACCGGTATGCGAATGACGAAGACAAGCCTCCGGACGGCGGCGCTCGCGGCGGGATCCGTCCTGCTGGCGCTGTCGGCGGTCCCGTCGCGCGTCGCCGCGCAGGAACACGGCGGCCCCGGGGACGCGGACCAGGCCGAGCAGTTCCACGAGGAGCCGCCGATCCTCTCGACCCTCCTCGTCGACCGGCTGGAGCATCGCTGGCGGGACGGCGAGAACTCGATCGACTGGGAGGTGCAGGGCTGGATCGGCGGGGACACCAACAAGGTCCGGCTCAACGCCGAAGGCAGCAAACCCGTGGAAGGCGGGGTGGAGGAGGCGGAGTTCCAGCTTCTCTACAGTCGCATGACGTCGGAGTTCTGGGACGTCCAGGCAGGCATCCGGCACGACGTGCGACCCCGGCCGCAGACGACCTACGGCGTGGTCGGGTTCGAGGGGGTGGCGCCATACTTCTTCGACGTGACCGCCCAGCTGTTCGTCAGCGAGGACGGCGACTTCAGCGCCCGCCTGGAAGCCGAGTACGACCTGCTCATCACGCAGAAGCTCGTCCTGCAGCCGGTCGCCGAGGTCAATGTCTCGGCCCAGCGGGTCCGGGAGCTTCATGTCGGTCCCGGCTTCAACGACGTGGAGCTGGGGTTGCGCCTGCGCTACGAGGTCGTCCGGGAGTTCGCCCCCTACATAGGCGTTAACTGGGAGCGGAAGCTGGGCGAGACCGCCGACATCGCCCGCGACCACGGCGAGGACCCGAGCGACCTGTCCTTCGTCACGGGCGTGCGGTTCTGGTTCTAGGGTTCCCGGCACCCTGTTTCCGATGGGTCCGGTTCGCCGCCGCCCGGCCTGGAAAAGGGCCGGCCGGCGGCGCTCCGTCCCGCCGGAAGGTCAGGACAGCAGCGGCATCATCGCGGCCACCAGCGGGTGGCGGACGATGTCCTGGGTGGTCAGGCGGACGATGGCGACGTCGTCCAGCGGGTCGAGCCGGCGCACCGCCTCCTCCAGGCCGGACATGCCGGGCAGCAGGTCGGTCTGGTCGGGATCGCCGGTGATCACCATGGTGGAGTGCCAGCCCAGCCGGGTCAGCAGCATCTTGATCTGCTGGAACGTCATGTTCTGCGCCTCGTCCACGATGACGAAGCTGCGCGAGATCGTCCGCCCGCGCATATAGGCGAGGGGGGCGATCTCGACCGTGCCGTCCTTGGTCATCTGGCGCACCTGGCGGGCGCCCAGCCGGTCGGACAGCGCGTCGTAGATCGGGCGCATCCACGGGTCCATCTTCTCGTTGATGTCGCCGGGCAGGAAACCCAGGCTCTCGCCCGCCTCGACGACCGGCCGGGTGATCACGATGCGCGTCACCCTGCCGGCGCTCATCGCCTCGACCGCCTTTGTGACGGCCAGGTAGGTCTTGCCGGTCCCGGCAGGCCCCACCGCCAGCGTCAGCGCGTGGGTGTCGATCGCCGCCATCAGCGCTTCCTGGTTGGACGTGCGCGGCTTCACCGTCTTCAGGTAGCTCTGTTCGCGGAAGCCGTCCTCGTCGGCTTCGGTGAGAGCCACGACCCGGGCCGAGGATGCGGTGCGTTTCGCCATGGTGCGTCGTCCTTTCCCTTCGCTGGCATCCTGGTTGAGGGGATCCCAGGCGCTGCATGTGTCAAACGGGGCTCTCATCGATCACCTCCTGCTGCCGAAGCGGCGTTGGGCCATGTCGTTCTCCTGGACCGTTGAAACCGGGACCTGAAGCTGAACGCGGGCACAAAAAAACCTCCCGGACGGGAGGTTCGATCGTGCGGTCGGCTGACTCGTCGAGGCGGATGGCTGTCCGGCGGCGGCGAAGGGTCGGGGCCCCGCACGCTGGATCCGGAATGCTTCTCGACGGGTCGGACAAGGGAAGCGGCTCCTGTCGTCTGTGTCAGCCTTGATGTCAGCAAGGATAACCGTCAAATTCGTCCTTTGTCGCCGTTATTTCGTGGGGCCAATAAAAAATTCATCTACATGTTGCGGGTTACCCACGCCGCGCCCTCGAAGGCGACGCCGGCATGGCGTCCGCGCGCGTCTTTGCCTATGCTGGCGCCACGGTGTCGGGCTCGAAGGTGACGAGGGTAGGCATGGCGAACAGGTTCACGTCGATCTGGAACGAGAAGAAGCCGACGTCCGGTGCCGCGCGGCCCTCGGGGCGTCCCGTCCGGGGCCGGGCGGGGGTGGCGAGCGGCGCAGCGGACAGCGAGAGCGGCGACGAAGGGGACGACTCGGCGGCGCGGTCCCTGCGGGCGTTGAAGGTGATGTTCGACCGCGGGTTGATGACCCAGGCGGAGTATGAGCAGCGCAGGGCGGCACTGGCCGGCGATGCCGCGGAACGGCCCTTCGACAACGGGTGAGGCGTACCGGGCGGGTTCGAAGAGTTTGTCAAAAAATAGGCGTATCGGCACCATAGTTTGTAGTTTTTGAGGCACAGACCCCAAGAATTGGGCTATGGTCCGCAGTCAAGCCCGGCCGTGGGGCTGGTCGCGGAAATATCCGCAGGTTATGGTTAACTAGACGCTTGCACTTCGGGGCCATGGCTCGCTAGAAGGAGTAGCCATTTTCTCGATTTTCGTAGGGGCGGTCGATTTCAACCCGTGGGGCAGGGCAGGGGACGGCGGTGCCGGACGCCTGCCGGGCGGCGGTCATCATGATAAGTGGTAGGGGTTTGTGAGAAGCACCAGTCAGATTTCGGAACGTGACGCGCCGTTCCAGCTCAGGGGCAACAGCTTCACCGTCATGGTGCTGAAGCTGGTGGCTCCCGATGACCCGTCGTTCTTCCCACAACTGCTGAGCAAGATCCGCCAGGCGCCGAACTTTTTCCGGAACGCCCCGGTGGTGCTCGACCTGGACGACCTGGAGGAAGGCGCCGGCCCCGCCGACTTCATCGATTTCGTCGTCACCCTGCGCCAGAACAGCCTGATCCCGGTCGGCATCCAGGGCGGCACGCCGGCCCAGCAGGCCGCCGCGTTCGAGGCCGGGCTGACGGTCATGCCGACCGGCCGCCCGAGCCGCGAGCCGGAGCGCGACTTCCAGCGGCCGGCCCCCGGACGGGCACCGACCGACCCGCTGCCGCCGCGCAACCCGATGCCGCAGGCCGAGACGGCGCCGGAGTTCCAGAAGACCACCCTGATCATCACCGAGCCGGTGCGCTCGGGCCGGCAGATCTACGCCGCGCGCGGCGACCTGATCGTGCTGGGGCCGGTCAGCGCCGGGGCCGAGCTGCTGGCCGACGGCAACATCCACGTCTACAGCTCGCTGCGCGGACGCGCGCTGGCGGGCATCTCCGGCGATACCGCCGCCCGAATCTTCTGCCACAGCCTGGAGGCGGAACTGGTATCGATCGCCGGGCTCTACCGGGTCAGCGAGGATCTGGACGCCTCGGTGTTCAAAAAGCAGGTTCACATATATCTGGACGACGGGTATCTGCGCATGGATCCGTTGTCATGAGCCGCGGCAAAGAAACAAGTTCGCAATCAACATCGAAGAGTGGAGAGGCTTCCTTGGCCAAGGTAATCGTTATGACATCGGGCAAGGGCGGCGTGGGCAAGACCACGTCGAGCGCTGCCTTCGCCACTGGACTGGCACTGCGCGGGTTCAAGACCGTTGTCATCGACTTCGACGTCGGTCTGCGGAACCTGGACCTGATCATGGGCTGCGAGCGCCGGGTGGTGTTCGATTTCGTCAACGTCATCAACGGCGAGGCCAAGCTCAACCAGGCCCTGATCAAGGACAAGCGGGTCGAGAACCTCTTCATCCTGCCGACCAGCCAGACCCGCGACAAGGACGCGCTGACCAAGGAAGGCGTGGAGAAGATCCTCGACGAGCTGAGGAAGGACTTCGACTACATCCTGTGCGACAGCCCGGCCGGCATCGAGAAGGGCGCCCTTATGGCGCTGTATTTCGCCGACCACGCGATCATCGTGACCAACCCGGAAGTCTCGTCGGTGCGCGACAGCGACCGCATCCTGGGCGTGCTGGCGTCCAAGTCCCGCCGGGCCGAACTGAACCTGGAGCCGGTGCAGGAGCATCTGCTGCTGACCCGCTACGATCCGGAGCGGGTCGAGCGCGGCGACATGCTGAAGGTCGACGACGTGCTGGAGATCCTGGCGATCCCGCTGCTGGGCGTCGTGCCGGAGAGCCCGGCCGTGCTGCGCGCCTCCAACATCGGCATGCCGGTGACGCTCGACGAGAAGAGCAACGCCAACCACGCCTACACCGACGCGGTCGCAAGATTCCTGGGCGAGACGGTCGAGCACCGTTTCATGAAGCCGGAAAAGAAGGGCTTCCTGGATCGCCTCCTGCGGAGGACCGCATGAGCATCTTCAACTTCTTCCGGCAACCTCCGCGCAAGTCGGTCGCCGACGAGGCGAAGGAACGCCTCCAGATCGTCCTTGCGCATGAGCGCGCCGCCGGGTCCAGCCCGGACTATCTGCCGATCCTTCAGCGGGAATTGCTGGCGGTCATCGCCAAGTACGTGCAGATCGACGAGAAGAAGGTCGAGGTGAGCTTCGAGCGTGGGGGCGACTACTCCACGCTCGAAGTCAACATCGAGCTGCCGCCGCCGACGGCGGACAAGGCCCGGGCGCGCGGCGGTGCGGCCGCCGCCGCGAAGCAGGCCTGAAGCCATGCTGGCCGGTCAGTGCCGGCCGGCTATGGTCGGGAAGTCCCGATCCCGTTGAACGATCCGGCCACCTGATCCGGGTGCGCGCGCGATGCGGTCCGGCCCGCCTTCCCGGACGGTCATACCGGCCCGGACGATCATACCGGGAAGTTGTCGATCAGCCGGGTGCGTCCGATGAAGCCGGCGGCCAGGACCCTGGCCGGGCGGTCCGCCACCTCCAGCGGCTCCAGCGACGCGGCATCGCAGACGGCCAGATAATCGATCCGGTCGAAACCGGCCGCCCTCAGCCGTTCCAATCCCCAGTCGATCTCGCTTCGGCACCGCGCCGGATCCGCAGCGATGCGTTCCGCCATGGCGAACAGCACGCCGTTGAGCTGGCGCGCGACGGCGAGCTGGTCGGCGGACAGGTACGCGTTGCGCGACGACAGCGCCAGCCCGCTCTCGTCGCGGACGGTGGCCGCTCCCTCGATCAGGACGGGGATGTTCAGGTCGCGCACCATGCGGCGGATCACCTGGAGCTGCTGATAGTCCTTCTCGCCGAACACGGCGACATCGGGCAGGCATTGCAGCAGAAGCTTGGACACGACGGTCGCCACCCCGTCGAAATGGCCGGGGCGCAGGGGACCGCACAGCCCGTCGGTCAGCCCGGCGACATGGACCGTCGTCGCGAAGCCGTCGGGATACATCTCGCCCACGTCGGGCGCATAGAGCAGGTCGGCGCCCACCGTCTCCAGCTTGGCGGCGTCGGAGTCCTCCTGCCGCGGGTACTTGGAGAAGTCCTCGTTGGGACCGAACTGGGTCGGATTGACGAAGACGCTGACCACCACGTGGTCCGCTCCCCTGCGGCGGGCGGCCTGGACCAGGCTCAGGTGCCCCTCGTGCAGGGCGCCCATGGTCGGCACCAGCCCGACCTTCTCCCCGGCGGCGCGCCACCGCGCGACCTGGGCGCGCAGGTCGGCCACGGTCCGGACGGTGGTCAGTTTCTCAGGCATCGGGCGTGCTCCCGCTGGGTTTTGGGGCGAAGACGTGTTCGGGACCGGGGAACCGGCGCGCGCGCACATCGTCGGCATAGGCCTGCGCGGCGGCCGAGACCAGGGGACCCAGCTCGGCATAGCGCTTGACGAATTTCGGCGTGAAGTCGCTGAACAGGCCGACCAGGTCCTCGGTCACCAGGATCTGACCGTCGCAGGCGGGCGAGGCGCCGATGCCGATGGTCGGGACGGGCAGGTCCGCGGTCAGCTGGCGGGCCAGGGGCTCGACCGTGCCCTCGATCACCAGGGCGAAGGCGCCGGCCTCGGCGATGGCGAAGGCGTCAGCCGCGATCGCGTTGCTTTCCTGCCCGCTCCGTCCCCGCGCCCTGTATCCGCCCAGCACGTTGACCGACTGCGGGGTCAGGCCGACATGGCCCAGCACGGGGATGCCGCGTCTCGTCAGGAACTCGACCGTCGGGGCCATCTCGACGCCGCCCTCCAGCTTGACCGCGGCGCAGCCGGTCTCCGCCATGACGCGCGCCGCGGCGCGGAAAGCGGCTTCGGGAGACTCCTGGTAGGACCCGAACGGCAGGTCCACGACGACGCAGGACAGCGCCGAGCCGCGCATCACGGCGGCGCCGTGGGCGATCATCATGTCGAGCGTCACCGGCAGTGTGCTGTCCATCCCGTAGAGGACCATGCCCAAGCTGTCGCCGACCAGCAGCATGTCCACATGGGCATCGAGCTGCCGGGCCATGGGCGTGGTATAGGCGGTCAGCGACACGATCGGCGCGCCGCCCTTGCGGGCGGACAGTTCCGGCACGGTGGTGCGCCGGCGGCGGTCGGGGACACTCATGTCGGGCTTCCCCTCTGTCGGGTGCGGGTTCCAGGTCCTGCTCGTGCGCCTAGATATAACGCCGGGACCGCTGCGTCACGATGATTGGAGTGGGGGACGGCTGGAATCGGCGGCGAATTCCCGCCCTGCGGAAGGACAAGGGCGGCCGGAACGTACCTGGATACGCACTGCGTGCCGTCCGCTCCGGATTGTGTCAGCATGGGGGCAAGCAACGGTACCAGGGAGTGGGCGATGTTTCTCGACGAGACGGCGTCGATCGACCGGAACGAACCCCGGCTTGGCTACGGCGTGGCGGTGACCGACATCGACGGCGACGGCGCCTTCGAGTTCGTCGTGGCCGGCCATGGCTGCGCCAACCTGGTGCTGAAATGGGACGGGCGTCGGCTGGTCGACATCGCCGACCCCGTGTTGGCCGACGCGACCCGCCAAGCGATCGGCCTGTGCGCCGCCGATGCCGACGGCGACGGGCGCGAAGAGCTGTACGTGCTGAATTCCGAAAGCTTCTCCGGCCCGAAGCGATTCGGCGACCGGCTGTTCGCCTGCTTCGGCAAGCGTTGGCTGGACCTGTTCGGGCAGCCGGAGAATTTCGGCGCGGTCAATCAGACGGCCGGCCGGTCGGTCGCCTGCATCGACCGGTCGGGCACGGGCCGGTACGGATTCGTCATCGCCAGCCACGGCGGGCGGTTCAGGCTCTACGAGCTGGACCGGCGCGGGCGCGCGTCCGACAGGGCGGAGGAGGCCGGTATCGACTTGACGGCGGCGGGCCGGGGGCTGGTCAGCTTGCCGCTGGTATCGGAGCACATGGATATCTTTGCCGCCAACGAGCACGGGCCGAACTTCCTGTTCCGGAATCTTGGCGACGGGACCTTCGAGGAGATCGCGGAGGACTGGGGGGTGGCCGACCCGGGCGGGAACGGGCGCGGCGTCGCGGTGCTGGATGCCGACGGCGACGGGCTGCTCGACCTGGTCTGCGGCAATTGGGAGGGGCCGCACCGGCTGTTCCTCCAGCGGGGCGGCGGCGGCTTCATCGAGTCGGCCCCCGCCGGGTTGGCGGAGCCGTCGCGCGTCCGCACCGTGATCGCGGCCGATTTCGACAATGACGGGTTCGAGGAGATCTTCTTCAACAATATCGGGGAGCCGAACCGCCTGTTCGCCTGGACCAACGAGCGCTGGACCGAGGCAGAGATCGGCGACGCGGAGGAGCCGCTGGGCTTCGGCACCGGCGCCGCGGTCGCCGACATCGACGGCGACGGAAGGCTGGAACTCCTGGTGTCCCACGGCGAATCGGCGCCCCAGCCTCTGGGGTTCTACCGCCCCTATCCGACCGACAACGGTTGGCTCAGGGTCATGCCCCTGACCGCCGCCGGGGCGCCGGCGCGGGGCGCCCTGGTGACCTGCACGGCGCGCGGGCGGACCCAGCGGCGCGCGATCTGCGCCGGCAGCGGCTATCTCTGCCAGATGGAGCCGGTCGCCCATTTCGGGCTGGGAGCCGTCCATTCCGTCGAGCGTGTGGAGGTCCGCTGGCCCGACGGGGCGGTGCGGGTGATCGAACACCCCCATGCCAACCGGATGATCCGGGTGGAGCATCCCGGGCGATGAGGATCGGGCTGGGAAAGCGGGTTGGCGCTGGTCAGCGCCGGAGAATGGAATAGACTGTAACCAAGTTGCAGACGCGTAATGGAGAAGACCCTTGGCCATAGCCAATCCCTACCTGCTGTTCCTCGGCGATGCGCCGGACCAACTGGCCGCCAAGACCGCCGACGGCGTGGCGCGCTGGCGCCGTGACTGGTGCGTCGGCCAGTTGCGCCTGGACGGCTGCAAGGCCGACCTGGGGCTTCCCGACAAGAGCCTGGAGGAGGCGGCCGCGGAAGGGGCCAGGACCCTGATCATCGGCGTCGCCAACCGGGGCGGGCGCTTCGCCGCGAGCTGGCAGGAAACCATGCTGAAGGCCCTGGACCTGGGCATGGACATCGCCAGCGGGCTGCACAACAAGATCACCGATCTGCCCTCCGTCGCGGCCAAGGCCAAGGAGCTGGGCCGCTCGCTCCACGACGTGCGCCACCCGACCCGCGAGTTCGAGATCGGCACCGGCGATCGGCGGCCGGGCAAGCGGCTGCTGGCGGTCGGCACCGACTGCTCCATCGGCAAGATGTTCACGGCGCTGGCCTTCGAGAAGGAGATGCGGGCGCGCGGCATGAACGCCGACTTCCGCGCCACCGGCCAGACCGGCATCCTGATCGCGGGCGACGGCGTGTCGATCGACGCGGTGGTTTCCGACTTCGTCTCGGGCGCGGTCGAGTACCTGACCCCGGCCAACGATCCCGACCACTGGGACGTGGTCGAGGGGCAGGCCTCGCTGCTCCATCCCAGCTATGCCGGTGTGACGCTGGCGCTGGTCCACGGCTCTCAGCCGGACGTGATGGTGATGTGCCACGAGCCGACCCGACCGCACATGCGGGGCCTGCCGAACCGCAAGGTTCCGGACATCCAGGATTGCATCGTGGCGCACGAGGCGGCGGCGCGGGTGACCAATCCCGATGCCAAGGTGATCGGGTTCAGCGTCAATACCGCGGCCATGGAGAAGTCCGCCGCCGAGGCCTACCTGAAGCAGCTGTCCGACCGCTTCGGCATGCCGGCGGTGGATCCGGTGCGCATGGGGGTCGGCCCGATCGTCGACCTGCTGGGCTGAGGCCATGGCAGCGCCGAGCGCGAAACGCACCCTGACCGTCCGCCGCGAGACCTTCCCGATCCGCGGCACCTTCCGGATCTCCCGCGGGGCCAAGACCGAGGCCCATGTGGTCGTCGCCGAGATCGACGACGGCGGCACCGTCGGCCGGGGCGAATGCGTGCCCTATGCCCGCTACGGCGAGAGCATCGACGGGGTCGTGGCCCAGATCGAGAGCGTCGCCGACGCGATCGGCGCCGGCATGGAGCAGGAGGAGCTTCTGGAGGCCCTGCCGCCGGGCGCCGCCCGCAACGCGGTGGACTGCGCGCTGTGGGACCTCGCCTGCAAGCTGACCGGGCAGCCGATCTGGCAGGTGGCCGACCTGGACGCGCCGCTCGCCCCGGTGGTCACGGCTTACACCCTGAGTCTCGACACGGTGGAGAACATGGCCGCCGCGGCGCGCGCCTCGGCTCACCGGCCCCTGCTCAAGCTGAAGCTGACGGGGGACGGCGACCTGGAGCGGGTGACGGCGGTGCGGGAGAACGCGCCCGACGCCCGGCTGATCGTCGATGCCAACGAGGGCTGGACGCTGGAGCACCTGAAGCGCTTCGGCGACGCCTTCGCCCGGCTCCGGGTCGAGCTGATCGAGCAGCCGCTGCCGGCGGGACAGGACGACGCCCTGCTGGGCTTCGACTGCCCGGTGCCGCTGGGCGCCGACGAGTCGTGCCACGACCGATCGACCCTGGACGAGCTGCGCGGCAAGTACGGGGTGGTCAATATCAAGCTGGACAAGACCGGCGGCCTGACCGAGGCGCTGCGCCTGAAACGTGCCGCCGAGGAGGCGGGGTTCGACATCATGGTCGGCTGCATGCTGGCGACCTCGCTCGCCATGGCGCCGGGGGTGGTGATCGCGCAGGGAGCCAAGCTGGTCGACCTCGACGGGCCGCTGTGGCTGGCGCGGGACCGGGAGCCCGGCCTCCGCTACGAGGGCGAGACCGTCTTTCCGCCGGAGACCGGCCTGTGGGGGTGACGCGCGACGACCTGGGAAAGCGCATCGACCAGGCCATGGGCCGGACGAAGGCTGACCTGGTGATCAAGGACACCCGCTTCCTCAACGTGGTGACGGGCGAGATCGCCTCGGGCGACATCGCCGTCTGCGGCGACGTGATCGTCGGCACCTACGAGAGCTACGACGGCGAGGTCGTGATCGACGGGCGCGACCGCATCGCGGTGCCGGGTTTCATCGACACCCATGTCCATTGCGAGAGCACCCTGGTCACGCCGGCCGAATTCGACCGTTGCGTGCTGCCGCGCGGGACGACGACCGCGGTCTGCGACCCGCACGAGATCTGCAACGTGCTGGGCGAGGAGGGGCTGAGATACTTCCTCGACAGCTCGGTCGAGCTGGCCATGGACCTGCGGGTCCAGCTCTCCTCGTGCGTCCCGGCGACCGAGCTGGAGACCTCGGGCGCCCGGCTGGAGGCGGAGGACCTGGTCCGCCACCGCGGCCACCCCCAGGTGATCGGCCTGGCGGAGTTCATGAACTTCCCCGGCGTGCTCCACAAGGACCCCAAGGTGCTGGACAAGCTGGCGGCGTTCCAGGGCGGCCATATCGACGGGCACAGCCCGCTGGTGACGGGCCGCGACCTCAACGCCTACCTGTCCTGCGGCATCAGGAACTGCCACGAGACGACCGGGGTCGAGGAGGCGCGGGAGAAGCTGCGGAAAGGCATGCAGGTGCTGATCCGCGACGGCAGCGTATCGAAGGACGTCAACACGCTGGCCCCGATCATCGACGCCATGACCTCCCCGTTCCTGGGCTTCTGCACCGACGACCGCAATCCGCTCGACATCGCCGAGGAAGGCCATATCGACCACCTGATCCGGCGCTCCATCGCCCTGGGCGCGCCGGTCGAATCGGTCTACCGCGCGGCGACCTGGTCGGCGGCGCGGGGCTTCGGGCTGACCGACCGCGGGCTGATCGCGCCGGGCTTCCGGGCCGACATCGTGCTGCTGGACGACCTGGAGGACTGCCGGGTCGGCCAGGTGATCCGCAACGGCCGGGTCGTGGGGCCGGAGAGTTTCGCGGGCCGGACCATCGTGCCGCCGGTCGGGCTGGGCTCGATCCGGCTGGACCCGGTGACGCCGGAGGTCTTCCGGACCCCCTCGGGCGGCCCGTCGGGTCCGGTGATCGGGCTGATCCCGGGCAAGATCCTGACGGAGCACCTGACCGCGAACCTGCCCTATCGGAACGGCGAGCGGCACCCGGACCCGGAGGCGGACATCCTGAAGGTCTGCGTGCTGAGCCGTCACGGCACCAACCGCAATGTCGGCCGGGGCTTCGTCAAGGGATTCGGGCTGAAGCGCGGCGCGCTGGCATCCAGCGTCGGCCACGACAGCCACAACGTGATCGTCGTGGGTGCCGACGACACCGACATGGCGGTGGCGGTCAACCGGCTGATCGAGCTTCAGGGCGGCTTCGTCGCCGTGCTGGACGGCAAGGTGGTCGGCGAACTGGCGCTGACCCTGGCCGGGCTGATCAGCGACCGGACCTTCGAGGAGGTCGAGCACCTTCTGACGGCACTCCGCGCCGCCGTCCGCGGCATGGGCTGCCCGCTGGCCGAACCCTTCCTGCAACTGGCCTTCCTGCCCCTGCCGGTGATCCCGTACCTGAAGATCACCGACATGGGGTTGGTGGACGTGGACCGGTTCGAATTGATTCCGGCGTGAGCGGGAAGGGACGTCAGACCCTGACTATTTCCGGCGGGATGAGGTCGTGGTTCGCCAGTTGGCTTTTCGCGGTGAGGACCGAGACGCCGAAATGATCGGCAGCCTCCTCCATCCGATCGTCCGAGTAGTCACCGTTCATGAACGAGTCCAGCGCATCGATCGGGCACAGGAGCTCTGCGGCGAAGGCGCGCTGCATCTTCTGGCGGACCGTCTTCGTTCTGGTTGCCGGAAGCCAGGCGTCCGATTTCGGGGCTGTCAGGTGGTCGGCCAGGAAGCGCGCGGCTTCGAACCGGATGCCCGGAGCGTTCCGTTTTCCGAAGACCAGTTTGAGGTGAGCGCCGTCGTCTTCCCGTACCGCCAAGCCGAACGGGATACCGGGGTTATGGGCCGAGTCCGGCAGGAATGCCTTCTTCGGAGCATCCAAAAGCCTCGCCAGTTCCTCGTCGGAAATGCCATCGCTCGGTAGCCGCCAAGCTTTCCGGGCCGCGCCGGCAAGGCTCCTGCCCCGGTCCCACGGGGGCGTTCCATCTGGAACGCTATGTTGGTGCAACGCTGAAGGGAGGTCCACGGCCACCCGGACGCCTTTCCCATGGGCCGCTACGACCGTCTTCCTGATGGCATCCTCGATCCCGGTCGCGCTCCCGGACAAGGCGGGCGCGATCTCGTCCAGTGCAGATTCTCCGGCTTCGCCGGAAAGCTCCAGCAAGTGGGCAAGTATCTCCTCCGGCGCCTCGTCCGGATCGCATCCAAGGCGAGCCTCCAAGCGGCGCCGGACACTTTCCACCGGATCCTCGCGCTCGGCCTTGACCTCTTCCCAAAGCGTGGACAGGTCCTGGCCGACGCCTCCGCGTGTCTCCAATTGGGCGATTACATCGGCTACGAAGTCATCGACGGCCGCCTCGAAGGACGTTGCCGGGACTGCACACCGGAAATCCGAAAGATAGCGGACCGGCTCCCCGGAGTTCGGCCGCGATGCGTGGCACACCGCTTCCACGGTCGGTCCGTCGCTGGCGAAGATTAGGCGCGGCCACAGGAAGCCGTGGCCTGCCGCCGCGACTTCATGGGCCATGCGCCAGGACGGGGAGGGGACGCCGGTCGCAGGGTAAGGTTCCCAGCGAAGCCGCCACCAATTTGCCGCGAACCACATCGCCAGGGGATAGGCCGACACATGGACACGATCCTGGACCTCGCGCGACCAGTCGCTTTCAACCCGGGTCGCCACCAGTTCGTCGAAGGCGATGCGAAGCTTGGCGGCCGTTGCGCGATCCTCGGCCAAGCCGTGCTGGCACGCCTGCCATTGGGCATCGATAGAGAAACCTACCGGCATGTCGCCGCGCTCCATCTCTGTCGTACGCTGGCGGCCATGGGATCGCTGTCACCCATGGAATAGCCATGATAGATGCCCTGGGTTTCATTCTCCAGGATCGCTTCGACGGGTTCACCGTTTTGAGCAACCGCCCAGATGTTCTTCGGCCAGTCACCTTTCATGGCGTCGCTGACCAATCCGTACGCGGCGCCCTGCTTCAATAGGCGGGTGGCTTCAGCCCTGGTGAAGACTTTCGCCCTGTCGCACAGAGTCTTGTGCTGGCGACCATCGCTGGGTGGGTTTAGTTTGAAATCGCCTGGACTGCGCTTATGCATTGGATTACCGCCGTATCCGACCTTGGTCGAAATGCTGTCCAACCAATATTTTTCCTCAGTCGTCAGAGGGACGGATCGGATCGAACGCTTCAGATTCACTGTGCGCTTGGACATCGCTTCGCTAGAAATCAGTTTATTGGGTAATTACAGAGATTTGCAACTCTACCACCGGCAAGGGTGATAATCATTCATATAGCACTTTTGGGGTAGTTATGAAATCAAATGGTGTCGCGGCAGGCTCGCCGCGACACCGTGAGCTCTCATCCCGCCCGTTCCGCGGCCAGCTTCACGTCGGCGTGGAAGAGGGGTTCCTCGACGCGGTTGCCGCGCAGGATGTAGCTGGGGTGGAAGGTCGGGACCACGATGGCGCCGGCCAGCAGGCGGCAGGGAAGCTCCTGGCCGCGCAGCGCGGTGATGCCGCTCTGGCCGGTCAGCGCCCACAGGGGCGTACGGCCAAGCGCGATGATCACGGCGGGCTTCACCTCGGCCAGGGTCCGGCGCAGGTGCTCGATCTCGCCGGCGTATCGGGCGAGACAATAGTCGGAGGTGCCCATGGGGCCAAGGTCCTCCGCCACCTCGACGCCCATCTTGCGCGCCTTGGTGCGGGACGAGAAGAAATGGGCCACCTTGTTGCCGGGCGGCTGGTAGCGGAAGGTGTTGCCGATCAGGCAGGTGGCGCGCTCCAGCCCGACCGATTTCAGGTTCTCGTCCAGCAGCCGGCCGCTGGCGCCGACGAAGGGCTTGCCGGTGCGGGCCTCCTCGGCGCCGGGGGCTTCGCCGATGATGGCGACGCGCCCGCCGGCGGGATCCTTGCCGGGGTACTGGTAATCGACGAAAGGCAGCTCGTTCTCGGTACGCGGTACAGTCACTGTGTCGGCTTTCGCAGCAGGTTGATCCGGGCCGGCTGGTCGAACCACCAGGCACCCTCCCGCCGCTCCCCGATGGTTTCGAACAGGTCGCGCAGTTCCGCGTCGCGGGTTCGGATCAGCCTGGAGCGGGTCGGATCGATGCCGGCCATGCGGTCGGCGAAGCTCTGGTAATCCTCGTGCTTCACCGGATTCAGGTAGAACAGTTCATCCACCTGTTCCAGCGCGTCCACTGCCTTCACCGCCGCATGGGCCAGAGCCCGGACCTCCGTCTCGTCGTCCAGCAGCCTGGTCAGTTCGAAGTATCCGCCGGTCGGCTCCGGCTCGTTCACCAGGGCAAGCCCGCCTGGCTTCAGGACGCGTGCGGCCTCGCGCAACGCCTTGCCCATATGGGCGGCCGGCACATGGTGCAGGCTGTTCATGAAGATGACGGCGTCGGCGCTGTTGTCGGGCAGGGGCAGATCCTCGCCCACGCCCTTCAGGTAGCGCTCGCCGCCGACCGGTTCCGCCTTGCGGGCCTTGGACAGCGCCTCGTCCAGGATCTCGACGCCGACCACTTGAGCGCCGCGCCGAGCCAGCGCCCGCACCAGCGCGCCCTCGCCGCAGCCGACATCGACGATCCGGGCGCCCGCCAGAGGGATCAGGTCGGGGATCAGGTCCATCGCCTTCAGGCGTCGGGGCGACGTGCCCCGGGTCGGCATATCCGTATGCTGGGCCATCGTGTCGGTTCCTCTCCGCGCTGCCATGCCGCAGGGCACTATCCGTGGTAAACGGGTTCGCCCCGATTATAGCACCGGGGTGGAACACATGGCGGTCGATCGGAGCGGCGGGTGTGATGACGGGCGGTTCGACTCAGGCGCTCAGGTCGAGCTGGCCGCCGCCCGGCCCCCGGCCAAGGGTGCGGGCGCGGGCGCCCGCCGCGGCCATGCTTTCGACGTTGCTCTGGTCGGCCGACTTCAGCTCGGTCACGAAGGCGCTGGTGGCGCCCGTGAGCGCCGGGACGCGGGCGCCCGGCTTGGTGTAGGCGTTGGTTTCCTGGATCGCCCGGCGGTCCTCGCCGACGATCGAGCTTGTGATGCCGGTCAGCGGCTCGGTCTTGGCATTGACCTTCATGCCGCCGTTGGTGTCGCTGACCTGCCGGTTGATATCCTGGTTGAACGCCTGCGTCTGCGGCGTCAGGTCCCGCACCTTGGGCGCGGTGCGCATCAACTCGGGTGAGATGGGAGATGTGGAAACCACGGCATAGCTCCAGGGTCCGCGATACACGGCCAAGTTATCGGATTCTTCAGGTTTTCGCCATAGTCCTTTCTTGAGAGGTAATCGGTCGCACACCTTTGCCGCAGGGAAATCTGTTGCGCATGTCGCCATCGGCAGGATACAGGAGAGCCAGCATCAAGAGTTGGGCTGGCGCCCGACACCAACCTGCCGACCCGGGCAAGGTGGTGGTCCCTTTCGGGGGACGATGCGGCCTGGACCGGCAAACAAACGGGAACGAGCCGCCGCGTCAGCCCTCCTCGGCACTTGAGCCAGGAGGGTTTATTCATGTCTGAACGCTTGCCGGTCGCTCCAGCGACCATTCCCCTGTGCGGCCCGGACGACAGCATCGAGCTGATCGCCGGCGGCTGCCGCGCCACCGCGCGGGAGCCCGACCGGTACGAGTGGGTCTTCGCCGCCGTCCACCGCGGCCTGGGCACCTGGACGCATCTCTACCTGGTCGTCGAGTCGCGCCGGCGCGGCCGGCCGGAGATCCATCTCCGCCTGGTGCTCCAGGGCGACCGTCTGGACGAGGCGCGGCGGCGCGCCGTCGCCGACTGGTGGCGGCCGGTCGGCTGACGGGTTTTCCGGGGCGCCGTATCATCGCAGCGCCGCGACCAGCCGGTCGATCTCCTCCTCCGTATTGTAATAATGGACCGAGGCCCGGACCATCTCGTCGAGGCCGCGCGCCTCCATGTCGAGCCGGGTCGAGGGGGCGGCCGTCACCGACACGTTGATGCCGCGTGCGCCCAGGTCGCGCTTGATCTCGGCGGCGGGGCGCGGGGCGGTGAAGGTGACGATGCCGCAGCGGGTCTCGCCCAGGTCGCGCACGGCGTGGCCGGGCAGGGATGCCAGCCGGTCGCGCAGCAGGTCCGCGAGTTCCCTGATCCGCTCCCAGATGGCATCCAGGCCCCAGTCCAGCGCGTAGTCCACGGCGGCGCCGAGGCCGATCCGGGCGGCGACGTTGCTCTCCCAGTTCTCGAACCGGCGGGCGTCGGGGCGAAGCTCGTACCGGTCGGGCGCCACCCAGGTGGCCGCGTGGTTGTCGATCATCGGCGGCTCCAGGCGCTCCAGCAATCCCTTGCGCACATAGAGGAAACCGGTGCCGCGCGGCCCGCGCAGGAACTTGCGCCCGGTCGCCGAGAGCATGTCGCAGCCGATCCCGTCCACGTCGATCGGCATCTGCCCCGCCGTCTGGCAGGCATCCAGCAGATAGGGGATGCCGCGGGCGCGGGCGATCCGCCCGACCGCCGCGGCGGGATTGACCAGGCCGCCGTTGGTCGGGATGTGGGTGATGGAGATCAGCTTCACCGGCCCGCGCGCTTCGTCGTCGACGCTGTCCGCCAGGGCCGCCACGTCGAGTTGCCCGTGGGCGTCGTTCGGGATCACCTCGATCACCGCGCCGGTCTTCCGGGCGACCTGGAGATAGGGGATGAAGTTGCTGGAATACTCCGCCATGGCCGTCAGGATCCTGTCGCCGGGATCGAACCGCAGCGAATAGAAGGCCATGTCCCACCCCACCGTGGCGTTTTCCACCAGCGCGACCTCGTCCCGTGAGCAGCCCAGCAGGGCGGCGACCGAGTCGTAGACGCGCTCGATGCGGTCGCGGGCCTGCGCCTCCGCCTCGTAGCCGCCGATGCGGGCTTCCAGGTCGAGATGGGCGGCGACCGCGTCGAGCACCGGCCGCGGCGGCAGGGCGGCGCCTGCATTGTTGAAATGGGTCACGTGACGGGTGCCGGGCGTCTCGGCCCGCGCCCGCTCCACATCGAAAGTCATCGCCGCCTCGGATCGCTTGTGTCGCTGAAGATGGGCCTTCCATAACGGAATCGGCGGCCCCGGACAAACGCTCCGGGCGGTCCGCCGGCCCGGCTCCCGGAACACTGACCCTCCGCTGGTGTTGATTTGCCGCAAATGGGGCATGGAGTTTATCGGGATGAACCGCAGCGACGACAACGACGATCTGAGAGCGACCGGGAGATCGGGGACGGAGTCCGGTTCCGACCAGGGTGCCGCCGGCCGCAGCCCCGAGGACATCGAGCGCGATATCGCGGGCATCCGCGCGCGCATGGACCAGACCCTGGACGAGCTGGAGTTCCGGCTGTCGCCGGGCCAGCTGACCTCCGGGGCGGTGGATCTGGTGAAGGACGTGATGCGCGGCAATCCGAGCCGGCTGGGCGACGCGATCCGCAACAACCCGATCCCCGTCGTCATGATCGGCATCGGCGCCCTGTGGCTCGCCGTCGCCATGGGACGGTCGCAGCAGCAGCTGCGGCAGGACGAACCGGAGGGCCGCAGGATCAGCCGTCTGACCCCCGCCGACATCTCCGACGTGCTGTCGCCGCTGATCGCGGTGACGCTCCAGGGCGTCGACGGGCTTCGGCAGGCCGAGACGAAGATCGCCGATCCCAAGGTCCAGGCCATTGTGCGCGAGATCGCGCAGCAGCACGACCGGGCCGCCGCCGCCCTGGAGGAGGAGGTCCGCCGCCACGGCGCGGTGCCGCAGGCCGGTACCACGCCGCCGGGCCGTCTCCACCCGGCCTGGAGCGAACTGCGCCGGGCCCTGGTGACGGGCGAGACCTCGGCCATCATCGCCGGCATCGAGAACGGCGAGGATTCCGCGCTCGAAGCCTTCCGCATGGCGCTGCATGCCGACCTTCCCGAGGAAACGCGCGTGCTTGTCGGCGCCCATTTCCACGCCATCCAGCAGATCCACAACCGCATGAGCGCGCTCAAGGGCGCGACGACCTGACCGGGGACAGAACATGTTGGGATTGAGCAAGTCCGCCCACCGCGAGGCCATGGCCGATCGCTATGCCGGTCCCAGCCAGGGGCGCAACCGGGGCGCCGGGCAGGACCGCAACCTGGCGCGCGAAGGGGGTCGGGGCCGCGATGCCAATTCGCCCGGGGAACTGCCGGGCAGCGGCTGGCGCGACGTGCTGTGGCGGGTCAAGGAGGAGACCGACAAGGACAACATCTCGATGATCGCGGCCGGGGTCGCGTTCTACCTGATGCTGGCGATCTTCCCGATCCTCGCCGCGACCGTCTCCATCTACGGCCTGGTGGCGGACCCGATCGACGTGGAGCGGAACTTCCAGGTGGTCGCCGGCGTGATCCCGGACCAGGCCCGCTCGATCATCGTGGACCAGTTGAGCGCCGTCGCGGCGGCTTCCGGCGGTCAGCTCGGCTTCAGCGTCCTGTTGAGCATCGCGCTGACCCTGTGGAGCGCGTCGCGCGGCGTCAACGCGGTCATCACGGCGCTCAACATCGCCTATGACGAGACCGAGAGCCGCGGTTTCCTGAAGCTCAACGCCATAGCGCTGGCCCTTACCCTCGCCATGATCCTGTTCATGATCGTCACCCTGATCGTGGTGGTCGGATTGCCGGCGGTGATCGGCTATCTCAATCTGGGCGGAACGGTCGAGTGGGTGGTCCGCCTGGCGCGCTGGCCGATCCTCGCGGTCGCCGTCATGCTGGCGCTCGCCGTGCTCTACCGCTACGGACCGGACCGCGAAACGCCGCAGTGGCGCTGGGTAAGCTGGGGGGCGGTGGTCGCGACGCTGCTGTGGGTCCTGGGGTCCGTCGCCTTCTCGGTCTATGTCTCCAACTTCGCGAACTACAACGAGACCTACGGCACCATGGGCGCCGTCGTGATCCTGCTGCTGTGGTTCAACCTCTCGGCCTACGCGGTGCTGCTCGGCGCCGAGCTGAACTCCGAGATGGAGCATCAGACCGCACGCGACACCACGACGGGCTCGGTCAAGCCTCTCGGCCAGCGGGATGCCTATGTCGCCGACACGGTCGGACACAAGCCCTGACGGGTGTCCTCGTACGTACCGGCGGGGCGCGCACTGCGCGGCAAGCGGGCGCCCCGACCGCGGGGGTACTCCCAGGTGGCGTACAACGCATTGGGAGTGCCGCCGCCTTACCGCGGATCAAGGCCCGCTGCGGAATGTTCTAGGAAAATGCAAATCTTCGATAGCGGCTTCGTTGCAACAGGTGTTCAACGCAATGGAGCGTAACCCGGAAAGGGAACTGGATGACTTGCGGTTTTTAGATAAGTATGAGATGCGCTCCATCTTAAGTTCAGCGCAGAGTACAGTAATGCGTGACGGGCAAACAGAAAGACAAATTTTAGCTTCTCGAGACAAAAATGTAGCTTGCCAACGGGCTTACATCCTTTTTGTCCGAAGGATGGAAGCATTTCGTGTTTACCCTTTATTGGGACCATGTGATTGTTGCAGTGCATTATAGTGCTACGCTATGCGGAGGTTCTCGATCTCATGTTCGTTGGGTCGACGTAAATCAGCCGGTTTGCTGACCCTCGGCTACCGGTGCGGGGAATTTCAGAATGCTCAATGACTTCCAGATTTCTGTTAGATCTGGTCCTGCCGTGCGGACCCGGGGTCAGTTCCGATCCTTGCAGCCCGCCTTGTTTCTGTTTTTCGTAGACGTGACGGCCGTCTTCCTGGCCGTACTTTTCGCCCATCTCGGCATCGGCCTCATCAGCCCCGCGCCTACGACCTTCCTGCTCGACCCGACCCTGCATGCCCAGGAACTGGCGGGCGCGCTGCTCGTCGTGCCGATCCTCAAGGCCATGGTGGGGCTGTACCCGGGCTACGGAATGTCGCCGGTGGAGCGTTTGCGCCGCCAGTTCATGATCCTGATCGGAACCGTCGTCGGCATCACCATCGTCGATCTCCAGTTCAACGAGGCGATCTGGTTCAACAACGGCATGCTCGCGGCACTGTTGGTGCTGGGCGTGCTGATCTGGATTTCCGACGCCATGGGCCGCGGCGTGCTGATGCGGCTGCGCCTGTGGGGCCGCCCCTGCGTGGTTGTCGGCACCGGCCAGGCCGGTATCGACATCGCCCGCCGGCTCGGCCAGAACGAGCATCTGGGATACAATCCGGTCCTCTTCATCGACGAGAACCCGAGCCTGTGGGGCACCACGGTGGAGGGCCTGCCGGTCGTCGCTCCCGGCGGCAAGACCACCGACGAGCGCTTGGTGCGCTACGCCTCGGTCGGCATCCTGGCGGTTCCGCGGGAGCAGCCGGAGCGCCTGAGCGAGATGATCGGGAACCTGCCGTTCTCCACGATCCTGGTGGTGCCCGAATGGACCGGCGTCCAGACGGTCAACACCCGGGTCCGGGACCTGTCCGGCCTGCTGTCCCTGGAGGTGCGGCGCCCGCTGGGCGCCAGCATCACGCCGCTGATCAAGCGCGGTTTCGATATCGTCACCTCGGCCCTCCTGCTGATCCTGGTGACGCCGTTGCTCCTGTTGATCGCGGCCGGCATCAAGCTCGATTCGAAGGGTCCCCTGCTGTTCCGCCAGGCTCGCTGGGCCGGCGGCTCCCGTTCGTTCCCGGCGCTGAAGTTCCGGACGATGCATGCCGACGCCGAGCAGCGCCTGAAGGAGCTGCTGGCCACCGATCCGGTCCTGCGGCGCGAATACGAGATGTACCACAAGCTGACCCGCGATCCGCGGGTGACCCGGTTCGGCCGCATCCTGCGCCGGCTCAGCTTCGACGAACTGCCCCAGCTGTGGAACGTGCTGGTCGGCGACATGAGCCTGATCGGCCCGCGCCCCTACATGCCCCACGAACTGATCAAGTATCCGCACCAGCAGCAGATCCTGTCCCGCGTGCGCCCGGGGATCACCGGGCTGTGGCAGGTCTCCGGGCGTCACCGCACGACGTTCGAGCGGCGCATCGAGCTGGACGTCTACTATGTCGAGAACTACTCGATCTGGCTGGACCTCCACGTCCTGATGCGCACCGTCTGGATCGTCGTGAAGGCCGACGGCGCCTGATATCCCGCAGGCTTCGAAAACTCCCGCCCCGAGGCACGGATCGGCGTTGATCCGCGGCTTGCCGGAACCTGCTTCCGGTCCCTCGAAAACGCGCGAAGGGCGCCGGACCCGCAGGTCTGGCGCCCTTCGCGTTGACGGCCGGGAAGGTCGAGGCTCGCTTACCGTTCCGTCCGGGCCGCGGCGCGGCGGCGGCCGGCCCCGGTCACCAGGAACCAGGCGACGATCCAGGGCTCCACCAGATAGCGGTGCCAGAACCGCTTCGGATCGCTGAGCAGCCGGTACAGCCACTCCAGCCCCAGCGGACCGAGCCAGCGCGGCGCGGTCGGCACGGCTCCCGCGAAATACTCCATGCAGGCGCCGCAGGTGCCGATGCAGTTCGTCTTCAGGTCGGCCCGGTTCTCCGAGATCCAGTGCTCCTGGCGGCCCATTCCCATGCCCACGATCAGGATATGGGGCCGGAACGCGTTGATGTGCTCGACCACGGCGCCGTTGCCGGCACTGCCGGGTCGGGCGTCGAAATAGCCGTCGTGCCCGTCGATCACCAGGTCCGGGTAGTCCCGGCGCAGGCGCGCCAGCCCGTCGTTCAGCACGCGGGACGTGCCGCCCAGATAGTAGATCCGCCATCCGGAGCGCTGGGCGCGCTCCATCAGGGGAAGGAACCAGTCGATCCAGCCGGTCCTGTGGCTGGCGTCGAGGTCGAGCCCCGCCGCGCGCCCCAGCCAGACGATCGGCATGCCGTCGATATGGACGCAGGTCTTGTCGTCCTCGTGCAGGGCACGGAAGACGTCGTCCTTGAACAGCTTGTACATGCCGTGGAGGTTGAGGCTGGCGATGACAACCTTGTCCTCCGCGGCGATAGAGCGATCCATCAGGGTGAACAGATCGTCCATGGTGGTCGGCGTCACCTTCACACCGAAGATATCGCTCGACTTGAAGCCCAGAGTCATGCCGTTTTCCCGATGGAATAAGATACTTGCCGGTGAGAGATCACGGGCCGGTTCAGTTTTTGAAGTAGCTGCCGCGACGGCCCATGTAGTACTCCGCCTCGCCGGAGCCGTAGCGCGCCGCCTTGGTGGTGTCGACCTGGTTCAGCGCCACGCCCGCGATGTTGGCCCCGGCGTCGCCGAGCTGCCGGATCGCGAGTTGGACCAGCTTGCGCGGGGTCCGGCGCCACTTGACGACGACCACCGTCTGGCTGGCCTTTTCCGCCAGGATGCGCGTGTCGGACACCGGTAGCACCGGCGGCGCGTCGAGCAGGATCAGGTCGTACTGCGGACGCAGGTTGAACAGCATCTGGTCGAACAGCGGGTTGCGGATCGTTTCCTCCGGATAGTCGGTCGGCGATCCAGCCGTGATCACGTCGGCCCCGGTGCGGGTGTCCGTGCGCATCACGTCGGGCAGCGTCGCGTCTCCATGGAGGAAATCGGCGAGGCCGAGCTGGTTGGGCAGGCCCAGCGTCCGGTGGATGTTGGGACGGCGCAGGTCGCAGTCGATGATCAGCACGCGCCGGCCGGCGATGGCGATGACCCGGGCCAGGGTCGCCGCCAGCGACGACTTTCCTTCACCCGGAACCGCCGAGGTCAGCATGACGATGTTGCCGCTGCCCTTGCGCTGGTGGGCGATGATCAGCGAGGTGAACAGGCTCTTGACCGCCTGGGAATAGGCCGATGCCGGCTTGTCCAGGGCGTAGTCCTGCGGAGTCTTGCGGGTGAGGCGCCCGCGGCGGACCAGCGGGATCATGCCGAGCGACGGCATGCGCAGCAGCCGCTCGACGTCCTCCTGGGTCTGCAGGCCGCGTTCCAGCTGCTCGGCCAGGAACACCAGGATCAGCCCCAGGCCGATCGCCAGGACCAGCGCCACCGCCACGAACAGCGGCTTCGACGGGAAGGACGGGCCGAGCGGCGCGCTGGCCGTCGAGACGATCCAGGCGTTTGGCTGCTCCAGGTCGACCGACTGGGTCTCCTTGGAGCGCGCCAGGAAGTTCTCGAACAGCGCGCGGTTGGCTTCCGCCTCGCGCTCGAGCGCCCGGATCTCCACGTCGGACTGGTTGAGTCGGCCCGCCTCCTGCTCCAGCCTGGACATGGACTGCTCCAGCGACGTGACCCGCTGCTGGGTCACCGACGCCTGGGCCCGCAGCGCCCGCAGCCGGTTCTCGGCCTCGTTGTTGATCTCGCCGGCGATCGCGGAGATCTGCGACTTCAGGTCTACGATCGTCGGGTGGCGCGGGCCGAGATTGTTCAACAGCTCCGCCTCGCGCTGGCGGAGCGTGGCCTCCTGGGCGCGGAGACCGCTGACCAGCGTCGAATCGACCACGTCGAACACGGCGCGCACGCCGCGCGCCCTGACCGCGTTCTCGACGCTGCGCAGCTGCGCCTGGGTGGTGTTGTTCTCCGCCCGGGCCATCACGAGCTGGGTGTTGAGCTGGGTCAGCTGCTCGTTGACCAGGCCGGAGTCGCGGCCCTGCACGACGCCGAGGCCCGCCCGCGCCGTCTCGACGGCGCGCTCGGCCGTCTCGACCTCCTCGCGCAGCCGGGTCAGCCGCTCGCCCAGCCAGGCGTTGGCCTTCTGGCGCGCATCGAATTTCTGTTCGAGCTGCTGGGTGATGTAGAGCGACGCGATCGTGTTGGCCACGTTGGCGGCCAGCGTCGGATTCTCCGACGTGAAGCTGATGGTCAGCACGCGCGACCGGCCGACCGCCGAGACGCTGAGGCGGCCGAGGAAGGTGGTGAGCATCGAGGTCTGAAGGCGCGCCTCCTCCGCGGCCGGGTCCGGAGCCACCGGCTCCTCCGTGACCAGCAGGCTTTTCGCCCACTGGACGGGAGGCAGGTCGCGCAGGCTCGGCAGCTTGAAGCTGTCGGCGTTCTGCTCCGCGGCCACGCGGGGATTGAACTCCGCCAGGCGGTCCAGGCCGAGCTGGCGGATCACGCGCATGGCGAGCTCGTCCGACCTGATGACCTGGATTTCGCTTTCGATCGTCGACTGGTCCGCGGGAGCACCGCTGACCAGCGCCTCCACGTCGACCACCCGCTGTTCGCGCGGATCCACCATGACCGAGGTGTCGGCGGTGTAGAGCGGCGTCATCATGTAGACGTTGACGATGCCGAGCAGGGTCACGATCGCGATCGTTCCCAGCAGCAGGTATTTCCGGCGCGAGAGGACCATGAGCAGGTCGCCCAGCCCGAGCGTCGGGGCGCTTCGCGACGGCCCTTCCTCGTGGGTGGTCCAATCATGCCGGTCGGTCTCTTGGCGTTCCGGCGTCAAAAGCTTGTTCATCGGTAATATCCGGTAGTTTTACACGCGCGTGCAGCACCGCAGAGCAAACATCACCTTGTCAGGCAATGTTCAGTGGAATGCCGGGTGCCTTCCATTGCTTTGGAAGGCGTCGCAAAATGGTGGAGCCAAATACCCATAAGGGTTAAGTGGTTAGCACCAATGCGCAATGCGATTGCGTAGATTATATTTGCCATCCATTCTGTGTGTCCAGATCGTTTTGCAGTGCGGCAAGGGTTTTGGCTCCACTACAGCAGGTCATTATACGAGTATTTTATTTTCTATATATGGCTCTGGCATGGCAAAAGGTCGCCGAAGGCGTGCCATCAATGGGTGCCCACTCCGGGTAGGGCTAAATAGCCGTGGCGCTTTGGTGAATAATGGGCACCATCGCACCATTCATCATTGGGACTTCACCGATCCCGACCGCCCATTTCCGCGGCAGTTCAAACCTCACGTAATGACGACTGGTATCATGACCGCATCCGCGCCTGTGGCGCCCAAGATTTCCCTGTTTCTCCAGGATCTTCATGGAGGCGGTGCGGAGAGGGTGATGCTGCGCCTCGCCGCCGGCATCGCGGAACGCTCCCACCCCGTCGACCTGGTGCTGATCCGCCGGGAGGGCGCCTATATCGACGCGATCCCCCCGGGCGTCCGCCTGGTCGTGCTGAATACCCGGCGCACCCTCAACAGCGTCGCGTCGCTCGCCCGCTATCTCCGGCGGGAGCGGCCCGCGGCCATGCTCTCGGCGCTGGTCCATGTCAATGTCGGGGCGCTGCTGGCGGCCAAGTTCGCCCGGACGCGCACCCGCATGATCGTCACCGAGCACAGCCAGATCACCCGGAATTTCGGCTCCAACCCGTCTTCGACGGTCAAGCTCGCCTTCCGGATGGTGCCCTGGCTCTATCCCACGGCGTCCCGCATCATCGCCGTCTCGGGCGGGGTCGCGGAGGATCTCGCCAGGTTCTCCGGCATACCCGGTAATCGGATCGACGTGGTCCACAACGGCATCGTGACGCCGGACCTCTACGCCAAGGCGGGCGAGCCGTGCGACCATCCCTGGTTCCGGCCGGGCGAGCCGCCCGTCGTCCTGGCGGCCGGACGCATGGTCGACGTCAAGGATTTCGCGGCGCTGATCCGCGCTTTCGCCCTGCTGCGCGCCCGGCGCCCGGTCCGCCTGATGATCCTGGGGGAGGGTGAACTGCGCGCCGACCTGGAGCGACTCGCAGAGCAGCTTGGCGTGGCCGCCGATGTCGCGATGCCGGGCTTCCAGCCCAATCCCTACGCGCTGATGTCGCGGGCCGGCGTGTTCGTCCAGTCCTCGCGCTGGGAAGGGCTGCCGTCCGTCCTGGTCGAAGCCATGGCCTGCGGAACTCCCGTGGTGGCGACCGACTGCCCGGGCGGCACCCGGGAGATCCTGGACGACGGAAAGCTGGGCGCGCTGGTTCCCCTCGGTGACGACCAGGCGCTCGCCGACGCGATCGGGCGGACACTCGACCATCCCGTCCCGGCCAACGCGATGGCGTGCAAGGTCGGGCAGTTCACCCTCGACCGCGCGGTCGATACCTACCTCGATCTCGCACTCGGAACCGGACGGGTGCGTTCCTGGGAGAATGGCCGATGAATGCGACGACGCCGAGGCTGCGGCTGGTCCTGCTGATCACCCACATGGACCAGGGCGGCGCCCAGGAGGCGCTGCTGCGGCTGGGGCGCAGCCTGCGTGCCCGCGGCCACGAGGTGGAGACCTGGTTCCTCTATGAGAAATCGCCGCTCTACCGGAACGAGGAGGGCATCCGGGTGCTCCTGCCCGTGCGCTCGCCGGGCGCCGGCGGGTACCTGCAGCTCCTGGTCCGGCTGTTCCGGCAGCTCAGGTCCCATCGACCGGACGCGGTTATCAGCTTCCTGCCGCTCGCCAACGGCTTCGGCCAGGCCGTGGCCCGGCTTGCCGGGGTGCCCCGCCGCGTCGCGTCCCAGCGCAATCCTTCCTGGACCTATACTCCCTGGATGCAGCGGCTCGACAAGCTGGCGGGAACGCTCGGCTGCTACACCGCCAACGTGGGCAACTCGCAGTCCGTGGTGGAGAGTTTCTCGGCCTATCCGCAAGCCTACCGCCGCCACCTGACGGTGGTCCACAACGGCATCGACTGGCGGTCGTCGGAACTGGACGGCACGGCCGCGCGCGCCAAATTCGGATTGCCGGCCGGCGAGCCGCTGATCCTGAACATCGGCCGGCTGGCCGAGCAGAAGAACCAGTCCCTGCTGCTGCGCGTCCTGCCGTCCCTGTCGGCGGGGCACCTGGCGCTGGCCGGCGACGGGAGCGACCGGGGCAAGCTGGAGCGGCTGGCAGCCGATCTGGGCGTGACGTCCCGGGTCACCTTCCTGGGCGAGGTCGCCCGCGCCGCCATTCCCGACCTGCTGCGCGCCGCCGACATCTTCGCCATGCCGACGCTCTTCGAAGGGCAGAGCAACGCCGTCCTGGAAGCCATGCATGCCGGCCTCGCCATCGTCTCCAGCGACATTCCGGCCCAGGTCGAGACGCTGGGCGGACCGGGGGAAGGCGCCGTCGGCGACCTGCTGCCGCTCGACGACGACGGGGCGTGGACGCGATCGCTCGAAGCGCTGGTGCGCGACCCGGCGCTTCGGGCGCTGATGGCCGAGCGGGCCCGGGCCCGCGCGCAGCTTTTCACCGTCGACCGGATGACCGATGGATTCGAACGCCTGGTGGATTTCTCGGCGCCGGAAGGGCGGGTCTTCAGCCCCCAGGCCGGGCTGAGGCAGCGGAGTTAACCGATGTCACTCGCCTATGTCATCACCGCCTACAAGCAGCCGTCGCAGTTCGCCCGGCTGATCGACGCGCTTTGGCACCCCGACGATCACTTCGCGATCCATATCGACGCCAAGACACCTCCCGAGGTCCACCGGGAATTCGCCCGCGTCGCCGAAGGGCGCGGCAACATCGTCTTCGTGAAGCCCGTGCCGGTGTACTGGGGCGGCTTCGGCCTGTGCCAGGCGGAGTGGGCGGCGATGAACGCGCTGCTCGGCCGGAAGGGCTGGACCCACATGATCAATATCACGGGCCAGGACTTCCCGCTCAAGGCCCGGGACGAAATGCTGGCCGAACTGGCGGCCCGGCCGGGCGTCAACCACATGCGCGTGCATCTGCTGGCCGATACCAAATCCCATTTCCGCCGGCGCTTCCGCTGGGTCTGCGTCGAGATGGGCGGCAAGCTGCGCCGCCTGCCGATCCCCTATCCCAAGCCCCGGACCTTCCGGAACGAGTGGTACGGCGACGGCTGGCACATCCTGACGCGCGAATTCTGCGAGTGGGCGGCGGCCGCGCCGGTGGCGCAGGACATCCTGCGCTGGTTCCGCCGGGTCAAGCATCCGCACGAGTCCTGGTATCAGGCGATGATGATGTCGAGCCCCTTCGCCGGCACGGTGGACCGGGACAACAAGCGGATGATCAAGTGGGTTCGCAACTCCGGCAATCCCAAGGTCCTGACCATGGACGACCTGCCGGACCTGCTGGCTTCGCCGGCGTTCTTCGCCCGGAAGTTCGACGAGACCGCCGATGCGGAGGTGCTGAAGGTCCTCGCCGGCCGGCTGCGCGCGCTGGTGCCGGCCTGATCCCGGGCCTGTCCAGCTTTCCTTGACGGCGTCCACCCGACTGGACCGCCTGCCGACCCGCCGGGCCGGCGCGGATCTCGGATTTGCAAGGCCTGGGCTCCCTCCGAAGGGCTAATCCTGATTTGGCACGCGGCTTGCTCAATAGGGGAGTACCGGCGGAGAGCTCGCCGGTCCCAGCGATCCACAGAAACCTTTCATTAGGTCGGGAGATTCACATGAGCACCAATGTTGGCATTGAGCAGAGCGGCAAGGCCGGTGGCGACGCTCTCGGTTACTCGGGTTCGACCTCGACCGGCCTGGGCGGCGACGCCAGCGGCATGGCTTCGGCCGGTGGCCTGGGCTTCAACACGGGTTCCGCCTCGGCGACCGGCGGCGACGCCCTCTCCGGCTCGTCCGCCGCGGGTGCGCTCGGCGGCGACGTCAGCGACAATACCCAGATCGGTTCGATCTCCATCAATTCCTGATGGACGAATCCCGGTCCTCCGGGTTCTGCGAAAGGGGCGCGGCTTCCTGGCCGCGCCCTTTTTGCGTCTCCGGGCGGTTTCCTACGAGGGAACGCGCCGGGCCGCCGACCCGGCGGAGGCATAGCCCGCGGCATGATCGCGCCCGCCGGCCAGAGCCGCCTCCCTGAGCCATCCGGCGGCGCAAATCCACGACAGGGCGATGCAGGGCCAGATCGGCACTAGGTAGCGCACGCCGCCGACATCGCCCAGCGCGGTCATGGTGATGGTCCCGCCATACAGGATCGCGCAGGAACCGATCATCTGGAGTTCCCAGGCGACCGGCCGGCGCCGCACCATGGTCACGACCATCGCCAGGGCGCCGCCGATGCCGATGATATAGAAGCCGTAATAGACCGCCCGGAACGCCATCACCGTCGCGGTGCCGCGTTGCTCCGTGCCGATGCCGACCTCCATCTTCAGCAGCCGCGGCCCGGCCTCGTATTCCCAGCTCTCGTCGCCGTCATAGGGCCACGGCGCCTGGCGCTCGACGTCGGCGCGGGCGGCTTCCGCCTCCGACGCGGTCATGATCGGCGCGAGCGTCACCAGCGCCATGAATTCCCGGTACGAGAGCTCCAGGTAGCCGAGGAGGTCCTTCTCCACGATCGCGCCGGCGATCTCGCGGACATGAAGCTCCCGGTCCCAGCCGTCGGCATGGCCATGGCGCTCCCGGTAGGTCGGGAACAGGACGCCGAAGCGCAGGTAGTTCACATAGGTCTGCGAGACCAGCGTCCGGGCGCGCGGGTCCTCCATGCGGTCCAGCCGGGCGACGACCGGCTCCATGATGGCCGCCAGCTCGGTCACGCTGTCCTGAAGCGGCGTACCGGCGAAGTCGCCGGCATGCTCGGGCGCCAGCAGCATGGCCTTGCCGAGCAGCCCGGTGCCGTGGTTGCTGTTCGTCCCCGTGAAGCCGTGGACCGCGTAGTTGACGGCGTTGATGGAGCCGTAGCTGACCAGCACGGCGACCGCGATGGAAGCCGCCATGCGCATCGGGCTGACCCGCAGGGCCAGCCAGGCATAGACCGCGACCACCGCCAGGAAAGGCAGGTAGACCTGCCCGGCCGGCCGGATCACGATGTTGAAGACGGCGACCGCGCAGATCAGGGCGAACCAGGACAGCCTGCGCGTCCGGTAGAACTGGAGCAGGGCGCCCAGCGCCACCATGGTCGAGGAGGTGATCAGCGACTCGGTGACGGCGATGAAGTTGTAGGTGGTGGTGACGATGTTGCCGTGGAGCAGGACCGTCAGCGCCAGGGCCAAGGCCAGCGAGCGCGACGCGCGAAGCACGGTCAAGGCCAGGAAGACGCTGGATGCGAAATAGAGGGCGGTCTGCACGACGACCGACGTGATCCGGACGTCGCCGATCGCCTGCATCATCATCAGGAACGTAGGGTAGCCGAAAACCCGGAGGGGGGAGAAGGCGAGATAGTCGCGGGTATCCGCGGCGATCACCTCCCGCTTGCCGGCCAGCAGGTAGGCCATGGCCAGGGTCAGCGCCAGGGCGAGGACGGCGACCGCCACCCGAGCCCAGGGACTGCGCGCCAGCGCGGCATCCAGGTGCAGGATACGGGTCAGCGGGCTGGGTGTCTGGAAGCGCGGCATGGCGGCTTTCGCTTTTGATTCCGCACGGACACGGAAAAGGGTGCTTCGTACGATCGTCACAGTATTCGGCAGTCCTCGCGAGGACTGCCGGTGTATGGGTACCCTCTGCTTCGCTCCAGGGAAAGTCGCCTCCCGGAATTCTCAAGGGGTAGTACCGGCGCTTGCGCCGCGATATTTAGGGAACGGAACGGATCGTCGCCGCTCCGGGCGGTACAAATGCGAAAGGGGCACCGCTGCTACGGTGCCCCTTGCCGGTCCTTGCGATCCAACGATGCCGGAAAGCTATTTCTTGCGGAACGAGTCCAGGGCCACGACCTGACCCATCTTGCCGTCGTCGGCCTGCTTCGCGCCTACGGCCTTGGCCGCCTGGCGTTCCGCTTCCTCGGTCACCTCCTCCTCGATCTCCTCCATGCTCGTCGGGCCTTCCTGGGTGCTCAGCGGCTGGAACTGGAGCGCGAAGGTGACGGAGGGATCGGCGAAGGTGGTGATCGCCGCGAACGGGATGACCAGTCGCTCATGCGCGTTGTTGAAGCTCAGCGTCACGCCGAATTTGTCGTCCTCGACCTCCAGACCGTAGAACTGGTACTGGAGCACGATGGTCATCTCTGAGGGATACTGGCCGCGCAGGTAGTCGGGAATCTGGACGCCCGCGTCGTTGGTGCGGAAGGTCAGGTAGAAATGGTGATTGCCCGGCAGACCGCGTTCGGCCGCCTGGATCAACGCTTCCCGAACGACACCGCGCAGGGCGTTCTCGACCATCTTGTCGTATCGCAGATACTCGGTTGCCATTACGGGCGCCGCCTCAACCTTAATCAAATCGCTGCCGGACACAGCACTGAATGAAGTGGGGGGCTTCTGTTGCCCGGCGCCCCCCGGACCGCGCTTACCCAAGGTCAGGCAGCGAGAGCCATACGGTTGTCGTTGGCACTTGTAAAATCAGCCCGATAACGGCGGTACCATGCCGGGCGAAAATCATGCCTTTACCACGCGCGTCGATCCTGATTCGCCCCCGTAGGCCTGCCCGTCCGGTGCCGGCGGACAGGTATAACTGGTGGAGGCGCCGGGTGCCGCCCCCGGGTCCGCAACGCTTATTCCACATGACGTTTATCGCCATAGCCGGGCGTTACCCGACAATTCGAATATAGGCTCTGCGATCGTGAGAATAAAGGGGCGATGTTGCCGGGAACCGCCCCGCCGTCCGCGACATTCCCGCTCGCTATGGTCTCCGGCGGGTCCAGGCGCTAGAGTGCGGCGGTCAACGAACGCCGGAGAAAACATGCCGCTTACCCCGGAACAGCGCGACGAGATCGCCCATTTGCGGAACGAGGCCGTGCCGACCCGGCGCGCCACCGTGCCCGCGCTGGAGGACATCCTCTACGAGGCCTTCCCCGTGCTCGACCACGGATTCGTGCGCGTGATCGACTATATGGGCGACGATTCGGCGGTGGTCCAGGCGGCCCGCGTGTCCTATGGCCGCGGCACCCGGAAGGTCAGCGAGGATGCCGGCCTGATCCGCTACCTGATGCGGCACTGGCATTCGACCCCGTTCGAGATGTGCGAGATCAAGTACCACGTCAAGCTGCCGATCTTCGTGGCCCGGCAGTGGATCCGCCACCGTACGGCCAACGTCAACGAGTACAGCGCGCGCTACTCGATCCTGGACAAGGAGTTCTACGTCCCGGCGCCCGAGCACCTGTCGGCGCAGAGCACCGTCAACCGCCAGGGCCGCGGCGAGGTGTTGCAGGGCGACGAGGCGGCCCGCGTCATGGACCTGCTGCGCGAGGACAGCGAGCGGGCCTACCGCGGCTATGCCGAGATGCTGAACCAGGACGAGGACGGGGCTCCCCTCGACCCGTCGCGCTCGGGGCTGGCGCGCGAGCTGGCGCGCATGAACCTGTCCCTGAACTACTATACGCAATGGTACTGGAAGGTGGATCTGCACAACCTGATGCATTTCCTGCGGCTGCGCGCCGACAGCCACGCCCAGTACGAGATCCGGGCCTACGCCGACATCATGATCGACATCCTGGAGCGCTGGGTGCCGCTGACCGCGGAGGCGTTCCGCGAATACCGGCTGGGCGGGGCGAGCCTGTCGGCGACCGGCCTCGCCATCGTCCGGCGGATGCTCTCCGGCGAGACCGTCGCCCAGGCGGACAGCGGCCTGAGCAAGCGGGAATGGCGTGAACTGATGGAGCAGCTCGGCCGTTCCCCGGAGCTTTGAGGGGATAGAAGGTCCCCAGGAGGAAGCAAGATGAAGATCACCCGCATCGCCGGGACCGTCCTGGCGCTGGCGTGCCTTGGCGCCGTTCCGGCCGGAGCCCAGGTCCAGAGCAAGAGCGTCGCGGTCACCGCGATCGTCGAGCATCCGGCGCTGGACGCCGTCCGCGACGGTGTACGCGACGAGCTGGCCGAGCAGGGCTGGAAACCCGGCGACACCCTGAGGTTCGACTACCAGAGCGCCCAGGGCAATCCCGGCACGGCGGTCCAGATCGCCCGGCAGTTCGTCGGACAGGCGCCCGACGTGATCGTGCCGATCTCGACGCCGTCGGCCCAGGCCGTGGTGTCGGCGGCGCGGGACATCCCGGTCGTCTTCACCGCGGTGACCGATCCGCTGGGCGCCCAGCTGGTCCGCGACTTGGAGAAGCCGGGCCGCAACGTGACCGGCCTGTCCGACCTGTCGCCGGTGGCCGACCATCTGGCGCTGATCCGGGAGATCATGCCCGACGCCAGGCGGCTGGGCTTCCCGTACAATCCGGGGGAGCCGAACTCCGTGACCCTGCTGGAACTGGTGAAGAAGCTGGCGCCCGAGCACGGCTTCTCCATCGTCGAGGCGCCGGCCACCCGCTCGGCCGACGTGCAGGGCGCGGCGCGCGGGCTGGTCGGCCGGGTCGACGCGGTCTACATGCCGACCGACAACACCATCGTCTCCGCCCTGGAAGCCCTGCTGATCGTGGGCGCCCAGAACAAGCTGCCGGTCTTCACCGCCGACACCGACAGCGTCCAGCGCGGCGCCGTCGCCACCGTGGGCTTCAACTATTACCAGGTCGGCCGCCAGACCGGGCAGATCGTCGCCCGCGTCCTGAAGGGCGAGAATCCCGGCGACATCCCCGTGACGTCGGCCGAGGGAACGGACCTGTACGTCAATCCCAAGGCCGCGGCGGCGATGGGCATCACCATCCCCGACGCCGTGGTCGCCCGGGCCAGCAAGGTCGTCGGACAGTGATGCGCCCAAATCGATGAAGCCGAATCGATGAAGCATCCATGAGCGCCGTAGCTTTCCTGGGGGCCGCGGAGCTGGGGCTGGTCTTCGCCCTGGTCGCCCTCGGCGTCTTCCTGTCGTTCCGCGTCCTGGACTTTCCCGACCTGACCGTGGACGGCAGCTTCCCGCTGGGCGCCGCCGTCACCGCGACCCTGATCGTGGCGGGCTGGAACCCGTGGCTCGCCACCGGGGCCGCCATGGCGGCCGGGGCGCTGGCGGGAATCGTCACCGCCACGCTCAACGTTCGCTGCAGGATCCTGCACCTGCTGGCCAGCATCCTGACCATGATCGCGCTGTTCTCGGTCAACCTGCGGATCATGGGGCGGCCGAACGTCGCGATCATCACCCAGGACACGGTGCTGACGCCGTTCTACGGGCTCGGCCTGTCCGACGCGGTGCTCCGGCCGCTGTTCGTGCTGGTCGTGGTCGCCGCCGTGGTGGCGCTGCTCGCCCGCTTCCTCAACAGCGAGTTCGGACTCGCCATGCGGGCGACCGGGGTCAACGCGCGGATGGCGCGAGCCCAGGGCGTCTCGACCGACCTGCACATCTATGCCGGGATGGCGCTGAGCAACGCGCTGGTGGCGCTGGCCGGCGCCCTGTTCGCCCAGACCAACGGCTTCGCCGATGTGACCAGCGGCATCGGCACCATCGTGATCGGGCTGGCGGCCGTCATCGTCGGCGAGACGGTGATGCGCAGCCGGGTGATCCTGTGGGCGCTGGTTGGCTGCGTCGTCGGTTCGATCCTGTACCGCATCGCGATCCAGGTGGCGCTGAACGCCGACTTCATCGGGCTCCAGGCGTCCGACCTGAACCTGGTGACGGCCCTGCTGGTGGCCGGCGCGCTGATCCTGCCGCGCCTGCGCAATCCCCTCCGGGCCGGAAGACAGGAGCCCGGAACACAGGGAACTGCGCGATGATCGAGGTCAGGGACCTGCACGTCACCTTCGGCCGGGGCACGCCGCTGGAAAAGCACGCGCTGCGCGGCATCGACCTGACGATCCCGGGCGGCCAGTTCGTCACCGTGATCGGCTCCAACGGGGCGGGCAAATCCACCGTCCTGGGCGCGCTGGCCGGCGACGTCATCGCCGAGCGGGGCAGCGTGGCGATCGACGGCACCGACGTGACCCGCTGGCCCACGCCCCGCCGCGCCGGGCTGGTCGCCCGGGTCTTCCAGGACCCCATGGCGGGCACCTGCGCCACCCTCTCGATCGAGGAGAACATGGCGCTCGCCGCCGCGCGCGGCCGGCGTCGCGGGCTGGGACCGGCGGTCGGGCAGGGCCAGCGCGCCGGCTTCCGCGACCGCATCGCGGAGCTGGGCCTGGGGCTGGAGAACCGGCTGAAGGACCAGATGGGCCTGCTGTCCGGCGGCCAGCGCCAAGCGGTCAGCCTGCTGATGGCGACCCTGGCGGGCTCGCGCATCCTGCTGCTGGACGAGCACACCGCCGCCCTCGACCCCTCGACGGCGGACTTCGTGCTCGACCTGACCCGCCGGATCGTCGCCGGCCACGGCCTGACCACCCTGATGGTCACCCACTCCATGCGCCACGCCCTGGACCATGGCGACCGCACGATCATGCTGCACGAGGGCAGGGTGGTGCTGGACGTCGGCGGCCAGGAGCGCGCCGGCCTGGACGTGCCCGACCTGCTGGCGATGTTCAGCCGCGTCCGGGGCCAGCAGCTGGCGGACGACAGCTTGCTGATCGGGTGAACCTTATACGGTACAATTCCTGGGCGGGGCCGATGGATGAAGAGACTTGCCGCTCATTTCTACAGGACGACAGCCGGCAACCAACCGGTCAAGGAGTGATTGCTGGACATTGATCCCGCTGATCGGAAAATCGTCGGCAGCGACAGGCGCAGCGGGAAGGGGCAGAAATCATGAAGGGGAAAGACACTGCTCCGATCGGAGACACTTTCGAGTCGTTCCTGGAGTCGGAAGGCATCCGGGAGGAAGTCTACAGCGCTGCCATCAAACGCGTGATCTCATGGGAGCTTGAGGAGGCGCGCAAGGCGACCGACCTCACGAAGACCGCGATGGCGGAGGCGATGCAGACCAGCCGTAGCCAGGTGGAGCGCGTTCTCGACCCCGAGAATGTCGCGGTTTCCCTGGATGTCCTCAGCCGGGCGGCGCTTGCGGTGGGAAAGCGCCTCAAGGTGGAACTCGTGGACGCGCCCTGATTTCCGGCCCGGGAACCGGGCCGGAAATCAGGATGCCCCCCTCACTCGATCACGATCTTCGGCGTTCCCCGCTGCGGCCCCGCGACCTTGGACCAGACCCTGGCCGCGATCTCGCGGTAGACCTTGGCGTGCTCGCTGTCGGGGCGGGACATGACGATCGGCTGGCCGTCGTCGCTGGTCTCGCGGATCGCGATGTCCAGCGGGATCTCGCCCAGGAAGTCCATGCCCAGCGCCTCGGCCTCGCGCCGGGCGCCGCCGTGGCTGAAGATGTCGGTGCGGTGGCCGCAGTTGGGGCAGCAGAAATAGCTCATGTTCTCGACGATGCCGAGCACCGGCACGTCCACCCGGCGGAACATGTTCAGCCCCTTGCGGGCGTCGAGCAAGGCTATGTCCTGCGGGGTGGAAACGATCACCGCCCCCGCCAGCGGAACCTGCTGCGCCATGGTGAGCTGGGCGTCGCCGGTGCCGGGCGGCATGTCGACCACCAGGATGTCCAGCTCGCCCCAGGCGACGTCGCGCAGCATCTGCTGCAGCGCGCTCTGCACCATCGGCCCGCGCCAGATCATCGGCGTGTCCTCGGCGACCAGGAAGCCCATGGACATCACCTTGATGCCGTAGTTCTCCATCGGCTGGAGCGTCTTGCCGTCGGCCGAGGCGGGCTTGCCGGTGATCGCCATCATGCGCGGCATGCTGGGGCCGTAGATGTCGGCGTCGAGCAGTCCGACTCGAAGGCCGTTCGCCTTGAGCCCGAGGGCCAGGTTGACCGACGTGGTGGACTTGCCGACGCCGCCCTTGCCCGACGCGACCGCGACAATGGCGCGCACGCCGGGGACCAGCGCCTTGCCGCCCGCGGCGGGGGCCGCCGCCGGCTTGGAGGGGGCCGCGGGAGCCTCGCGGTGGGCGGTCAGGACCGCCGTCACCGACGTGACGCCGGGAATTCCCTGCACCGCCTTTTCGGCCGCCTGGCGCATCGGTTCCAGCTGCGGGCCGCGCTTGGGGTCCACTTCTATCGAAAAGCCGACGTTGGAATCCTTGACGACCAACCCGGAAATCATGTTCAGACTCACGATGTCCGCCTGCCTGTCGGAATCGATCACGGTCCGCAGTGCGTCTAGTACCTGAGTCTCGGTAACCTGCGCCATGGTTGAAAACTCCGATCTTTTCCCAATATTGGCGGATAACTGTCAGCCCGGACGGCGCCGCGCCTACCGGCCGTTATAAGACCGGACCCGCGGCTTGGAAAGAGCTCCGGAGTCCGACGCAAACGCGAGAGAATAAGAGAGAAAGGGACCGAGAGGCATGCCTTGGAGCAATCAGGGAGGGGGCGGAGGTGGCCCCTGGGGTCCTCCGCCCGGCAATGGCGGCGGAAACAACCCGTGGGGCAGGCCGGGCGGGTCCGGTGGCGGTTCCCAACCGCCGGATCTCGAGGATCTGCTCCGCAAAGGACAGGACCGGTTCCGCCGGGTGATGCCGGGCGGCTTCGGCAGCGGCAAGGGCATCGCCATCGCTGCCGCGGTGGTGGTGCTGATCTGGCTGTTCAGCGGAGTCTACCGCGTCGAGGCCGATGAGCAGGGCGTCGTCATGCGGTTCGGCGAGTGGGTACGGACCGAGCAGCCGGGACTGCGCTACCATATCCCGGCCCCGATCGAGACCGCCCTGACGCCGAAGGTCACCCGCGTCAACCGCATCGAGATCGGCTACCGGTCTGGCGTCGGCGACGGCCGCCGCACCGGCGGCGACCGCGACGTGACCGACGAGAGCCTGATGCTCACCGGCGACGAGAACATCATCGACATCGACTTCACGGTCCTGTGGGTGATCAAGGACGCCGGCCAGTACCTGTTCAAGATTCGCGACCCCGAGACCACCGTCAAGAAGGCCGCCGAGAGCGCCATCCGCGAGGTGATCGGCCGCACCGACATCCAGCCGGCCCTGACCGAGGCCCGGCAGGAGATCGAGAACAGCACGCTTCAGCTGCTCCAGACGATGCTCGACGACTATCAGGCCGGCATCGAGATCACCCAGATCCAGCTGCAGAAGGTCGATCCGCCGGCGCCGGTGGTCGATGCCTTCAACGACGTCCAGCGCGCCCGCGCCGACCGCGAGCGGGTTCGGAACGAAGCCGAAGCCTACCGGAACGACATCATCCCGCGTGCCCGAGGCGAGGCCGAGCGGCTGATCCAGGAAGCCTCCGCGTACCGCGAGCAGACCGTCAGCCTGGCCCAGGGTGACGCCCAGCGCTTCCTGTCGGTCTACGACGCCTATTCCGGCGCCCGCGAAGTCACCGCCCGCCGGATGTACCTGGAGACGATGGAGCAGGTCCTGCGCGGCACCAACAAGGTGATCATCGACGGCAACGGCAACGGCGAGAACGGGGCCGGAAACGGCGTCGTGCCCTACCTGCCGCTGACCGAGCTGCAGCGCATGCAGCGGCCCGCGGCGGCGCCGGCCTCTAATTCCGCTCCCGGCCCCACCCGTACGGCGCAGTGAGGAGCTGAGACATGAACAAGAAACTCGCCATCGTCGGCATCGTCGTCGTGGTCCTCGGCATCCTCGCGTCGGCCAGCCTGTTCACCGTCAACGAAACCCAGCAGGCGCTGGTGCTCCAGTTCGGCGAGCCGCGCCGGGTCATCCAGGATCCGGGCCTGAAGGCCAAGGTCCCGTTCATCCAGAACGTCGTCCTGTACGACCGGCGCGTGCTCGACGTCGATCCGCCGGTCGAGCAGGTCATCCTGGCCGACCAGAAGCGCCTCGACGTGGACGCCTTCGCCCGCTACCGGATCACCGATCCCCTCCGGTTCTTCCAGTCGGTCGGGTCTGAACAGATCCTCGAGCAGCGGCTGAGCACCGTGGTCGTCTCGGCCCTGCGCCGCGTGCTCGGCAATGTCACCGTGTTGTCCATCCTGTCGGACGAGCGTGCCCGCGTGATGACCGACATCCGCGATCAGGTCAACGGCGAGGCCCAGCGCTTCGGCATCGAGGTGGTGGACGTGCGTATCCGCCGCGCCGACCTGCCGGAGGAGACCAGCCAGTCCATCTTCGCCCGCATGCGGTCGGAGCGTGAACGCGAGGCCGCCGAGTTCCGCGCGCAGGGCCAGGAACAGGCCCAGCAGATCCGCTCCCGGGCGGAACGCGAGCGGACCGTCATCCTGGCCGAGGCCCAGCGCGACGCGCAGGTGCTCCGAGGCGAGGGCGACAACCAGGCGTTCCGCATCATCGCGGAAGCGACCGGGCGGGACGCGGAATTCTACTCGTTCTACCGCACGCTCCAGGCCTACCGCGACAGCCTGCGCAACGAGGACACCACCATGGTGCTCTCGCCGACGGGCGACTTCTTCAAGTATTTCGGCAATCTGGCGGGCACGCCGGGCGGCGCTCCGGGCAGCATTCCCGGAGCCCCCGGCAGCGGCCCCGGTGCTGCGGGCGGTCCGCCTGCGGCCCAAATCAGCCCGCCGTCCCCGTCGGCCACCCAGGGTGCCGAAAACGTCCAGCCGGGCGGCACGGCGAACTGATCCACGGTTAAGCGTGTTCCCCGGGCCGGCACCGCCTTGAACGGTGCCGGCCCACCCTTTCCCCTATGACCCGCCGCGGCGCCGAATCGGCGCGCTTCGGCGTCCTCCCTCGCTCCAAGGCTTCGCGTTGACCACTGAACTGCTGACGGCGCTGGCCCTCGTGCTCGTGCTCGAGGGCATCGCCTATGCCCTCTTCCCGGACCTGATGCGCCGCATGCTGGCGATCGCCCTGATGACCCCGGTCGGCCAGCTCCGGGTCGCCGGCCTGATCGCGGCCATCAGCGGGGTCGGGCTGGTCTGGCTGCTGCGGGGCTGACCGCGGCGCGGCCGGCTTCCCGCCAGGCCGCACATCCTTCGGCCGATGCCCAAGCAAAGCCTTACTTTCGCACCTCCGAAGCGTCTATTATCGGCGATGACGGCTTGGGCCGGACTGGCCGAGACCGGCCGGCGGGCACATATCGACTGACACCCGGCGATCGGCTGCGGTGCCCCTGGATGGGTGCGCGGCGGCGCGGGCAGTGGCATAATCGAAGCAAGGAGAGAGCTTCCGTGACGAACAGCGCTCGAAGGGATGCCGCAGCGAATGCCGGAGGAGACGCCATGACCATAGACCGCGGGCAGCGGCGCCCGGCCTGGTTCAGGCCCGCCTTGACGGGGTCCGCCTTGATCAGATTCGCCGCCGGCCTGCCGGTGATCGCGGCTCTGCTCCTGGTCTCCCCCGACATGGTCCATGCCCAGGGCCGCGCCAACGCTCCGGAGAGTTTCGCCGACCTGGCGCAGAAGCTGCTTCCCGCCGTGGTGAACATCTCGACCACGCAGAATATTCCGGAACGCCGAGGCGCCGGCCCGCGCCCCGGGCCGGAGATGCCGCAGTTCCCGCCGGGATCTCCGTTCGAGGAGTTTTTCCGCGACTTCTTCGACCGCCAGGGACGGGAGCAGAACGCGCCGCCGCGCCGCGCCACCTCGCTCGGCTCGGGCTTCGTGATCGACGCCGAAGGCCTGGTGGTGACCAACAACCACGTGATCCAGGACGCCGACGAGATCAACGTCATCCTTCAGGACGACACCAACCTGAAGGCCGAGCTGGTCGGCCGCGACCCCAAGACCGACCTCGCGCTGCTGCGCGTCAAGACGGACCGCAAGCTGACGGCCGTAACCTTCGGCGACAGCGACTCGATGCGGGTCGGCGACTGGGTGCTGGCGATCGGCAACCCGTTCGGCCTGGGCGGCACCGTGACCGCCGGCATCATCTCGGCCCGCGCCCGCGACATCAACGCCGGTCCCTATGACGACTTCCTGCAGACCGACGCCTCGATCAACCGCGGCAATTCCGGCGGCCCCATGTTCAACATGCGGGGCGAGGTGATCGGCATCAACACCGCGATCTTCTCGCCGTCCGGCGGCTCGGTCGGCATCGGCTTCGCGATCCCCTCGACGCTGGCCCGCAGCGTGGTCGCCCAGCTCCAGGAATATGGCCGCACCCGGCGCGGCTGGCTCGGCGTCCGCATCCAGGGCGTCACGCCCGAGATCGCCGAGAGCCTGGGTCTGCGCTCCGCCACCGGCGCGCTGGTCGCCAGCGTGACCCCGAACGGCCCGGCCGCCGAGGCCGGCATCCAGGCCGGCGACGTGATCCTGACCTTCGACGGCAAGGAGGTGTACGAGATGCGCCGCCTGCCGCGCGTCGTCGCCGAGACCGGCGTCGAGGAGCGGGTGCCCGTCAAGCTGTGGCGCCGCGGCCAGGAGCAGACGGTCCAGGTCAAGGTCGGAGAGCTCGAGGCCGCCGAGGAGTCCGGCATTCTGGCCGCGGTCCCCGAAGAGCCGGCGCCCGCCGCTCCGGAATCGGTCGAGGCCCTGGGCCTCAAGCTGACCGGCATCACGCCCGAGCTGCGCCAGCAGTTCGACATCAACGAGCAGCTCCGCGGCGTCCTGGTCACCGAGGTCGCCGGCAACAGCAGCGCCGCCGAGAAGGACCTGCGCCCCGGCGACGTGATCGTCGAGGTCGGCCAGGAGGAGGTCTCCACGCCCCAGGACGTCGCCGCCAAGGTCAAGGCCGCCCGTGACGCCAACCGCAAGACCGTGCTGCTGCTGATCGACCGCCGCGGCGACCTGCGCTTCGTCGCCCTCAACGTGAGCTGAAGCCCAACGCCTGCTTCATGGGGAGGGTGCGCGGGACGCGCACCCTCCCACGGGGGTGGCGAAGCGAGGCAGTGCCGGAGAGCGCGATGGCTGGAAGTCGAGGCGGCGCTGGCCGGTCGCTTCCAGCAGGGCCGTTACGATCTGAACGAAACGAACTGTTCTGCCATGCGCGGGCTGTCCTTGGCGATGCGTTCACCGACACCTGACGCGTCCCGGATAGCGCGACGCGAACGGATGGCATTCTTACTCGGCTTTACCGTCGATCATTCGCTGAATCTCGGCGAAAGCCTCGTCCTCGTCCAGAACCTTGCCCGCTTCGATGTCCGCCAGTCCTTCCTGGATCCTGGCGCAGATTTCGAGGAATTCGGCCGCGTCCTCCGCGGACAGCTCTGGCGGCAATCTGTCTACCGGAAATGCAAGTCTCGCGTCTTCCCGCATAACCGACCTCTCCCCTGCTCATGGCGGCAGTCTACATAAGCCCGATCCTCTGTGGAACCTGAAGCGGATGCCGAACCGGAAGGAGCGGTCACGCCGGCGGTGACGCGAAAAAGCAAAGGCCCTGGAAAGCGTCGCTCTCCAGGGCCTTCTGAATTTGGTGGGTGCACAAGGACTCGAACCTTGGGCCCGCTGATTAAGAGTCAGCTGCTCTACCAACTGAGCTATGCACCCGCAATGTTCGCCGCCGTGTTCCGTCCGTTTCCGTCCGGTGTCCGGCGACGAGGGGTAGATAGCAAAGCGGACCCGCCTTGTCGATGCCAAAAAGCCGCTTCCATGACGGTTTTTTTGCCGGCCCGCCGGGGCTCGTCTGCCGCGGCTCTCCGCTCACAGTTCCCCGGCGACGGTGCGGCGGGTGATCCGGACGTCGCGGTGGATATAGACCGACATCACCAGCCCGAAGCCGAACAGCACCGTCAGCATGGCCGTGCCGCCGTAGGAGATCAGGGGCAGGGGGATGCCGACCACGGGGATCAGGCCCATCACCATGGCGATGTTGATGAACACGTAGAGAAACAGGTTGGTGGAAACGCCCAGGCCCACCAGCCGGCCGAACTGGTTGCGGCAGCGGAGCGCGATGATCACCCCGTAGGCGATCAGCAGGCTGTAGAGCAGCAGCAGCCCGGTGCCGCCGATCATGCCCAGCTCCTCCGCCAGCATCGTGAAGATGAAGTCGGTCTGCTTCTCCGGCAGGAAGTTCAGGTGGCTCTGGCTGCCCATCATGTAGCCCTTGCCGGCCACGCCGCCGGACCCCAGCGCGATCTTGGACTGGGTGATGTGGTACCCGGCCCCCAGCGGGTCGTTCTCCGGGTTCAGGAAGATCAGCACCCGGTTCTTCTGGTAGTCGTGCAGGAACTGCCACGCCACCGGGATCGACGCGGCCCCGCCGGCAAGGACGATGGCGAATTTCCAGAGCCGCACGCCGACCAGGAAGAAGATCGCCCCGCCGACCATCATGACCATCAGCGCGGTTCCCAGGTCCGGCTGCTTCATCACCAGCCCGACCGGCGCCAGCACCATCAGCAGCGGCACGATCAGGAAGGTCGGCCGTCCGACCTCCTCCAGCGAGGCGCCATGGAAGTAGCGGGCGAGCGCCAGCACGATCGCGATCTTCATGATCTCCGACGGCTGGATCTGGATGATGCCCAGGTCGATCCAGCGCTGGGCGCCCATGCCGATCTCGCCGACGATCTCGACCGCGATCAGCAGCACCAGGGCCACGCCGTAGATCGGATAGGACAGGCGCAGCCAGATCCTCAGGTCGATCAGGCCCACCACCACCATCACGCAGATGCCGGCGCCGAACCGGACGGCCTGGCGCGACGCCCAGGGGTCGACGTTGCCGTTGGCCGCCGAATAGAGCATCGCCCAGCCGACCGAGGCGATGGCGGTCAGCAGCAGGATCAGCTTCCAATTGATCTGCCACAGCTTCTCGCCCAGCGAGAGTTCCGGCTGGTGGCCCAGGAAGTCGCCGCTCATCCGCCGATCCTCCCCGGCTTGTCGCCCAGTCCCGGGGGCGGTGCCGTCCGGGCCGGCTCCGCCGCCGGGACCGCGCTGGACAGCTGGGGCGCGCCCCGCGCGCTGTCGCGGCGCTGGACCTCCAGCAGGATGTCGCGGGCGATCGGCGCCGCCACGGCCGAACCGCCGCCGCCATGCTCGACGATCACCGCGCAGGCGTACCGGGGCGCGTGGAGCGGCGCGAAGCCGACGAACAGCGCGTGGTCGCGCTGGCGCCACGGCAGCTGCTCGTTCTTCAGGACGCCGGTGCTGCGTTCCGCCATGGTGATCCGGCGGACCTGGCTGGTGCCCGTCTTGCCCCCCATCTCGTAGCCGGCCTCGGATATGCGCATCTTGTACGCGGTGCCGCCGGGCTGGTTCATTACGGCGTTCATGCCCTGGAGCACCATGTCCAGGTGGGTCTTGTTGACCCCCAGCGACGGCCAGGCGGTCTGCTCCGCCGGCCCGCGCTCGATCTGCTTGGTCAGGTGCGGCTTGACCGCGAAGCCGCCGTTGACCAGCCGCGACAGCATGACCGCCAGCTGCAGCGGGGTCGCCAGCACGTAGCCCTGGCCGATCGCGGCGATCAGGGACTCGCCCTGGGTCCAGGACTTGCCGAGGTTGGCCTGCTTCCAGTCGCGGCTGGGTATCAGCCCCGGCCGCTCGCTGGGCAGGTCAAGCTGGGTTCGCTGGCCCATGCCGAACCTTTTCGCCATGTCGTGGATGCGGTCGATGCCGATCCGCCGGGCCAGGTCGTAGAAGAAGGTGTCGCAGGAATGCTTGAGCGCGCCGACCAGGTCCAGCGTGCCGTGTCCGCCCTTCTTCCAGCAATGGAACCGGTGGTCGCCCAGGTCCATGTGGCCGGGGCAGAACACGGTATGGCGCGGCCCGACGATGCCGCTGTCCAGCGCCGCCAGCGCCACCAGCATCTTGAAGGTGGAGCCCGGCGCGTACTGCCCGCCGACCACCTTGTTGGTCAGCGGCGTCGTCGGGTCGGACAGCAGGTCTTCCCAGGCTTCCGCGTTGATGCCCGTCGTGAACAGGTTGGGGTCGTAGCTGGGGTTCGACGCCATGGAATAGATGCCGCCGGTATGCACGTCCATCACGACGGCCGCGGCGCTCTTCTCCTCCTTCAGGCGGTCCTGGGCATATTGCTGCAGGCCGATGTCGATGGTCAGCGTGATGTCGCGGCCGGGCTGGCCCTCCTGGCGCGACAGCTCGCGGATCACCCGGCCGACCGCGTTGACCTCCAGCTGGCTGGTGCCGGCGACGCCGCGCAGGCTGGCGTCGTGGAACTTCTCCATGCCGGACTTGCCGATGCGGAAGCCGGGCAGCGCCAGGACCGGGTCGCCGTTCAGCTCGGATTCCGACACCGCGCCGACATAGCCCAGGAAATGGGCGGTCGCCGCCTCGTAGGGATAGCTGCGCAGTTCGCCGACCTCGATCGAGACGCCGGGCAGGTCGGGGGCGTTCACCTCGATCATGGTGACCTGGTCCCAGGTCAGGTTCTCCTTCACCGTGACCGGCACGAAGGCGCGCTTGCGCTGGATCTCGCGGGTGATGCGGCGCCAGTCGGCCTCGGTCAGCGGCACGATCTCCGAGATCAAGGTCAGCATGCGGTCGATCTTGCGCGCCTGCTCCTGCACCATGACGACGCGGAAATTCTGCTGGTTCACCGCCAGCGGCACGCCGAACCGGTCCAGCACCTGGCCGCGCGACGGGGCGAGCAGCCGCATGTTGATCCGGTTCTCGTCGGCCAGGACCGTGTAGCGGTCGGACTCCAGCACCTGCAGGTAATACATCCGGGCGACCAGGGTCGACAGCAGGCCGACCTGCATGCCGCCCAGCATCAGGGCCCGCCGGGTCAGGCTGCGGTATCTGTCGGTATCGCGCTCCATGGCGGGCAGGGACCTCGTCAGGCCTGGAGAAAGGCGCGGTGGATGCGGATGAACAGCCAGCCGAACAGCGGGAACACCGCCACCGTCATGGTCGACTGCATCAGGGCGGAGTTGGGCGACAGCAGTTGGAGGCTCAGGATCGACCAGGCGAGCCAGCCGACGAAGCCGGCGCCGAAGGCGATCAGCGCGAAGCCCAACCACAGCATGGCGAAGGACGTGCCCAGGAAGAAGCGCCGCTGGGTCAGCACCACCCAGTAGACCAGCACATGGATCAGCGGCGTCATCCCCAGCGGGGCGCCGCTCAGCAGGTCCTGCAGCAGGCCCAGGCCGAAGGCCATGCTGGGGCGCAGCAGGTCGGGCCGGTGGATCACCCAGTAATAGAGCGCCATCAGCGGCAGCATGGGGGCCACCGGGGCGTAGTTGGGCAGGTGCAGGGGCACCATGCCGACCAGCATCAGCGCGGCCGTGACCGCCACCGGCGCGATGTTGCGCCCGGTCTGGTCGATCCTGCTCCAGAAGCCGCCGGTCATGGGATCGGTCCCGCCGGCGTCAGTTCAGGCCGCCGGCGGCGTCCGCCGGGGCGTTGGCGCTCAGGCCGCCGGGCAGCCCGAAATTGACCAGCTGGACATGCTCGACCCGCCCCGGATCGACGAAAGGCTGCACGCGGATCGCGCTCTCGGCCACCTCGGCGATCAGGCCCACCGGCAGCCCCGGCGGGAACATGCCGCCATGGCCCGAGGTCACCACCCGGTCGCCGACCGCCGGCGTGGCGTCGCCCGGCAGATAGAGCAGGCGCGGCTGGCCGGAATTGTCTCCGCTCATCACCGCCCGCTGGCGCGACGGCTCGATCACCACCGGGATGCGCGAGTTGAGGTCGGTGATCAGCAGGACGCGCGACGACCATTCCCCCGCCTGGACCACCCGGCCCATCAATCCCCGGCCGGACACCGCCGCTTGGCCCGGCCTGACGCCGTCGCGCCGGCCGGCGGTGACCACGACGGTCCGGACGAAGGCGCCGCCGGGGTCGGCGACGACGCGGCCCGTGATGTAGGAGGCCGCCAGCTCCGGCTTGTAGTTCAGCAGGCTGCGCAGGCTGCGGTTCTCGGCGTCGAGCCGCTGGGCCGCCTGCTGCCACTGCAGCAGGGCCGCGTTCTCCTGCCGCAGCCGCTCGTTCTCGCCCCGCAGGTTGACGATCTCGTGCAGGCTCTCGACGAAATGGGCCGCCGTCGCCGCGGGGCGGGAGATCGCATCCAGGATCGGGGTGAAGGCGTCGGTCACCCGGCTGCGGATGCCCTCCACCAGGACCGTGTCGACCTTGCCGACCATCATCAGGGCTATGGCGGCGAACACCAGGAGAAGGAACGAGAATCGTTGGGCCAGCGCACGCAGGGGTGCGGCGAGACGAACCACGGATCCGGTGGCACGTGTCTTCACGGGGCCTTTCCTGTGCTCTGAGGGGCCGAAAGCCGGATGTCGGGAGGTCGCACGGGCGGCCGCCCTCCTGGAAGGAGAGTGTGCCGCGCCAATGATGAATATCAGGAGTACATTTGGATGAGAACGTGCTTGAGCGTCTTCATCTCTTCGAGAGCCCGGCCCGTGCCCAGCGCGACGCAGGACAGCGGATCGTCGGCGATGGAGACCGGAAGACCCGTCGCGTGGCGCAGCACATAATCCAGGTTGCTGAGCAGGGCGCCGCCGCCGGTCAGCACGATGCCCTTGTCCACGATGTCGGCGGCCAGTTCGGGCGCCGTGTGCTCCAGGGCCACCTTGACCGCCTCGATGATGGCGCTGACCGGTTCCGACAGGGACTCGGCGATCTGGCGCTCGCTGATGATCAGTTCCTTGGGAACGCCGTTCATCAGGTCGCGGCCCTTGATCTCCATGATCCGGCCCTCGCCGTCCTCGGGCGGGCAGGCGGAGCCGATCTCCTTCTTGATCCGCTCGGCCGAGCTTTCGCCGACCAGCAGATTGTGGTTGCGGCGGATATAGCCGATGATCGCCTCGTCCATCTTGTCGCCGCCGACGCGGACGGACCGGGAATAGACGATGCCGCCCAGCGACAGCACGGCGACTTCGGTCGTGCCGCCGCCGATATCGACCACCATGCTTCCGGTCGGCTCGGTCACCGGCAGGCCGGCGCCGATCGCGGCGGCCATGGGCTCCTCGATCAGGAAGACCCGGCGGGCACCGGCCGACTCGGCCGATTCCTGGATCGCGCGCCGTTCGACCGCGGTGGACCCCGACGGCACGCAGATGATCACCTGCGGGCTCGCGAAGCTGCGCCGGTTATGCACCTTGCGGATGAAGTGCTTGATCATCTCCTCGGCGACTTCGAAGTCGGCGATGACGCCGTCCCGCAGCGGACGGATCGCCTGGATGTTGCCGGGGGTGCGGCCCAGCATCATCTTGGCCTCGTCGCCGACCGCGAGCACCTGCTTCTTGCCGCGGATGGTGGCGATGGCGACGACCGACGGCTCGTTCAGGACGATTCCCCGCCCCTTGACGTACACGAGGGTGTTGGCCGTACCCAGGTCGATCGCCATGTCGGCCGACAGGACGCCGAGCAATTTGGAAAACATGGAGTTGATTAACTCTTTATCCGGTTGACGCGGCCCATCCGAGACAACGGCGGCTCATTGGCGAGCCGCCGTCGGAGGTAGTCTGGATGGAAGCTCGGGGTACGAACCACCATCCGTTTGAATAGAGCAACGCCGCAAACCACTCAAGCGGAGAGTGCTTCGGGCGCCGTTTTCTGGCGCTTGGTCAGCAGCTTGTTCAAGGCATGAACATAGGCGCGGCAGCTCGCCACCAGGGTGTCGGTGTCGGCTCCCTGGCCGTTGACCGTCTTGCCGTTCTCCTCCAGCCGCACGGTCACTTCCGCCTGGGCGTCGGTGCCCTCGGTGACGGCGTGGACCTGGTACAGCTGCAGCTTTGCCTCGTGCGGGAACAGCGCCGAGATCGCGTTGAAGGTGGCATCCACCGGGCCGGACCCGGTGGCGACCGTGCTCACCGCCTCGCCGTCGATCTCCAGCTCCAGCTCGGCCCGTTGGGGACCCTTGGAGCCGGCGACCACCATCAGCGAGACGAAGCGGATGCGCTCGTTGGTGCTGCCGATACTGTCATCGACCAGCGCGATGATGTCCTCGTCGAAGACGTCCTTCTTCTTGTCCGCCAGATCCTTGAAGCGGACGAAGGTTTCCTCGATCGCGTTGTCGCCCAGCGCGTAGCCCAGGTCCTTCAGCTTGGCGCGGAAGGCGGCGCGGCCGGAATGCTTGCCCATCACCAGGGTCGAGCGGTTCAGCCCGACCGATTCCGGGGTCATGATCTCGTAGGTCTGGGCGTTCTTCAGCATGCCGTCCTGGTGGATGCCGGATTCGTGGGCGAAGGCGTTCTTGCCGACGATCGCCTTGTTCGGCTGGACGACGAAGCCGGTCACCGCCGACACCAGGCGGGACGCCGTCATGATCTGCTCGGTGTGGATGCCGTTGGAGTAGGGCATGGCGTCGGCGCGGGTGCGCATCGCCATCACGATCTCCTCCAGTGCCGCGTTGCCGGCGCGCTCGCCCAGGCCGTTGATCGTGCATTCGATCTGCCGGGCGCCGGCGGCCACGCCGGCCAGCGAGTTGGCGACCGCCAGGCCCAGGTCGTTATGGCAGTGGACGGAGAAGATCGCCTTGTCGGCGTTGGGGACCCGGTCGATCAGCATGGTGAACAGGGCGCCGTACTCCTCCGGCACGCCGTAGCCGACCGTGTCGGGAATGTTGATCGTGGTGGCGCCCGCCTTGATCGCGGTCTCGACGCAGCGGCACAGGAAGTCGTGCTCGGTGCGCGAGCCGTCCTCGGCGCTCCATTCCACGTCGTCCACATGGTTGCGGGCGTGGGTGACGCTGTCCCAGATGGCCTGCAGCACCTTTTCCGGCTCCATCTGCAGCTTGTACTTCATGTGCAGCGGGCTGGTGGAGATGAAGGTGTGGATGCGCTTGCGCTCGGCGAACTGCAGGGCCTCGGCGGCGCGGTCGATGTCGCGGCGGTTGGCGCGCGACAGCCCGGCGATGACCGAGTTGCGGACGACCTTGCCGATCTCGCGCACGGCCTCGAAGTCGCCGTTGGAGGCGATCGGGAAGCCCGCCTCGATCACGTCGACCCCCATCTCCTCCAGCACCCGGGCGATGCGCAGCTTCTCCTCCAGGTTCATGGAGGCGCCGGGCGACTGCTCGCCGTCGCGCAGGGTGGTGTCGAAGATGATGACGCGGTTGGCGTCGGAGGAGGGGGCGTTGGCGGTCTGGTCGGTGGTGGCGGTCATGGGAACTGGATCCTTCTGTGCTTACCGGCGCCCGCCGCCCCTTGCCGGGACCGGATTGCGGGCAAAGCCGATATCAATGATGCGACGGCGATGGATGGCGCGAGCGCCATGATCCCCCTGAACACCTGTCAATGACGACGGCGGCGCTCAGGGGCGCATAAGTCGCAGAAGGAGAGCCCCATGCAGCCCACGGGCAGACAACAGCGCTTCCGGCAGGGGCAGGGCGATGCCCGTGCTGGCGATGGGCAGGGCGCGCACACCGATCCGGTCCCCGTGGGGGGCCTTCATGATGTCGGACGTGCAAGCCTGCGTAATCACCAGTTTCTACCTTCGGTCAATCGGTCCGCACCGCCGGGGTGCCGGAGCCGGCTGCTGGTGCCAAGGTGGCGCCGGTATGGTTAAATTTGCGTTAAGGCGTCTGGGCGGCTATCGTGACCGTCCAAGGCCCCAGGCCCGGTATGTCTAAAGCAAGGGCAGGGGGTCCCGCAACCGTTTTCCTCCTGGGTTCCCGGATGCCTCGGGACATTCCGGGAAGGGTGAGCAAAGACAAGCGCGGGGTTGTGATATAATAATGGCTACAAAACGTCAGGATATGACGTTGGAGGTAGCGTTTTGTTTCTTAAAGATAGGTCGTGTTGCGGGACGGGTGTCCCATATCCTAGAGGTAACGGCGACGCCCCGGCGATCCGGCTCCGGGAAGTCACGCAGGATGTAAACCGCTGATGCCCATGGAAATCACGCGGTCTACGCCGCAGTCTTTCGAAACCGGGATTTTTTGCGGATCGTGGGAACAAAGCGTCGTCCCGAGGTTTTACCGCTCAGGAGTTCGTGTGGTTGGTGCGCGGCGCGTGTCCAGTCGCGGGACCGGGCGGTGGTTCATCCAAACAGGCCGGAGTCGCCGATCCGAGGCGATGGCCGGCTGGTCAGGAAGTGGAAAAATGGTGTTGCGCTCAACCATCCCATCCTTAGTCAACAGCGCGAAGACGAAAATGTCCGGGGAGGCTGTCACACATGTCTGAGAACACGCTTGACCGGTTGGAACAGGAAATTCCCGCACTGCGCCGTTTCGCGCGGGCTCTGGTCGGCCACCCCGAACGGGCCGACGACCTTGTCCAGGACACCCTCGAGCGGGCCTTGACCCGTCTGGACAGCTACACGCCGGGCACCAACATGCGCGCCTGGCTCTTCACCATCCTTCGCAACGCGCACATCAACGAGCTGCGCCGCGCTCGCACCACCGCGACCCCGGACGAGACGCTGGAAGCGCTGAGCCCGCCGGCCCCGGCCGCCCAGGAGCACGGCCTCGCCGTCCGCGACCTGGAGCGGGCCCTGGCCCGGCTGACCCCGGAAATGCGCGAGGTGCTCCTGCTGATCGGCCTCGAAGGCATGAGCTACGAGGAAGCGGCCGACGTGCTGGGCGCCAAGGTCGGCACCGTCAAGTCGCGCCTCTGCCGCGGCCGCGAGGCGCTCCGCCGCCTGATGGACGGCGAAGTGGGCGAGGACGGCGTGACCCGGTTGCCCGGCCGCCCGCTGACCCCCGCCACCAGCCGCGAGATGGCCGCCGTCGTCCTGGCCTTCCAGCGCTCGGCCGCCGCCGCCGCGCGGACCGTGCACATGGGCATGGACCTCGAGGAACGCCGCACCGGGGCCTGATCCCGTATCGGACCGAGACCGGAAAGGCCGCCGCCCCGAAAGGGACGGCGGCCTTTTCTTTTTGGCTCCGCTACATGCAAGAAAGCAGGTTCAGGCCGACGCTGGGGCGGCAAGGCGCCGAAGCGCTGCCTGTCGGCGGCGCTGACGGCAGCCTGCCCCGGCCGGAGCGACCTGATCGGGCACGGCTCTGACTACCACGACGAAATCCATGTCCGCCGCCTTTCGCGCTCCTGTTCGCCAATCTCGGTGTTCTCGATGACGAAGGGCCGCTGGTCAACCCGTCACTGACTGCATCGACACGACCAATCGCATGTCAAAGGGCCAGCAGCAGATCCAGCCGGTCGGCTACCCGGAGGCTGTTGAACGGCCCCGCAGCGGGAAGGCGACGGTGCGCCGTTTCAAGACTGCTTCCAGAGTTTGGCGAAAGCCACGGCCTGGTTCTCGAGGTCATGGGGTGGCGGCAGCGGCATCGGCAGGTCGGCATCCCCAAGCGCGACGAGCAACTCGGCGGAGTCGCGCAGCCCGAGAAGTCGAATGGCCTTGTTCCTGGCCAAGCGTCCCTGCGACTACGCTGGCAACGGATCGTCCGTGACGGGGTCGGTGCCACTCGAGGTCACCGCCCCCAAGTGGTCTCGGACAATCGCCGTCATCATCGTCCCATGCGCGGCGGCATGCGTCTTGGCCCGAGCCTCAAGATCGGCCGGTGGGTTGAGCGTCGTGTTCCTCGGCATATAGCACCTCCAGGCGTTACCTGTAGATGTGGAAGCCGCTTCCACGATCGATGTCATGCCGGAAGCCACACCAACGCAAGATGCGAACAGAGCCCTTTATTCAACGTTCGCCGGCCGGAGCCTGGGAACCGGGGGCAGCCCCCGGTTCCCAGGCTCCGACGCAGGGAGCGCCCCGATCAGTTCTTGGTCTTGTCCACCAGCTTGTTGGCGGAGATCCAGGGCATCATGGCGCGCAGCTTCTCGCCGACTTCCTCGATCTGGTGCTCGGCGTTGCGGCGGCGCATGGCCTTGAAGCTGGGCTGGCCGACCTTGCACTCCTGGATCCAATCGCGGGTGAAGCGGCCGGACTGGATGTCGTCGAGGATGCGCTTCATCTCGGCCTTGGTCTCCGGCGTCACGACGCGCGGGCCGCGGGTGTAGTCGCCGTACTCGGCCGTGTTGCTGATCGAGTAGCGCATGTTGGCCATGCCGCCCTCGTAGATCAGGTCGACGATCAGCTTGACCTCGTGCAGGCACTCGAAATAGGCCATCTCGGGCGCGTAGCCGGCTTCCACCAGCGTCTCGAAGCCGGCCTGGATCAGGGCGGTGAGGCCGCCGCACAGCACGGCCTGCTCGCCGAACAGGTCGGTCTCGCACTCTTCCTTGAAGGTCGTCTCGATCACGCCGGCGCGGCCGCCGCCGTTGGCCGAGGCGTAGGACAGCGCCAGCTCCAGCGCGTTGCCCGAGGCGTTCTGATGCACCGCCACCAGCGACGGCACGCCGCCGCCGCGCACATATTCGCTGCGGACGGTGTGGCCGGGACCCTTCGGGGCGATCATGAACACGTCGATGTCGGCGCGCGGCTCGATCAGGTTGAAGTGGATGTTCAGGCCGTGGGCGAAGGCCAGGGCGGAGCCTTCCTTCATGTTGGGCGCGAGGTGGTCGCGGTACAGGTCGGCCTGCAGCTCGTCCGGAGTCAGCACCATGATCACGTCGGCGACCTTGGCGGCCTCGGCCGGGGTCATGACGGTGAAGCCGGCGGCCTCGGCCTTGGCGCCGCTCGGGCTGCCCGGACGGGCGCCGACGATCACGTCCTTTACGCCGCTGTCGCGCAGATTGTTGGCATGGGCGTGGCCCTGGCTGCCGTAGCCGACGATGCAGACTTTCTTACCCTTGATCAGGTTGACGTCGGCATCACGATCGTAATAGACGCGCATGGTGGATGTTCCTCGGTTTTCGCTACAGTCGGTTAATTCCGGGCACAATAGGCCGGGTTTGGTGCTGGGGGAAGTTCCGCGCTTTCGTTTCTACAGGCTGGCGGCGCCTTTGGAGATGGCGGCGGCGCCGGTCCGGCTGACATCGACCAGCCCGAGCTGACGCATCAGCCCGATGAAGTCGTCCAGCTGGGCCGCCGTGCCCGTCATTTCGAACACGAAGGAATTGAGCGTGGCATCGACCACGCGGGCCTTGAAGATGTCGGCGATGCGCAGGCTTTCGATGCGCCGGTCGCCGGTGCCCGCCACCTTGATCAGTGCCAGCTCGCGCTCGATGAACGGTCCCTCGTCGGTCAGGTCGCGGACCCGATGGACCGGAACCAGCCGGTCCAGCTGGTTCTTGATCTGCTCGATGATCATGCGGGTGCCGCTGGTCACGATGGTGATGCGCGAGACCTGCTGCTCGGCATCCACCTCGGCGACGGTCAGGCTCTCGATGTTGTAGCCCCGGCCGGAGAACAGGCCGATGACGCGGGCGAGCACGCCCGGCTCGTTATCGACCAGGACCGAGATGGTGTGTTTTTCGATGTTGGGTTCCACGGGACGGGCTCCAGGAGGAATGGCATGGGGACGGTTGGCATCGGCGCATGGCGACCGGCCCCGCGCCGTCGCGGGACCGGTCTTTCGACCGCGGAAAGCGGCGCCTTATACCAGGACCATGCCTTCCTCGGGAGTGCTGTCCCGCTGCATGCCGTTGCCCTGCTGGTCCGCCGGACCCAGCAGGATCTCGTTGTGGGCGCGGCCGCCGGGGATCATCGGGAAGCAGTTTTCCTTCTGGTCCACGCACATGTCCACGATCACCGGGCGGCGGATGTCGATCATCTCCTGAAGCACGGAGTCCACCTCCGACACCTTGGTGGCGCGCAATCCGACGCCGCCGAAGGCTTCCGCCAGCTTGACGAAGTCGGGCAGGGCCTCGCTGTAGCTTTCGGAATAGCGGCTGCCGTGCAGCAGCTCCTGCCACTGGCGGACCATGCCCATGTACTGGTTGTTCAGGATCAGCACCTTGATCGGCAGGCGGTACTGCACGGCGGTCGCCATCTCCTGCATGTTCATCATGAAGGAAGCCTCGCCCGACACGTCCACCACCAGCGCGTCGGGGTGGGCGATCTGGGTGCCGATGGCGGCCGGCAGGCCGTAGCCCATGGTGCCCAGCCCGCCCGAGGTCATCCAGCGGTTCGGCTCCTCGAAGGGGATGAACTGGGCGGCCCACATCTGGTGCTGGCCGACTTCCGTCGTGATGTAGGTGTCGCGGTTGCGGGTCAGCTCGCGCAGCCGCTCCAGCGCGTATTGCGGCTTGATCACCGGGTCGGTGTGGATGTAGCGCAGGCAGTCGCGGCCGCGCCATTCGGCGATCTGCGCCCACCACTGCTTCAGCGCCTCCTTGTCCGGACGCTTCTGACGGGCCTTCCAGATGCGGATCATGTCTTCCAGGACATGGGCGCAGTCGCCGACGATCGGCACGTCCACCCGGACGTTCTTGTTGATCGAGCTGGGGTCGATGTCGACATGGATCTTCTTGCTGCCCGGCGAGAACTCCGACAGCTTGCCGGTCACGCGGTCGTCGAACCGCGCGCCGATATTGATCATCACGTCGCACCCGTGCATCGCCAGGTTGGCCTCGTAGGTGCCGTGCATGCCCAGCATGCCCAGGAACTGCGGGTCCGACGCCGGATAGGCTCCCAGGCCCATCAGGGTGTTGGTGCAGGGATAGCCCGTCATGCGGACGAACTGGGTCAGCAGCTTGGACGCCAGCGGGCCGGAATTGATCACGCCGCCGCCGGTGTAGAAGATCGGCCGCTTGGCGTTGGCGATCAGCTCGACCGCCTCCTCGACGCGGGCGATCTCCGGCTTGACCTGCGGGCGGTAGGTCTTGTGCCTGACCTCGTTCGGCGGCACGTACGGGCCGTCGGCGAACTGCACGTCCTTGGGGATGTCGACCACGACGGGGCCGGGGCGGCCGCTCTTCGCGACCCAGAAGGCCTCGTGCATGGTCCGCGCCAGGTTGGCGACGTCCTTCACCAGGTAGTTGTGCTTGGTGCAGGGTCGGGTGATGCCGGTCGTGTCGGCTTCCTGGAAGGCGTCGTTGCCGATCAGGTGCGTCGGCACCTGGCCGCTCAGGCACACGATCGGGATGCTGTCCATCAGCGCGTCGGTCAGCCCGGTGACCGCGTTGGTGGCGCCGGGGCCGGACGTTACGAGAACGACGCCGACCTTGCCGGTCGAGCGCGCATAACCTTCCGCCGCATGGACAGCCGCCTGTTCGTGACGCACCAGGATGTGGCGCAGGTCGTTCTGCTTGAACAGGGCGTCATAGATCGGAAGTACCGCGCCGCCGGGATAGCCGAAAATGACGTCTACGCCCTGGTCCTTCAGGGACTTGATGACGATCTCCGCACCGGTCAGCTTGTTCTCGGACATCTTTGACTACCTTCGTGTGTAGCGCACCCGCGCGTACCGCGGATGCCTCGTCTCCGTCTATGAAAATCCCGCTGTTTCTCAGGAATTTCAGCAAGTTGGTACTTCGGCCCGGGGCTGTGCCGAGGGCCGGGAAGCCGCAACCTAATCAAAACATTTTCCAGGGTCAACCCATTTTGCGAATTATGTTGCGAACGGTTTGTTGCATGCTTTCCGAATCTTGCGCGTTGCTCACATGGCTGCCATGCGCCGGGCCGAGCTGGTGGCGGAACCAGGTGCCCTGCCGTTTGGCGTAGCGCCGGGTCGAGGTCTTCGCCGCGGCGACGGCCTCCTCCAGCCCGGCCTCGCCGCGCAGATAGGCCGAAAGCTCGGGCACGCCCAGCGCCTTCAGGGCCGGCAGGCCGGGGGAGAGGTCCAGCTCCAGCAAGGCCCGGACCTCGTCCAGCGCGCCGCGCGCCATCATGGCGTCGAAGCGCCGGTCGCAGGCGGCGTACAGCGCATCGCGCGGCGGATCGACCACGAACGGCACGAAGCGCAGGCCGGGCGGCGGGCCGGCCACCGGGTCCGACTGCCAGTCGGTGATCGACCGGCCGGTCGCCTCCAGCACCTCCAGCGCGCGGCCCAGGCGCTGGCCGTCGCCCGGCTTCAGGCGGGCCGCCGTGGCAGGGTCGCGTTCGGCCAGCAGCGCGTGCAGCCCGGCGGCGCCCAACGCCTCCCGCCGCTCCCGCACGGAGGCGCGGACCGCCTCGGGGATCGGCGGGATGTCGGCCAGCCCCTCCATCAGCGCCCGGATATAGAGGCCGGTGCCGCCGACCACGATCGGCAGCCGTCCGGCCGCGTGGGCCTCGGCGATCTCCGCCAGGGCCAGCGCCTGCCAGCGCGCCGCCGAGCAGCGCTCCGACGCCGGCAGCGCGCCGTAGAGCCGGTGCGGCGCCCGCGCCTCGTCCTCCGTGGTCGGCCGGGCGGTCAGGACCGGCAGCTCGGCGTAGATCTGCATGCTGTCGGCATTGATGACGGTGCCGCCGAATTCCTCGGCCAGATCGAGCGCCAGCGCGGATTTGCCGCTGGCGGTAGGTCCGCCGACGACGATTACGGGTTTATCTGGCATGGACAACGCTTGGTGAGACATTTCATAAAGGCGGCCGACCCTCGCCCGCGGATGCTTCCATGAACAATGTGCTGACCCTGATCGCCGATCCCGCCGCCGCCGACCTGGACGATAGCACGGTCGGCGCCGCGCGCGCCGCCCTGAAGGACCTGGGCGCCGAAACCGGCGCTCCGGACTGGCTCGCCCCCGGCGTCGCCTGCGACATCCCGTTCGACGGGCTCAACTGCGACCAGGCCGACGCGGCGCTGCACACCGCCTTGCCCGGGCGCCCGGTGGACCTGATCACCCAGCCGGCCGAGGGACGCCGCAAGCGGCTGCTGGTGGCCGACATGGAATCCACCATCATCCGGCAGGAGATGCTGGACGAACTGGCCGAGCTGGTCGGGCTCAAGGACCTGATCGCCGGGATCACCTGGCGCGCGATGAACGGCGAGATCGACTTCAAGGACGCGCTGCGCGAGCGGGTGGCGCTCCTCAAGGACCTGCCGGTCGAGGCGCTGGAGCAGGTCTACGGCCGGGTCGAGCTGATGCCGGGCGCGCTGGCGCTGGTCGCGACCATGAAGGCGAACGGCGCCTACTGTACCCTGGTGTCCGGCGGCTTCAAGTACTTCACCGAGCGGGTGCGCGCCACGGTCGGGTTCGACGAGGACCAGGCCAACGATTTCGAGATCGCCGACGGAAGGCTGAGCGGCCGGGCGGTCGAGCCGATCCTGGACAAGGATGCCAAGGTGGCGGCCCTGATCCGGGTCGCCGGCGCCCGGCGGATCCCGATCCGCGAGTCCATCGCGGTGGGCGACGGCGCCAACGACCTGCCGATGCTCCAGGCCGCCGGGCTGGGCGTCGCGTTCCACGCCAAGCCGGCGGTGGCGGCCCAGGCGCGGGCGCGGGTGGAACGTTCCGACCTGACCGCGCTGCTCTACGCCCAGGGCTACCGGGCCGAGGAGATCCAGGCGCCCCGCCTGCTCTCCTGACGTCCGGCGCTTCCCGTCACGCCGTTTTCCGCTCCGCGTCCGGAGCATCCGGAGCGTCCGTCGGCTGCGGAGCGTCCGCCGGCGGGGCAGTCTCCGGCTCCGCGGCGGCGGGGGCCATGGCGGCCGCCGCGGCCGTCGTCGCGGCGGCGACCGCCGCTACCGCCGCGGCGCTGCCCGCCAGGGTGCCCGGGGTACCCTCCGCCGAGGCCTGAGCGTCCGCCGCCGCGGGAGCGGAGGAGGGGGCCGGGGCGGGAGCAGGCGCGGGAGCCGGAGCGGTGGCCGGAGCAAGAACCGGCACGAAGTCCGAAGCCGCTGGGGCCGGGCTCTGGGTGGGGGCCGCCGGCGCGTCCGTCTTCTGCTTGAACAGGGATTCGACGGTGTCCACCAGCCGCTGCAGGATCGTATAGACCAGCGTCGCCGAGAATCCGCCGAGCAGCGCCAGCAGCGGCTTGCTGAAGGTGGCCGCCGCCGAGGTCGAGGTGACCGTCCCGGTCGCCTGGTCGATCTCCGGCCCGATCGGGATCATCTGCGACAGGACGAGCCCGGCGATCACGCCCAGCCCGATCCGGATCCAGTAGGAGGATTCGAAATGCGGGTCGTAGGTGCCGGCCCCGATATAGTTGTGTGCGACGAACAGGGCGTGGAAGCACCCGCCCATCGCCGCGGCGCTCATCAGGAAGAGCAGCACCAGGAGGCTTTCCATCCCGCTCATGGAATAGATGTCGGACGCGAGGTTGGTGAGATTGACCGAGTCCGACAGGCTGGTCAGCACGAACAGCAGGGTGAACAGAATGGCGCCGACCACCAGCCGCCGGATCGCCGGCAGCGGTCCCAGGCAGGATGTCCAGCCGTTGCGCGCCCGGTCGATCTGGAGCAGGTAGATCGTCCGGGGCGACGCCGGCGCCACCACCTTGGCCAGCTGGGTGTGGATCGCCCCGAGCGTCGCGAGCGGCACCCCTCCGGAATTCACCGCCGTCTCGACCAGGTCCAGCGACTGCATCAGCGGCTCCGATATCGCGGTCCCGGTGCCCAGCGCGTGCCGGGCCATGGCGTCGCATTCCAGGGCGATCCGCTGTGTCAGGGTGACTTCGCCCCATTCGGCTTCGGGCGAGCCGTTCGCCGCCGCCAGCTGGCCCAGTTTGTTGACCGATGTATCCGTCACGGCCCATCTCCAGAAGATTGACAACCGAAAGATTGTAACAATTCTCTTGAACCATAAATAAATACTAAAAACAGATAGAAACACGTCTATAACGTGTAGCGCATCGGGAGTTGGCTGCAACCGCCTGCCGATGTTCTTGATTTGTTTGCGCGCGCGCCTTAGTATCGGCCCGTCATCACAGCCCGGCATGCTTCCCATGGCGACCGTCATCATCACGGAAAAATCCAGTCAGGCCAAAGACCTGCGCGCCGCGCTGGGCGACCGGTTCGGCCGCATCCTGCCGGCGGAGGGGCACCTGCTGCGCTTGGCCGAGCCGGACGAGGTCAACCCCGCCTGGAAGCGCTGGTCCTCGGCCCTGCTCAAGCCCGACGGGCTGTACCCGACTCGGCCCGACCCGAACGGCAACAAGCCGGCCAAGTTCCAGGCCATCGCGTCGGCGCTCAAGGCGTGCGACCGGGTGATCCTGGCGACCGACTGCGACCGCGAGGGCCAGCTGATCGGGCAGGAGATCCTGGAGCATGTCGGGTTCCGCGGGCCGGTGCTGCGCGCCATCTTCACCGCGCAGGACCCCAAGACGATCCGCGACGCCTTCGACCGGCTGAAGCCCAACGCCGAGCTGCGCCCCGTCTACGAGGCGGCGGTCGCGCGCCAGCAGGCTGACCAGATCTTCAACCTGTCCCTGACCCGCACCGCGACCACGACCCTGCTGGCGCCGGGCGTCAAGGGCGTCATCGGCATCGGCCGGGTCAAGACGCCGACCCTGGCGATCGTCTGCCTGCGCGAGCTGGAGATCCTGAACTTCAAGCCGGAGGATTATTTCGAGGTCACGGCCACCGCGACCGTGGAGGCCGGCACCTTCCTGATGCGCCACGCCCCGCCGCCCAAGGACCGGATCAAGGACCGCGCCCGGGCGGAGGCGATCGCCGCCGCGGCCGAAGGCTGCCGGGGACCCCTGGCGGTGACGGTGGAGGAGAAGCGGCAGGGTCCCCCCCGCCTGTTCGACCTGCCCGCGCTCCAGAAGACCTGCGGCCAGCGCTGGGGCTGGAATGCCGACAAGACCCTGGCGGTGGCCCAGGAACTGTACGACGGCGACGGCAAGAAGCTGATAACCTATCCGCGCGCCGAGGCCCGCTACCTGTCGGAGAACCAGATCGCCGACGTGCCGGCGATCGTCGGCGCGCTCACGGCATTACGGGGCTTCGCCCACCTGGACATCTCCCGCCCGGTGATCCGCAAGGGCAAGTCCGGCCATTTCCACGACAAGTCGCTGGAAGGCGTGTCGCACCACGCGATCGTCCCCAACGTCAACGTCCTGAATGACCTGGAGCCCCGGCTGGCCCGGCTGAGCGACGACGAGAAGCGCCTGTTCGCGCTGATCTGCCGCTCCTACCTGGCGATCGTCATGCCGGACTACGAGTACCGCCAGACCACCATCACCATGCCGGTGCCCGTGCCGGGGTCGGTGCCCCAGGGAAAGCCGGTGGACTTTCGCACCATCGGCCGCGTGCCGATCCGGCTGGGCTGGAAGCAGGTCTTCGGCGGCACCGAGCCGGGCGCCCCCGCCGAGCCCGAGAACGAGCAGACCCTTCCCCCCGTCAACGACGGCGACCCCGCCACCCTGTCCGACGCCAAGGTGGAGGCCAAGCGCACCCAGCCACCGCCCCGCTATAACGAGGGCACCCTGATCGACGCCATGCAGAACGCCTGGCGCTTCGTCGAGGACCCGGCGCTCCGCGACCGGCTGAAGGAGGCCAAGGGCATCGGCACGCCGGCGACCCGCGCCGAGGTGATCAAGGGGCTGAAGCGGCAGAACATGCTTGCGACCGACGGCAAGCTGGTGGTGCCGACGCCGGCCGGCCTCCACCTGTTCGAGTTGCTCCGGACCTCCGCGCCCGTGCTGGTCGATCCCGGCACGACCGCCGTCTGGGAGATGCGGCTGGACGAGATCGTGACCGGCCGGGCCGAGTTCCGCCACGTCATCGACGGCATCGCGACCGAGGCCGAACGCCTGATCGGCGCCCTCCGGTCCCGCCGGGGCACCGCCCTGGACCTGGGCGCCCCGGCCCCTCCCGTCGCCAAGACCCCGTCCAGGCGCCGCGCCGCCGCACCCGGAACCGCGCGCAAGCGCAAAATCTCGGCGCCCGCGGACGGCGAGGCTCCTGCGGCACCGAAGCGCCGCCGGGCCGCCACGCCGCGCAAGGCTGCGCCCAAGCCGTCCGGCAATCCGCCGACCGAGAAGATGCTGGCCTTCGCCAACAGCCTCGCCACCCGCAAGGGCGTCCCGCTGCCCCCGGAGGTAAGCACCGACTTCGACGCCTGCCGCAAGTTCCTGGACGCGCACGCCAAGGCCTCGCCCTGACATCCGGAGGGTGCGCGTCCCGCGCACCATGGGCGGCGTGACGCCGCCCCTCCCCGGAAACGAAGACGGCGGACGCCTCAGACCGTCAGCGACCCCGCCTTGGCGGCGGCATATCGCTCGCCCACCTTGTCCCAGTTCACCGTGTTCCACCAAGCCTTCAGGTAGTCGGCCCGGCGGTTCTGGTAGGTCAGGTAATAGGCGTGCTCCCACACGTCGTTGCCCATCAGCACGCGCTTGCCGTCCATCAGAGGCGTGTCCTGGTTCGGCCTGCTGTCCAGCGCCAGCTTGCCCTGGCGGTCCACCGTCACGAACACCCAGCCGGACCCGAACACCCGCGCCCCGGCGCCGTTGAACAGCTCCTTCATGGATTCCAGTCCGCCCAGGTCGCGGTCGATCGCGGCCTTCAGCTCGCCCGCCGGGGCACCGCCGCCCGGCCCCATGATCTGCCAGAACATGGTGTGGTTGGCGTGCCCGCCGCCATTGTTCCGGATCGCCGTCCGCACCGCCTCGGGCATCTCACCCAGCTTCGCCAGGATGTTCTGGAGCGGCATCTCCGCGACCCTGGAATGGTCCTTCACCGCATTGTTCAGGTTGTTGACATAGGCCGCGTGATGGCGCCCATGGTGGATCTCCATGGTCTTCGCATCGATGTGCGGCTCCAGCGCCGACGGCGCATAGCCCAGCGGCTCCAGCTTGAACGGCCCCGCCGGCGCCTGGGCCCACGCCCGGCCCACCGCTCCGCCCGCCAGAGTGACCATCGAGACAGCCCCCGCACCCGCAAGAAATCCGCGGCGCCCCATCATCAGCATCGCTCGTGCCCTCCCTGATGCAGTCTTCGACCGGCGCCGGTTCCCCTTGGGCGGGTCTCGGCGCCACCGATTGCTAGATGGGATCGGCTGCTGCTTCTACGAAGCTGGACAAGATGCCTTACCCCACCGTTCCGAACATCGCGGTAGGATGCCGACCGATCTTGCGGAGAGGACCTTGGAATGGCGATGAGCCGGGGGAGTGCTGGGAGTACCCAGAAAAAGCTGCGCCCTGGGCGCATGCCGAAGGCAGAGGCGGGTCCAGGGCGTACCAAACGATAATGTCTACTGGACCCGACTCCGTCAAGAAGCCTTTCACCTATACCGAGGAGAGGCTTGCCGCCCTTACGGCTTCTCTATCGCCCGAGCGCATGAGGACATATCTTTCCAGGATGGACGGCGATCGGGAACGTGCGATCCGATTGTACGCGTGGAATGCGACTGTCAGCGCCGCCTTCTATGAACCCCTCCAAGGACTCGAAATCGCATTGCGGAATGCGATGCATCGTGAGCTCACGGCGAAGTTCGGCCTCCTCTGGTACGAGAATCCCCTATGCGGGCTGGACACCAAGACCCTTGCGAAGCTCGCCGCGACCCGGGGCGAACTGCTGCGGGACAGGTACGACGACACTCCGCCCCAGATCGTGTCCGCGCTCTCGTTCGGCTTCTGGATCGCGTTGCTGGGACCGGGCGGGCAGAGTCCCTTTTCCGGACGGGCCAATTATGAAATGACGCTCTGGCGGCCGGCGCTGTTCAAGGCATTTCCTCACAAGAGGATCAGCCGCAAGGCGGCGCATGCGCCCCTGGATTATCTCAGGGTATTCCGTAACCGGATCGCGCACCATGAACCGATCTTCAGCCGGCATTTGGCCAGGGATTACGAGTCCATCCTCGAAGTCACGGGCTGGATCTGCCCGGCGACCAGGGATTGGATCGCACATCACAGCCGTGTCGGCGAAGTCCTCGACACCCGGTACAACGATCCGGCCCTGGGATGCTGAAGGCCGCCCCGGCGCTCCCTTCGGCTATTCCACCGCCTCGAAGCTTGCATAAAGCTTCCGCGCCCGCTCCACCACCTCCCACGTCCCCACGAACCCCGCCGGCATCACGAAGGCGTCCCCCGCCTTGAAGGTCCGCTCGCCGCCCGCCTCGTCGCGCACCACGACCACGCCCGCCAGCAGGTGGCAGAACTCGTTCTCGGTGAAGTTCACCCGCCACACGCCGGGGGCGCCCTCCCAGACGCCGGCCGAGAACTGACCGGTTGCATCGGTGAAATGGTTCCACGCCACCTGGTCGGGAGATCCCGCGAGGATGCGCTCCTCGTCCGGGCGGATGACGTACTCCTCGGACGGGGTCTCCCCGATCACGGCGAGGTCGGAGACGCGTTTCGACATGAAATTTCCTTTTTCCGGGGGCGCCGCGCATCGGATGCTCCGAAATGCGCTGGCTGTATTGCATTAAAGTCTAGTCCCTTGAGACGCGAAGGGGCAGGGGCTATGTTGACGCCCAGAGGCGAGTCCGGCCCCCGGGCCGGGCAGTTCGGGTCCCCCGATGGAACGTGAATCAGAGAATTAAAGAAATGGCCAAGCCGCGCACTCTCTTCGACAAGATCTGGGACAGCCACGTCGTCCACCGCCAGGAGGACGGCACCTGCGTCCTCTATATCGACCGTCACCTGGTGCACGAAGTGACCAGCCCGCAGGCTTTCGAGGGACTGCGACTTGCCGGGCGCAAGGTGCGCCGGCCGGAAGCGACGCTGGCCGTCGCCGACCATAACGTGCCGACCAGCGACCGCAGCGAGGGCATCGCCGACGAGGAGAGTCGCATCCAGGTCGAGACGCTGGAGATGAATGCCCGCGACTTCGGCGTGCCTTATTACGCCATGGACGACATCCGCCAGGGCATCGTCCACATCATCGGGCCGGAGCAGGGACTGACCCAGCCGGGCATGACCATCGTGTGCGGCGACAGCCACACCGCGACCCACGGCGCGTTCGGCGCGCTGGCCTTCGGCATCGGCACGTCCGAGGTCGAGCACGTGCTGGCGACCCAGACGCTCCAGCAGCGCCCGGCCAAGAACATGCGCATCACGGTGGACGGCGACTTGGCCCTCGGCGTCACCGCCAAGGACCTGATCCTGGCCGTGATCGGCGTGATCGGCACCGCCGGCGGCACCGGCCACGTCATCGAATACGCCGGCAAGGCGATCCGCGACCTGTCCATGGAAGGCCGCATGACCGTCTGCAACATGTCGATCGAGGCGGGCGCCCGCGCCGGCCTGATCGCCCCGGACGACACCACCTTCGACTACCTGAAGGGCCGCCCCCACGCCCCCAAGGCCGGCGCCTGGGAGCAGGCCGTCGCCTACTGGCGCACGCTGCCCAGCGACGACGGCGCGGTCTATGACAAGGAGGTGGTGCTGAAGGCGGAGGACATCGTGCCGCAGGTCACCTGGGGCACCAGCCCGCAGGACGTGCTGCCGATCACCGGTTCCGTGCCCAACCCGGCCGACATCGCCGACAAGGCGAAGCGCGCCGCGATCGAGCGGGCGCTGGACTACATGGGCCTGACCCCCGGCACGCCGCTCAACCAGGTCAAGGTGGACAAGGTCTTCATCGGCTCCTGCACCAACGGCCGGATCGAGGACCTGCGCGCCGCGGCCACGGTCGCCCGGGGCCGCAAGGTCGCCGACGGCGTCTACGCCATGATCGTCCCCGGCTCCGGCCTCGTGAAGGAGCAGGCGGAGGAAGAGGGCCTGGACGTGATCTTCAAGGAGGCCGGCTTCGACTGGCGCGAGCCCGGCTGCTCCATGTGCCTCGCCATGAACGCCGACAAGCTCAACCCCGGCGAGCGCTGCGCCTCCACCTCGAACCGCAACTTCGAGGGTCGGCAGGGCCGCGGCGGCCGTACCCACCTGGTCAGCCCGGCGATGGCCGTGGCGGCGGCGGTGACCGGCCACCTGACCGACATCCGCGAACTCGCCTGAGGAGCGTCCCGCATCATGGAAAAATTCACCACGCTGACCGGGGTCGCGGCCCCCTTGCCGATCATCAACGTCGATACCGACATGCTGATCCCCAAGCAGTTCCTCAAGACGATCAAGCGGACCGGCCTGGGCAAGCACCTGTTCGACGAGATGCGCTACACCCCGGAAGGGGCGGAGAAGCCCGACTTCGTGCTGAACAAGCCGGCCTACCGCCAGGCGAAGATCCTGGTCGCCGGCGACAATTTCGGCTGCGGCTCCTCGCGCGAGCATGCCCCCTGGGCGCTGGCCGATTTCGGCATCCGCTGCGTCATCGCACCCAGCTTCGCGGACATCTTCTACAATAACTGCTTCAAGAACGGCATCCTGCCGATCGTCCTGCCGCAGGAGCAGGTGGACCTGCTGATGGACGACGCCGAGCGCGGCTCCAACGCCGTCGTCACGGTGGACCTGGAGAAGCAGGAGATCACCGGCCCCGACGGCGGCAAGATCGGCTTCGAGGTCGATGCCTTCCGAAAGCACTGCCTGTTGAACGGCCTGGACGACATCGGGCTGACGCTGGAGCACGCCGGCTCGATCGACACTTACGAGACATCGCAGCGCGGCACGCAACCCTGGCTGTGGGCATAGCGCATCAGGGGAGCTTTTCAGGAGCGCCCCGGCGCACTACAAAGCTCCCCAGCACATAATCCATGGAGTGAACACGCGATGTCCGCCAACAAGAAGCTGCTGATACTGCCCGGTGATGGTATCGGCCCGGAAGTGATGCGCCAGGTGCGGCGTGTGATCGACTGGATGGATCGCAAGAGGCGTGTGACGTTCGACGTTCAGGAAGGCCTGGTCGGCGGCATCGCCATCGACCACTACGGCGTTCCCATTTCCGACGAGACGATGGCCGACGCCATGGGCGTCGACGCCGTGCTGCTGGGCGCCGTCGGCGGCCCCAAGTGGGACAATATCGGCTTCGACAAGCGCCCCGAGGCCGGCCTGCTGCGCCTGCGCAAGGAGCTGGGCCTGTTCGCCAACCTGCGCCCGGCGATCGTGTTCGACGCCCTGGTGGACGCCTCGACCCTCAAGCCGGACATCGTCCGCGGCCTGGACCTGATGATCGTCCGCGAGCTGACCGGCGGCGTCTATTTCGGCGAGCCGCGCGGGATCGAGGAACTGCCCGATGGCCAGCGCCGCGGCGTCAACACCCAGGTCTACACCACGTCGGAGATCCACCGCGTCGCCCGCGTCGCCTTCGAGTTGGCGCGCAAGCGTCAGAACAAGGTCTGCTCGGTCGAGAAGGCCAACGTGATGGAATCCGGCCTGCTGTGGCGCCAGGAGGTGACCGCCCTGCACAAGGCCGAGTACTCCGACGTCGAGCTGTCGCACATGTACGCCGACAACTGCGCCATGCAGCTGATCAAGAACCCCAAGCAGTTCGACGTCATCGTCACCGACAACCTGTTCGGCGACATGCTGTCGGACGAGGCGGCGATGATGACCGGCTCGCTCGGCATGCTGCCGTCCGCCTCGCTGGGTGCCCCCGACGACACCGGCCGCCGCCGCGCCCTGTACGAGCCGGTCCACGGCTCCGCCCCGGACATCGCCGGCCGCGACCTCGCCAACCCGATCGCGACGCTGCTCAGCTTCGCCATGATGCTGCGCTACTCGTTCGACATGAACGAGGACGCCGACCTGATCGAGAAGGCGGTCCAGACCGTGCTGAACGGCGGCACCCGCACCTCCGACATCATGGCGCCGGGCATGGCCCGCTGCTCCACGTCGGTGATGGGCGACTCGATCGTCCGCGTGCTGGACAAGATCGCCTCCTGAACCGGTCCGAAGCGCGGGCCGCCCCCGGCCCGCGCTTCCCGATCCCGCTACGCCTCGCGTCAGCGCGCCGCATCGACCATCGCGCGTAGAACCGTCATGAAATGCATGTGGAGGCATGCAAGGGGCGGTTCGTGGGGCACGATTACGATGCGACGATCAAGGCGCTGGTCTGGACCGGCACCCCGGCCCTGCTGCGCCTGCTGACCGGCGCCGACGTCGAGCGCTTCGTCCCCACCGAGTTCGCCAGCATCCGCCTGCGCCGCCCCGACATGGTGGCCGAGCTGGCCGGCGGCGGCGTCTTCCACCTGGAACTGGAATCAGGCACTTCCCCGGACATCGTCTGGCGGATGTACGAGTATTACGGCCTGACCTCCGAACGCTACGGCAACGCGCCGGTCACCCAGCTCGTGCTGCGCCTCGGCGAGCGCCGGGCCGACGAGCCCGCCGGCATCTTCCATCCCAACCTGAACTTCCGCTTCGAAGTCCGCTACATCGCCGACTTCGACGCCGGCCCGCTGCTCGACAGCCCATCGCCCGACGACGCGGTACTGGCAATCCTGTGCAAATGCGACGATATTCGAGAGCGCGTGCGCGCGATCCTGAAGCGGCTCGCGACACTCGGCAGGCGGGACCGGAACGACGCGGCCAACCGGCTGCTGACCCTGTCGAAACTGCGGAAAGCCGCCCCGGTCGTAGTGGAGGAGGTCAGGAACATGGCAGTGCAGTTCACGCTCGAAGAATACCCGCTGTACGACGAGGCGTTCGCGAAGGGACAGGTGAAAAGCCTGCTGCGCCTTATCGAGCGCCGCATCGGATCGGTTCCCGGCCATGTGGCTGAGCGCGTCCGCCAGGGATCTGCCGATGATCTCGACCGCTGGTTCGACGCCGTCGACGATAGCCGGAAGCTGACCGCCGCCGAACTCGATTCGATCCTCGATCTGCGTCCAAACTGACATGCCGCTTCCTGGACAACCACCGCCCTGATCGGCAGAGCGCCCCATCACCGTAGGTCGGACTTCGCCCGCAGGGCGAACTCCGACTCCAGCCTCCGACTTGTCCTTGATGGGAGACCGATGAGATGGCAGTGCAGTTCACGCTCGAAGAATACCCGCTCTATGACGAGGCGTTCGCGAAGGGCATGGCCAAGGGGGATGTGAAAAGACTGCTGCGCCTTATCGAGCGCCGTGTCGGAACGGTTCCCGACAATGTGGCCGAGCGCGTCCGCAACGGTTCGGCCGAAGATTTTGACCGTTGGTTCGACGCCATCGGCGACAGCGGGAACCTGACCGCCGCCGAACTCGATTCTATTCTCGACCTGCGGACGAACTGACATGCTGTTTCCTGGCAGACGATCTCCCTGATCGGCAGAGCGCCCCATCCTCGTAGGTCGGACTTCGCCCGCAGGGCGAACTTCGACACCAGCCTCCGACTTGTCCATGATGGGAGACCGATGCGATGGCGGTGGAGTTCACTCTCGAAGAATACCCGCTATACGACGAGGCGTTCGCCAAGGGCTTCGCGGTGGGCCATGCCGAGGGCTTTAACAGAGGCTATGCCAAGGGCTTCGCGGTGGGCTATGCCAAGCGCCAGACAAAGTCCCTGCTCCATTTGATCGAATGTTGCTGCGGGTCGGTTCCCGACCACGTGCCGGACCGCATACTCGCGGGATCGAACGAAGACCGCGACCGCTGGCTCAAGGCCATCATCGGCGCCGACAATCTGACCACCGCCGATCTCGACGCGATCCTGAACCTGCAACCGTCCTGACATCGCCACCCACTCCGCCTGCCGGAGCCGGGAACCCGGGGGTCAGACCACCATTTCCCCGGAACTTCGGCACTCGGAAAAGCGATTGGGAAATGGTGGTCTGACCCCCGGGTTCCCTCGCCAACGCCGACGCTCGGTACCTATCCGCGCCTGCCCATGATCCCGTCTGCTTCCCGCTTAGCCGCCTCCGCTCCCGCCGGATCACCTGTCCGTTCAAGACAGTCGGCCAGATTGTAAAGGCTTTGCGCCAGATCTCGCGCGAACCGTGCGGGCAACGCCCCGGTCAGCCGTCGCCGTATTTCGACGGCTTCGCGGATGACGTCGAGCGCCGCTCTGTCGTCGCCGGCCTCACCGAGAAAGTTGGACAGGTTGTTTAGAAGTGTGGCCCGCTCTTCTTCTCCAAGGGTCGCCACGTTCAGAAGAGCACGGCAGATCGCCGCCGCGAGCGGAGCCAGCCGAAAGGTCGCCTGCTCCGAAGTCTCCCCCCGGTCCAGCCTCCGTTGCTCGCGCCTCACCAGCGCCCTGACGATCTCCGCGCCCGCAAGTTCGAAGGTCGGCGCCCGGTCAAGCACGGCATGCACCGCCGCCGCCGCCGCGAACAGCGGCAATCCGTGCCGGGCGGGATCGCGCCCATGCCAGGCGGCGGCGGCCGCCTCGTCCGGCACCGCCACCGGCTCAGCCCTGCCGAAATGCCCGCTCAGCCGTGCGACCGCGTCCCGCACCAGCGCGCAGGTCTGGCCGGCGTCGAGCGGACCGACCGCGACCTCCTGCCCGTCGCACAACTCGCTGGTCCCCGCCGCGATCAACTCATCCGACCACCATTCCAGCGGATGGCGGGAGACCGGCAGCAGCCGGATCGGGCAGGCCGTCCGCTCCAGCGAGCCGGATGCCTTCAGCAGGGACCGGACCGCCGCCCGGCTCTCCTCCGGATAGTCGATCACCACGAACGCCCCGGCTTCGACCCGTCCGACCGCGAAGGTGATTGCCACATGACCGATACCGACGACCCGGCCCCGCCGCCGGGGGCGAACGTCGTCCCATGCCCTCGACGAGGCCCTGGGAATCGTCACCCTGCTGAAGGACTGCGGCGTGATCATGACCGAGGCGGAACCGACCTCCGCCATGGTGGCCGCCGGAATGGCCGTCTCCGGCCTCGACGCCGGCCGCGTGCGCGCGGTTTTCCGAGCGATGCTCGCGGCCGGCGGCGACCCGTCCGCCCGCGTCCAGTGACGCCCATCCCCACGCCGGCACCTCCGCCCGCCTACCGCTATCCTGGGTATCTCCGGCTGACCGGCAATCCCGGCCTGGACGATCTGCTGACCCTGTGGCGGCGGAGGCAGAACTGGCACGAGCAGCGCCCGCCCCGCTGGTCGGAACTGCGGGACGACCTGTACGACGGCATCTGCCTGCGCATGGCCCTCGTCCTCCACCGCGAGGGCATGCGCCCGCCGGTCTGCCTGGAGATCTTCCCGGTCGCCGCCGGCATCCTCGGCCTGCCCTGGGACTTCCGGGGCACCCGCTGGCCCGACCCGCCGCAACTCCGCGCCCTTGCCGGCCTCGCGCGCCGGGCGGCGCGGTCGCGGCAGGCGGCGACGGGAAGGCTCCCCCTCGACGCCCGCTCGCCCCCGGGGGTGGCCGACCACATCCTCGCCGCCGCGGTGCCGCTGGCCCTGGAAGCGGACCATGCCTCCCCCGCAGCCGGCCGGTGCTGCTGGCGGTGGCATGGCCGGCGCGGGCACGAAAGCAATTCTTAACCGAGGAAGGATAATATACCTAAAAATTCCCCCTCTCCGCGAGACCTCCGGCCATGCCCGCATCCCCTGCCGAGCCCGGCGCCGTCACTCCGCGTCGCGTCCCCATGATGACGAATGCTGACACATGCGGCCAAACCCCCGGGGGGCCTCACGGGAATTTCCGGCTGTTCTCCACCAGCAGCACGTACAGTTCCTTGATGAAGTCCTGCTGCTTCAGCCGGCCGAACGGCAGGTTGTCGCAGGCGAAATCGACCAGCCCGTCCGACGCCTTGGTCGGGACGATCTCGAACCCGGCCTTGCGCAGCGCGATGATCACCGCCGTCGCCTGCTTCACATAGTCCTCGTTGAAGAACGACTTGTCCGCGTCCTTGATCGCCAGGGCGATCGTGTCGCGCAAGAGATTGGTGCTCACGCCGGCTCCCGTCTGGAGTGCTGATCCGCATGACGGCGCAGCTCGGCATCCAGCCGCCCCGTCACGAACAGGTAGAACATGCGGAAATCGCTGACCAAAGACCAGAGCGGATAGGTGAACGTCGCCGGCCGGTTCCGCTCGATCGCCATGTGGCTGATCCAGGCGAAGGCATAGCCGGAGACGACGGCCGCCAGGACCAGCCAGCCTTTGCCGGTCGCGGCGGCGGCCCCCAGCAGGACCAGCGCCAGCGCGGTGCCGGCGAAGTGGAAGGCCCGGGTGCCCGGCCGGCTGTGCTCGGCCAGGTAATGGGGCCAGAACTCGCGATATGTCGAAAAGTCGCGCGCCATGTCCATCCTCCAGGAGCAGCGTCCTCCGGGGACTCATCATGTCGAATCACCCCCGTCCTTGCAAACGGGTGGCGCGGGGCATAAGTCAAGTACCCTTGACGGATAGTCACGGGCGCCGTCCCCAAAGGCGCGCCCGGCCCGATACCCAGAAAAGAAACAGGAACGCATCATGGGCTACAAGGTCGCGGTCATCGGCGCCACCGGCAATGTCGGGCGCGAGATGTTGACCACCCTGGCGGAGCGCAATTTCCCGGTGGACGCCGTCGCCGCCCTCGCGTCGGAGAAGTCGATCGGCACCCAGGTCTCCTTCGGCGAGAAGGACGTGCTGGACGTCCAGGACCTCGCCAAGTTCGACTTCCGGGGCTGGGACATCGCGCTCTCGTCGCCCGGCGGCAAGGTGTCCGCCCAGTACGCGCCCAAGGCCGCCGGCGCCGGCTGCGTCGTGATCGACAACACGTCCCATTTCCGCATGGAGCCGGACGTGCCCCTGGTGGTGCCGGAGGTCAATCCCGAGGCGTTGGCCGGCTACACCAAGCGCAACATCGTCGCCAACCCCAACTGCTCGACCATCCAGATGGTGGTGGCGCTGAAGCCGCTGCACGACCTCGCCCGCATCAAGCGCATCGTGGTCTCCACGTACCAGTCGGTGTCGGGGGCGGGCAGGGACGGCATGGACGAGCTGTTCAACCAGACCCGCGCCATCTACGTCAACGACCCGGTCGAGAAGCGCAAGTTCGACAAGCAGATCGCCTTCAACGTCATTCCCCACATCGACAGCTTCATGGAGGACGGCACCACCCGGGAGGAGTGGAAGATGATGGTCGAGACCAAGAAGATCCTCGACCCCCGCATCACCGTCACCGCCACCTGTGTGCGCGTGCCGGTCTTCATCGGCCATGCCGAGGCCGTCAACGTCGAGTTCGAACGGCCGATCAGCGCCGATGAGGCGACCGAGGCGCTGCGCGAAGCTCCCGGCATCACCGTGATCGACCACCGCACCGACGAGGGCTTCGTCACCCCGGTCGAATGCGCCGGAGACGATCCGGTCTTCGTCTCGCGCATCCGGGAGGACTTCTCGGTCGAGAACGGCCTGAACCTCTGGATCGTCGCCGACAACCTGCGCAAGGGCGCCGCCCTCAACGCGGTGCAGATCGCAGAGCTGCTGGCCCGGGATTACCTGCGGAAGTAACGGGAGAATCTTCGCCACGGATGGCGGCACGACAAAGAAAGGCTTCCCTGGAGAGTTCCGCCCACGGATCATCCCTGTCCATCGCCGTAATCTGTGGCAAGAACCCTTTCCCCTTCCTCTACCGCACCTTCGCGACGTCGAACAGCCGCCCCGGCCGCACCAGCTCGTCCTGGGCGGCGATCAGCTGAAGCTCCCGCGTCCCGGCCTTCAGGGTCGCGGCGAATACGGCATAGATCGACGCCGCGGCATGCCCCAGGGCCGCCGCCGCGTCGCCGGTCTCCAGGTACTTCGCCAGGAACACAGCGGCCACGCAGTCGCCCGCCCCGTTGGGCGGCGGGTCCAGCGGCAGGCGGGGCGTCGCCACCACATAGGCGCCGTCCGGCGTGTCCAGCAGCATCTCGATGGTGTCGGGGGCCGCCTCGGCACGGGTCAGGCTGGTCAGCAGCACCAGCTTCGGCCCCAGCGCGCGGGCCGCCGCCGCCGCGGCCAGCGCGTCCTCCATCGTGCGGATCTCCCGCCCGGTCAGGAACTCCAGCTCGAACTGGTTGGGGGTGATGATCCCGGCGGCCGGGACCGCGTGCTCCCGCATGAAGCTGCGGATGTCCTCGCTGACGAAGAAGCCGCGCCCGACGTCGCCCATCACCGGGTCGCAGCAATAGACCGCCCGGGGATTGCCGGCCTGGACCCGGCGGACCGTCTCGACGATCACCTGGCCCAGCGCCGCCCCGCCCATGTAGCCGGACAGCACGGCGCCGCAGCGGTCCAGGCCGCCGCGCTGGCCGATGCCTTCGATCACGTCGGCGATGTGCTCGGGCGTGAAGACCTGGCCGGTCCAGGACCCGTAGCCGGTGTGGTTGGAGAACTGGACGGTATTGACCGCCATCGCGTCGAACCCGAGGCGCTGGAGCGGGAACACGGCCGCACGGTTGCCGACATAGCCGAAGGCGACGTGGGACTGGATGCTGAGGATCTGTTTCATGGCACCGTTGATTTCACGATAGCGCCAACGGTGCCACAAGCCCGCGCGCCGCACCAGCCCGCATGACGCGGTTCCGCCCCGCGGCCTTGGCCTCGTAGAGCGCCTGGTCGGCCCGGGCCAGCGGCTGTTCGATCCGGCTGTCGTCGCGCCGGCCCTCCGCCACGCCCAGGCTGACGGTGAAGCGGATCCCGGCGCCGGGCGCACCCTCGGCGGACCTGGCGGGCAGGCGCAGGCCGGCGACATGGTGGCGGACCCGCTCCGCCACGGCCACGGCCTCGTCCTCGCGGGCCTCCGGCAGCAGGATGGCGAACTCCTCGCCGCCCATGCGGCCGGCCAGGTCGTTCTCGCGGATCACCGGGCGGAAGGCCGACGCCAGCAGCATCAGCGCCTCGTCGCCGACCGCGTGCCCATAGGTGTCGTTGATACGCTTGAAATGGTCGACATCGGCCATGATCAGGCTGAACGGGGTGCCGGACCGGCCCAGCCGCGCCATCTCGCGCTCGGCGCAGTCGAGCAGGTGGCGCCGGTTGGCGATGCCGGTCAGCGGGTCGGTGGTCGCCAGCAGCACCAGCTCCGCCTCGGTCCGCTTGCGGCCGGTGATGTCCCTGATCATGGCGGTGAAGATCGGGCCTTCCGGCCCCTCGGAGCGGGACAGCGAGATCTCGACCGGGAATACGGTGCCGTCGCGGCGGCGGGCGCCCACCTCCGGCCGGTCGGCCATCACCTGCGAGGTCACGGCGTTGCGCAGGAATTCCCCGAAATGGGCGGAATGCCGGGCGCGCAGCGGTTCGGGGACCAGCCGCGACAGCGGCTCGCCCAGGATCTCGTCGGTCCGGTAGCCGAACATCCGTTCCGCCGCCGGATTGAACAGGACGATGCGCTGGCCGGCATCGACCGAGACGACGGCGTCGTGGGCGAGGTCCAGGATGTTTTTCAGCCGCGCCTCCGACCGGCGCAGCCGCTCCTCCAGCTGGCCGCGCGCGATCGCGTGGCGCACCGCGCGCTCGATCATGGCCTCCTCGAACTCGCCCTTGACCAGGAAGTCCTGGGCGCCCGCCTCGACCGCGGCCAGCGCCATGTCGTTGTCGCTCAGCCCGGTCAGGACGATCAGGGGCAGGGTTGGGGCGGCGTGGCGCACCGCGCCGATGGTCTGGAAGCCTTGGCTGTCCGGCAGCGACAGGTCGAGCAGGACGACGTCATACCGCATCTCGGCCAGCAGGGTCAGCGCGTGCGCCAGCGTCTCGACCCAGGTCACCTCGAATTGCCCGCGCCGGCCTCCCAATGCCCGCGTGACGAGGCCGGCGTCGCCCGGCTGGTCCTCGACGAGCAGGACGCTAATGGTCTCGGCGGTATGGCCTGCGGGAGCGAACATTCTGATTGCGGTCCGCCGTCCGCCAGGGGAAACGGAGCCTCCCGGGGATGGGCGATTCATCGGTGGAAACGACGATATCATATCAAGTTGCGGGGGAGGTCGGGCGCAAAATCCGCCACCTGAAGGTGGCGCGTCATTGTGCTGCACCTCCGCCCATGTCGCCGATTGCCCTTTGCCGCACCCGCGCTGTAAGGTCCCGGCCGACTCAAGCCGGCATCTTCGGGAGAACACCCATGGCAATGACTGTCCGCCCCCGTCGCAGCGTCCTCTACATGCCGGGGTCCAACCCGCGCGCCATGGAGAAGGGCAAGGCCCTGCAGGCCGACGGGCTGATCCTCGACCTGGAGGACGCGGTCGCTCCCGATGCCAAGGCGCAGGCCCGGACCCAGATCGGCGACGCGATCCGGGGCGGCGGCTACGGAAGGCGCGAGCTGATCGTCCGGACCAACGGGCTCAACACCCCCTGGGGCTACGAGGACCTGGTGTTCGCCGCCGCCTCGGGCGCCGACGCGGTGCTGCTGCCCAAGGTCGAATCGGCCGATATGGTCCGTCAGGCGGAGCAGGTCCTCGTGGCCTCCGGCGCTCCGGCCGACCAGAAGATCTGGTGCATGATGGAGACCCCGCTGGCGATGCTGAACGTCAAGGAGATCGCCGGCGCCTCGCCCCGCCTGGGCGGGCTGGTGATGGGCACCTCCGACCTCGCCAAGGACCTGCACGCCGCCCACACGCGCGACCGCCTGCCGATGATCACCAGCCTGGGCCTGTGCCTGCTGGCGGCGCGGGCCTACAACCTCGCCATCCTGGACGGCGTCTATCTCGACCTCAACGACGACGAGGGCTTCGCCGCCAGCTGCCGGCAGGGGCTGGAGCTGGGCTTCGACGGCAAGACCCTGATCCACCCCAAGACGCTGGCCGCCGCCAACGCGGTGTTCGGCCCGTCCGCCGAGGAGGTGGCGTGGTCCCGCCGCATCATCGACGCCTTCCAGGCCGCCGTTGCCGAGGGGAAGGGCGTGGTGCTGGTGGACGGCAAGCTGGTGGAGAACCTGCACGTCGAGAACGCCCGCCGGCTGGTGGCGCTGGCCGAGGCGATCGAGGCCATGGACGGCGACTCCGCGGCCGCCTGACACCCCCATCCCAGTTCCCGCGTCAGGAGAGAGCCAAGGCCATGACCAAGACCAATCCCGGCAACTACTTCGAAGATTTCCGCCTGGGCCAGGAGATCGTCCACGCCACGCCGCGCACCGTGACCGAAGGCGACATGGCGCTCTACGTGGCGCTCACCGGCTCCCGCTTCGCCCTGCATTCGGCGGACACCTTCGCCCAGGACCTCGGGTTCGAAGGCGCCACCATCGACGACGTGCTGGCGTTCCACGTGGTGTTCGGCAAGACCGTGCCCGACGTCTCGCTGAACGCCGTCGCCAACCTGGGCTACGCCGCCTGCCGCTTCGGCGAGCCGGTCTATCCCGGCGACACCCTGTCCTCGGTCTCCCAGGTGATCGGCCTGAAGGAGAATTCCAACGGCAAGACCGGCACGGTCTATGTCCGCTCCATCGGGGTCAACCAGCGGGACGAGATGGTGCTGGACTATTGCCGCTGGGTGATGGTCCGCAAGCGCGACGAATCGGCCCCGGCGCCCGATCCGGTGGTTCCCGAACTGCCCGACGCCGTCGCGGTCCACGACCTGATCGTGCCGACCGGCGCCGGTTTCGCCGTCTACGACACGGTCGCGGCGGGCTCCCCGCACCTGTGGGACGACTACGAGGAGGGCGAGCGGATCGACCATGCCGACGGCATGACGATCGAGGAGGCGGAGCACGCCATGGCGACCCGCCTCTACCAGAACACCGCGCGCGTCCACTTCAACCAGCACACCGAGAAGGACGGGCGGTTCGGCCGGCGGCTGATCTATGGCGGCCATATCATCAGCATCGCCCGAGCCCTCAGCTTCAACGGGCTGGCCAACGCGGTCCGCATCGCCGCGATCAACGGCGGGCGCCACGTCGCCCCGACCTTCGCCGGCGACACCATCTATGCCTGGAGCGAGGTGCTGGAGAAGCACGAGCTGCCCGGCCGCCACGACATCGGCGTGCTTCGCCTGCGCACCATCGCCGCCAAGGACCGGCCCTGCGCCGACTTCCCCGGCACCGGGGCGGACGGGAAGACCAACCCGTCCGTCGTGCTCGACCTCGACTACACCGTGCTGATGCCGCGCCGGGTGTCCTGACCGGCCCGGCTGCCCTGGTGTTTCGGCGCAACCGTAGGTCGGCCTTCGCCCGCAAGGGCGAACGCCGACACCCTGCCTCAACGCTCCGGCCACGCTGTCGGCGTCGGCCTCCGGCCGAGGCCGACCTACGATGAACCGATCAAGAAAACTGTGCCGCTCAGGAGGGCTCGCGCTCCTTCCCGGCTTCGGGATCGCGGGCCAGCGTGAGCACGGCATGGGCCGCGGCGTCGGCCATCTGGTGGAGCACGGCGGCGTCTATGTTGGTCAGGTCGTCGCAGGCCTGGTGGTAGCAGGGGTCGAACGGCTGTCCGGCGGTGCCGCCGAACCGGGCGGCCGACTCCTCCGACTTGATCTCTCCGGCGCCGGTATAGAGCCCGCCGGTCGGGATGCCCGCCCGGGCGAAGGGCGCGTGGTCCGATCCTCCGCGCATCGGGGTGGATCCTGCCTCCAGCCCGATCGCGGCGAAATAGTCCCTGAACACCCGCTCGATCACGGCCGGGCCGTCATAGATCAGCCGGCCGGGATTGGGCGAACCCAGCATGTCGAAGTTGAGCACGGCGGCCAGCCTGCCGCGCTCCTCCTCCGGCAGGGATTGCAGATGGTGGCGGGAGCCGACCAGCCCGACCTCCTCGGCGCCCCAGAAGGCGAACCTGACCCGGTTGGCCGGCCGCTCGCCGCCGCCCAGTTCGGCCATGCGCAACGCGGTCTCCAGCACGACCGCGGCGCCGCTGCCGTTGTCGTTGATGCCCGGTCCCTCCGGCACGCCGTCCAGGTGGGCGCCGACCAGGACGGTGTTGCCGGTGGTCCCCTCCGGCCCGTCCGCCACGACGTTGCGGCTCGACCGCATGCCGGTGCGGGCATCGACCGCCAGCCGGATCTCCGGCCGGGCCTCGCGCAGCCGCGCCCCGATCTCCGCCGGGACGCCGACCACTGGGACCGGCGCCGGATCGCCCAGCTGGCCGCGGAAGGGGCCCGTGCGCCCCTCCGTGCCCTCGTTGTAGATCACGACGCCCTTGGCCCCGGCCGCCGCGGCATGGCCGACTTTGGTCTGGAAGGTGCAGTTTCCGCGCCGCACCAGGGCGATCGCGCCGCGGGTGAAGCCCTGGAAGTCGGACGCCTCGCAGGCGAGCGACGAGCCCGACGGCGGGACCACGCGGGCGGTCACGTCGCCGCTGCCGGAATTGGCGAGGGTCCGGATCTGGTCCCGCTCCAGCGCGACGCCCGGCGCGGCCAGCACGGGCGGCGCGGTTTCCTCGAAGAAGGGGAATTCGAACCGCTCGAAGCGTACCGTGTATCCCGCCTGCTCCAGCAGGGCGGCGACATGGTCGGCGGAGCGCTCGTGGCCCGGTCGCCCGGCGGCCCGGTTGCCGCCGTTCTCCTCGGCGATCCGCTGGAACGAGCGGAGATGGCCCAGCAAGCCGTCCTCCGTCACCGCGTTCCGGAGCGCCTCTGTGGCCCCCACGTCCGCAACGGCCGGGACTGCGGCCAGGCACAGGGCGCCGGCCAGGACGGCATGGCGCGCGGCGGACATCCACGGCGACGCTCCATCACGCATCGGATCTGCTCCAGGTTCGGGAAGGCACGATCCGATACATAGGGCCGTCCCGCGGATTATCCGCCGGGCGCGTCAAATACCTTGGTTTCGCCCCAATCCCGGGCCGGACCGGGTCAGTCCAGCTCGGCCACCTCGGACGAGGCGAAGACGCCGGACGCCTTGGCGATGCTGGGTTCGTAGGGATGGCGCTTGCGGGGGTAGACGCCGCTCAGGCGCTTCACATAGGCCTCGGTCTCGCGGTAGGGGGGAATGCCGCGGTGGCGCTCCACCGCGCCCTCGCCGGCATTGTAGGCGGCGGCGACCAGCGCCACGTCGCCCCGGAAATAGGCCATCAGCCAGCGCAGGTAACGCATGCCGCCCTGGATGTTCTCCTTCGGGTCGAACGGGTCCTTGACGCCGAAGCGCTCCGCCGTGTCCGGGATCAGCTGCATCAGCCCCTGGGCGTTGCGCGGCGACACCGCGTCGGCCCGGTAGCCGGATTCGATCTGCATGATCGCCAGCACGAAATCGGGGTCGAGGCCGTAGCCCGGCGCCATCGACCGGACCATCTTCTCGATCTTCGCCGGGGCGGGCAGGTGGCCGGCGCCGCGGACGCCGGGGACATAGCAGCCCGGTGCCTGGACCTGCTTGACGCCCGCGACCTGGGGCGTCAACTCGCGGGCATCGATGTGGCCCAACTCGATCGCGCGGCGGATCCAGGCGGCCGCCATGGCCTGGTCGCGCGGCGCGCCCTTGCCGGCGAGATAGAGCCGGGCGAGCCGGTACGCCGCGATCGGATGCCCCTTCGCCGCCGCCTGGCAGTACAGGCTGAACGCCCGGCCGAAATCGAGGGCGACCCCGACGCCGTTCTCGAACCGCCGGCCCAGTTCGAACTGGGCCCGCGTGCTTCCGGAATGGGCCAAAGTTTCAAGGGCAAGTACAGCGCGATCCGGCGTTGCGGCATATGCAGGAATAGAACTGAAGCAAAGGCCGAAAATAATCAACGTTCGTCGGATTGCCTTCATTGCCGAGCGACTTTCTTTTGATCAAGACTGACCTGTTCGAAGTAACACAGGGCGTCTCGTTGCCCAAGAGCAACTTTCGGCTATCGGGAAGCCCATCCGGTTCACCCCGATGCTCGCCGCCGGCCGCCCCGCTTCTCCGGTCGATACCCGGCGAAGCGGGGAGGCCCCGCCGGCGTGAGGGACCGGTTCAGGCCTGGAGGGGTGCCGTCTCGCGCTCCAGCAGGACCGCCTCCGCCTCCGCCGCGATGGCGAGCGAGGCGGTGATGCCGGGCGATTCGATGCCGTAGAGGTTGAGCAAGCCGGGCACGCCGTGCTGGCGCGGTCCCTGGATCATGAAGTCGGCGTCGGCCGCCCCGGCCGCGACCAGCTTCGGCCGGATGCCGGCGTAGCCGGGCTGGAGCGCGTCGTCGGGCAGGTCCGGCCAGTAGCGGCGGATCGCTCCGTAGAACTTGTCGGCGCGGCGGATGTCCACGTCGTAGTTGATCCGGTCGATCCATTCGACATCCGGTCCGAACCGCGCCTGCCCGGCCAGGTCGAGCGTCAGGTGGACGCCCAGGCCGCCCGGTTCCGGCACCGGATAGATCAGCCGGCTGAACGGCGCCCGCCGGGCGAGCGAGAAGTAATTGCCCTTCGCCAGATGGATCGGCGGGATCGAATCCGCCGGGATGCCCTGGATCGACCGGGCGATCTCCTGGGCGAACAGCCCGCCCGAATTGACCACCAGGTTGGCGATCAGGCGGAACGGCTCCGGGCCGCCCGTCTCGATGATGATGCCGTCGTCGGTGACCCGCCCGCCGGCGACCGGGCTGTTGAAGGCCACCATGCCGCCATGGTCCTCCAGCTCGCCCTGGTAGGCCAGCATCAGCCCGTGGGTGTCCACGATGCCGCTCGACGGGGAATGCAGGGCGCCGACGGTGTGCAGCGCCGGCTCCAGCGCCGCGACGTCGGCGGCGCCCAGCCATTCCAGATCGGTCACGCCGTTGGCCCGGGCCTTGGCGTCGATCTCGGAGAGCTTGCCGCGCTGGCTCTCGTCGGTCGCGACCAGCAGCTTGCCGCAGCGGCGATGGGGAACGCCCCGGTCGGCGCAATAGGCGTAAAGCGCGTCGCGGCCCCGGACGCACAGCCGCGCCTTCAGGCTGCCCTTGGGATAATAGAGGCCGGCATGGATGACCTCGCTGTTGCGCGAGCTGGTGCCGCTGCCGATGCAGTCCGACCCTTCCAACAGGACGACGTCCCGGCCGGCCAGCGCCAGCTGGCGGGCCACCGCCAGCCCGATCACTCCCGCGCCGATCACCACGCAATCGACTCTTTCCGGGGCCACGCCGTCCAGGGCGCGGTTCGGCTGAATTTCGCTCATCATCACCTGACTGATCGCTGATCCTCGCGGATCGGCCCGCCTGCGCGCCGGCCCGGTCCGCCAACCTGTCCAGCGGCCACTATGCCGCGCGGCGGCGGGGTGCGTCCATGGCTCCGACGAACGCGCCCAAGAAAGAGGGCGGCGTCCCCTTCGGGGAACACCGCCCTTGCCAGTGCGAGGCTAAACATCGAGAGGCATTGGGATAGAGAAACGGCCCGAACCCCACTTCGTCCGGACCCGGCGCCGGGTACTGCAGAAACGACGGTCCGGCGGCGCCGATCCAGACCGTCATTCGCCGTACGACGGCAGTCGTTTCGATCGAGGCCCGGGGGTCCGCGGTCCGAGGACTTTTGGACATCCGGCACTGATCCAAGGATTGCCGAAGTTATGCATCGATAACATTAAGCCGGCACGGCGCGTTCCCTTGGCGGTTCAAAATTTTCCTTTCAGCGCCTCGTGCCCGTCTTGCCGAGCGCGTTGGCCGGAGTCCATGTCGGCCGGCCCCGGCCGGTCCCGTTGGTGCCGGCCCGCTGCGGCTTGGCCGCGGCCTGGGGCTTCGGCGGAGCCGTCACCCGCGCCGGCGCCGGTCTGGGTGGAGCCGCCGTCCGCGCGGGCGCCGCCGGCTTGGCGGGGCCGGCGGTTCTCCGCGCCGGGACGGCGGCGTCCTGCGGCGGCTCCGTGCAGGAGAGCAACCCATGGTAGGCGGTGCGGAAAAGCTGCGGGAAGGCGTCGAACGTCTCGTTGTGGGATCGGGCATACGACAAGGCGATCTTCGTGGCCATCCTGTGGATGTCTGCACGCTGGCTGATGCTCATCGGTGGGGGCTCCTCAGTGTCCGCCCGGACAGGGCAATCCTGCCCATTCGGCTGATTAACGCCGGCCATGCCCCTGTGTTCCCCCAAGGACTCGCCGAAATTGCGGAAACGGTCGGGGTGCTTCGGGGCGACTCGCAACCGCCTCCGCCTGTGATGGTTAACGTATTGGGATCAACTCAACCAGAGAAAGCCTGGCTATGCGAAGTATTCGGTACGAGCGCTTCGGCGAGCCGTCCGACGTCCTGTTCCTGGAAGAGCGGGAAAAACCCCGGCCCGGTCCCGGCGAGGCGCTGGTGCGCCTCCGGCTGCGCTCGATCAACCCGGCGGACCTGCTCCAGGTCCGCGGCCTCTACGGGCAGTTGCCGCAGCTGCCGGCGACCGCCGGGATGGAGGGCGTCGGGGTGATCGAGGAACTGGGCGAAGGCGTCGCGGAGCGGCCCGGCCTGACGGTCGGCAGCCGGGTCATGCCCCTGGGGAGCCCGGCCTGGCAGGAATATGCCTGCGTCAAGGCGGCGGCGCTGCTCCCGATCCCGGACGCCATGCCCGACCAAGTCGCGGCGCAGGCTTTCGTCAACCCGGTCACCGCCTGGCTGATGGCGGTGGAGGAGCTGAAGCTCAAGCCGGGCGACACGGTGCTGGTGACGGCGGCCGGCTCCGCCCTGGGGCGCATCGTCATCCAGCTCTCCCGGCGTCTCGGCTTCAAAGTGATCGGCACCGTCCGCCGGCCGGCCCAGGCCGACGAGCTGATGGCGCTCGGTGCCCACGCCGTCGTCTCGACCGCTGACGAGGACCTGCGCGGGCGCGTGCTGGAACTGACCGGCGGCCGGGGCGCCGACGGCGCGATCGAGGCGGTCGGCGGCGCGGTCGGGGCTGCGGCGGCCGGCGCGCTGGCGCCGGGAGGCACGATGCTGGTCTATGGGCTGATGTCCGGCGAGCCGATCCCGGTCCCGGTGTCCGACATGATCTTCAAGACCCTGTCGATCAGGGGATTCTGGCTGGCCGACTGGGCCAGGCAGGCGCCGGACGACGTGCGAAGCGACGCCATCTCCCATGTATTCGGCCTTCTGGCCCAAGGGGAGGTCGATCTTCCGGTATCCGCCGTCTATGATCTGGCCGATATCCGCGATGCGGTCATGGCCGCGGAATCTTCCGGCCGTCCCGGCAAGGTCCTGCTCGGCGGGTAGGCTACCAGTATTTAGGATTTCCCCGGACCTTCGCCCTGGTGCATAGAACCTGCCGCAAAAAAGAGGAGGACTCCATCATGAAGACGAACCGCGCTCCGGCCATGGCGATTCCCGTCATGCTCGGAGCCATCATCCTCGGCGCCGCCGGACCGCTGGCGGCCCAGCAGTCCGCGCCCGCCGTCACGGCGACCCCCAACCGCCAGATGCAGCCGTCCGCCACCGGCCGCACCCAGGCTTCGCCGGCGGTTCCGATGGCCCCGTCTTCCGGCGCCTCGACCGGGACCCAGCTCAGCCTGGAGCAGGGGCGCCCGTCCGTCACCGACCGCATGGGCGACGACCAGCGAGAGATGGAACTGGTGCAGACCAGCCTGCTGAACCGCTTCGGCGGCATGGGCTTCGCGGAGATGCGCAATTTCCGCAAGATCGGGGAGAACTACGCGGCCGAGGTGCGGACCGTGGAAGGGGTCTGGGTCAACGTCGTGATCGATCCGGCGACCGGCGCGGTCACCGTCCAGCAATAGAGCGGTGCCCGATCAGATGGATCCGCATCCGGCCTGCCTTGTTCGAAGCCGGCATGGGATGAAGAAAATCGGCCACAGATGACGGCGATATCCTCAGATTATCCAGCCCGTATCTTTGTCCATCGCCGTAATCTGTGGCAAGAACCTGAATTACGGCTGCGTCGCCCCCGCTGGAGCGGTGCCCGATCAGGTCGATCCGCCCCAGGGCAGCCGGACCGATGCGTTGGGCGGCAGGCCGCATGGACCGGAGCGGTTCGACCTGGTCGGAAACCGCTCTGGCGATACCCTCCGGGTGCGGCACCGTCCGGCCGGCTCACTCCAGCAGGCGGTCCCAGGTCCCCATGATCCGGCCGACGCCGGAGCGCCCCGTCAGGTCGTACAGGCGCAGGGGCTGGTCGACCCGCTGGCCGGCATCCCGTCCCAGGGATCTGACGGCCGCTTCCGACGCCAGCCCGCGCCCGGAACCGGACAGCGGTCCCGGCAGCAGTCCGAGCGGTATGCGGATGCTGATCCCCTGGTCCATCGCCCCGGTTCCCGCGTCGGTGACCGTCGCATAGGCGCCGATGCGCACGCCGCCCTCGAAGCCCCGGCTCAGCTCCAAGGTCGCCCCGAGGTCGCCCGCCAGGTAGCGGCCGGCCCTGATCGTCCCATGCGTCAGGCCGTCGCGGCTCTCGTAATACAGGCTGGCATGGGCCGAGGCGTAGCCCTGCGCCTCGAAATAGAGCAGGTTGCCGGGAACCCGCTTCGCCACCAGGTCGGCATCGATTCCGACCGCCCAGCGGGCGCCGAACGGCCGGTACAGCACCTCGCCTTCCCAGCCGCCGAACATCTCGTCCAGATGTCCCGCGGACAGGCGGGCATGCCAGTCGGAGACCGGGTTCCACAGCCACGCGGTGTACAGGTGGTCGGCCGTGACGGCGACGCCGTCGGCGTACCGGGCGATATCGCCGCGCACCGTGGGCAGGCCCGCGTCGGGCTCGTCGCGCTCACCGGCCCGCAGCCCGGCCAGGTCGCCGCCCAGGTTGAAGCGCAGCCCGGCGCCGGTGACGAAACCGCCCGCCAGCCCGCTGACCACCGCGGCGTCGAGGGTCGCGCGGTAGGCCGGCGAGCCGGAGCGGAAGGCGGGCGCCAGTTCGAGCCGCGGGGTCAGCCTGAAGTCCCAGCGCTCGCCCGGCGGCCGCGGCGGGGCGTCGGTGCTCGCGGCGCGGTTCAGCTCCGCCGTCCGCCGGATCTCGGCGGGCGAACCGGCGTTGCGGCCGGCGCGCTCCAGGTCGGCGCGCAGGATGGACACCGCGGTCCCGTTGAGCTCCGCCGGGCCGAGCACCACGGTGAGCATCTCGACCTCTGCCGGTGCGCGCGCCGCCATGACCCGGGCTGCCCGGCCGGCCGTGCGGGCGGGCGGTCCGTCGGGAACCTCGTCCAGCCAGGCCGTGGCCTCCTGGTCGTCGACCCTGACCGCCCGGGCGGCCATCCCGGCGGAGCGGAGCGCCGCCAGGATGCGCCGCTCGGCGGTCCGCGGCGTCGTCCGGGCCGGGCGGGCTCCCAGCGGGGGGCGGGCGTCTTTTCCGGGCGGATCGGCGGAGGCGCGACCGTCCAGCCCGGCGGCGTCGAGGACGAGCGCTGCCCGCAGCATGGCGAAATGCCCCTGCTCGAGCCCGGCGCCGACCTCGATCCAGGGCAGGGGGCGCCACGCCAGCCCGACATTCACCGGGAACGGGCGGGACAAGCCGGGATGGGCCGCCCGCTCGGCCCGCAGCAGGTCGCCGGTATAGTCGAGTTTCAGCGACAGTCCGTCGACCGGGGTCCGGATCTCGACCCCGCCGATCGGCGAGAGGCCGGAGCCGAACAGGTTTCCCTGCCCGAACCGGCCCCAGCCGAGCCCCAGGGTCCAGTCGGTGTCGAACCACCGCCGGCTCATCACGAGGTAGCGGGCGGCCTGCCCGCCGCCCTGGAACAGGCCGCGGGCACCGACCGCGACCTCGGGCCGGGTGGCGTTCTCGCGCAGCAGCCTGAGCTTCAGGTCCAGCCCGCCCCACTGTCCACCAGGACGCTCGAAAGTCGCGACACCGGTGGACTGGCGGAGCGTCGCCTCCAGGTCCGGCAGGGCCTGGAGCGTGACGAAGCCGTGCCGGTACAGCGGCGTCCAGGCCGCGCCCATGGCCAGGGTGTCGGGCGGCAGCATGCGGGCGCCGGGGACCTGCAGCAGCCCGGCTCCGCCGGTGTCGGTCAGGGAGGGGCCGGCACCCGCGGGAGAAGCCAGGGTGGCAGCCAGGAGCGCCGCCATACCGACGAGGGCGTGCCTGCATGACCCGGTGGATGGAACCATTGCCGACACGCGCACCGACCGTATAGGAACTTGGAGACGTCTCCTATTTAGACGCGGCATGCATGCGTGTGCAACCACCGGAGCGTCGCACAGGCCCCGTCAGCGGAGATAGGTCGCTCCGGGCAGCTTGGCCCCGGTCAGGTCGGCGCCTTCCAGGTCGGCGAGGTCGAGGTTCGCCTCGCTGAGGTTGGCCGAGGCCAGCTGCGTACCCACCAGATGGGCGCGGCGCAGGTCCGCCCCGAGCAGGGAGGTCGCCCAGATCCGGCCGCTCGGTTTGCCGTTGCCGTCCAGGATCTGCGCGGGGCACAGAAGCGCGTCGTGCAGGTCCGCGCCGATCAGGCGGGCATAGCCGAGGTTGGCGCCGGACAGGTCGGCCCCGCTGAGGTTGGCACCGGACAGGTCGGCGCCGGACAGGTCGGCCATGATCATCTTGGCGCCCGCCAGCAGGGCCTTGACCAGCGACGCTCCGCGCAGGGTGGCGCCGCTCAGGTTGACGTTGCGCAGATCGACGCGGTTGAGGTCGGCGCCGTCCAGCTCGGCCCGGGCGCCCCGCGCGCCGCCGCTCCCGATCCAGCGCTCATGGTTGTTGATCACCCGCTGGATCTCCAGTCCCAGGGTGTCCAGCATCTTGGTGAAGTGCGCGCCGGCCAGGTCGGCATGGGTCAGGTCGCAGCCCGAAAGCCGGGTGCCGACCAGATCCGCGTTGTGGAACCGGGTGCCGACCAGGGCCGCGCCGTCCAGGTTCGCGCCGCACAGGCGGCATTCCGACAGGTTCGTGCCGGTCAGGTCGGCTTCGCTGAGATCCGCATTCTGCAGGTTGCACCCGGTCAGGTCCGCCCCGGTGAGGTCGGCGCGCCGCAGCGACGCGGCGGTCAGGTCGGTCCGCGAACACAGTCCGGCGGGCACCGGCAGGCGGGGCGGCACCGTCCTGTCCCGCGTCGGCAGGCCGTGCCGGGGGGTACGAGGCATGGCCCCCAGGTCCGGCGGGCCGCCGTCGGCGGGGGGCACCAGGTTCCCCTCGCGCAGATCGGCATCCCGGAAGTTCGCCCCGGTGCAGTCCGCCGAATGGAGCCGGGCGCCGCGCAGATCGGTGCCGGAAAGGTCTGCGCCGCGCAGGTCGCAGTGGCGCAGGTCGACGCAGAACAGGTCGGCGCCGGACAGATGCGCGCCCGCCAGGGTGGTCCTGGCAAGCTTGGCGCCGCCCAGGATGGCGCCGCGCAAGTCGACGCCGCGGAGATCCAGTCCTTCGAGGTTCGACAGCGAAAGATTGGCGCACGCCCCGCCCGCCAGACCCCTGACCCAGCGCGAGTGCCTGTCCAACACATCCTGCAAGAATTCGGGCGTCATCGTCTTCCGTCGGCGGATCTTAGCACCAGGCGAGCACCCTGGTGTCCGCTCATGCTTTGCGTGCAGAATGGCCGTAATTCATTACAGAACAATAAACCCTTATGATTTTGCGGTTGCCCTCGAAGCCTGCCCTCGAAGCCAGCCCGGCGTGGTCGCCGGACCACGATCCGGGACAAAATTGGAACCAAGGTGCCTACCACTTCATTTAGGTGTATAGTCGGACCGAAAGAGTTGTGGTGGAAAGTCGATGAGAGCCCTTTTCCGTGGAGTCCTGGTCCTTTGCGCTCTCGGCGGATTGCCGGGCGCGGCGTCGGCGCAGGCGGTCGAGCCGTTGCTTCCGACGCTGGCCGAGGCGACCGAAGCCGATGTCGCGATCGCGCGCCGGCTCAGCAAGGACGGACCGCTCGAAGTGGACGGCCAACGTCTGCGCAATCTTGCGGCACTCCGCCGTTTCTATGCCGAGAGGGGCTTCGATCCGGCCTGGACCGACGGCGCCGGCCTTGCTCCCGCGGCACCCGGGCTGGTGGCACTGGTCAGGCAGGCGGAGCGGGAAGGGCTGGAGCCGCAGCACTACCATCCCGACGCGATCGAGCGGCGGCAGGGCATGGCCGGCGTGGCGACGCTGGCCGAACTGGACCTGCTGATCACCGACGCGGTCATGGAGTATGCGGTCGACCTGCGCGCCGGGCGCCTGACGCCCCGCCAGATCGCCCCGGACCTGGCCGCCGTGCCGCCCCGCCTCGACCCGCAGGAGATCGCGCGGACCGCCCTGGCGGCGCCCGACCTCGCCGCCTTCCTGATCGGCTTCACGCCGCCCCATCCGCAATACGCGGCCCTGCGCGACGTGCTGAAGCGCTACCGGGCGGTCGCGGCGGCGGGCGGCTGGCCCGCGGCGGGCGACGGGCCGGTGCTGAAGCCGGGCATGCAGGATGCCGGCGTGCCGGCCTTGCGGCGGCGCCTCGCCGCGACCGGCGACTATGCCGGCAAGGACCTCTCCTCCACGCTGTACGACGGGCCGCTCCAGGCGGCGGTGAAGCGGTTCCAGTCCTACAACGGCCTCGACCAGGACGGCGTGGTCGGGGTCTCGACGCGGGCGGCCCTCAACGTCCCCGCCGCCCGGAGGGTCGGCCAGATCATCGCCAACATGGAGCGCTGGCGTTGGCTGGAGGACGACCTGGGCGAGCGGCACGTCATGGTGAACATACCCGGCTACACGCTCAAGGCGGTGGCGCCGGGCGCCGATCCGCTGCGCATGCCCGTGATCGTCGGCACCGTGGAACGGCCGACGCCGGTTTTCAGCCACCGCATCACCCATCTGGTGTTCAATCCGACCTGGACGATCCCGCCGACCGTCGCCCGCAACGACATCCTGCCGAAGCTGATCCGCAATCCCGGCTACCTGAAGGAACACGACATTACCTTGTACGAGAGCTGGGCCGCCGGCGCGCGGAGGATCGACGCGCGGGGGATCGACTGGCGCGGCGTCGGACCCAGGATCACGCGCTACCGGATGCGCCAGGACCCGGGGCCGAAGAACTCCCTGGGCCAGGTCAAGTTCATGTTCCCCAACGATTTCGACGTCTATCTGCATGACACCCCGGCGCGCGACAAGTTCAGCCGCAACGCCCGCGGGTTGTCGTCGGGCTGCGTCCGCGTCGGCAACCCCGACGCCCTGGCCGGGTTCCTGATGGAGGGGATGGAGGACTGGACGGCGGAGCGCCGCCGGCAGGTGCTCGACGCCGGGGAAACAAAGACCGTCTGGCTGCGGCAATCCATCCCGGTCCACCTGACGTACCAGACCGTCTTCGTCGACGACGCCGGCCGGACCCAGTTCCGCGACGACATCTACGACCACGACGGCGCCTTCATGAACGCCCTGACGAAGCGGCTGCCGGTGCAGCAGACGGTGGCGCAGGCGGTGAACTGACCCGCCTCGCGCCGGTCGCCCCGGCGCGGCCCGCCCGCGACCGGCGACCGAGGCTCCTCGGCATGTCTCGAAAAAATCACCTCGCAACCGCCGGATTATAGCGGTATCAGCGGCTTCTCCCGTGTATGTAAACCTTTGCTTAACCCGCCCCGGCAATGCTGGGGCAGTCACGACGACATATTCATACCGTCGATGGGTTTTATTTGGAATTTTAGGCGTTTTTCACTGGGGGCGGGACGATGCGGGACGAGCGCGCGGAGCAGTGCCGGGCAGATACGGTCGGACGTCGTTCATTCCTCGGCTTCGGCCTTGCCGCCGCCGCCACCGCCTTCGTCCTGGATCCCGTCCAGGCCCTGGCCGCCAGCCGGGTCGTTCCGCCCCGCCGGGTGTCCCTCCTGAACACCCATACCGGCGAGAGGCTGACGGCGGAATACTGGACCCGGGGGCGTTATCAGCGCGACGCGCTGCGCGCCATCGACAGGATCCTGCGGGACCATCGCACCGACGCGGTACACCCGATCGACCCCGGGCTGCTGGACACGCTCCACTCCCTGCAATCCCGGCTCGGCATCCGTGCGCCGCTACACGTCATTTCCGGCTACCGCTCGCCGGAAACCAACGAGATGCTTCGGGAAACCGGAGGCGGCGGGGTTGCCCGGAGCAGTTTCCACATGCGCGGGATGGCGATCGACATCCGGGCGCCGGGGACCGACACCCGGATCGTCAGGCGCGCGGCTCTGCGCCTGCGGGCGGGCGGCGTCGGCTTCTATCCCCAGAGCGATTTCGTCCATGTGGATGTCGGGCCGGTCCGCTCCTGGTGACTGCGGAGATGGCGGCACTCCCGAAGTAGTTTTGCCGCTTTTTTCATCATCGAACGAATTTTTATCTGCATCCGCCCATTCCCTCGATAGATGAATCGGGGGCGGGCGCTTCTGGTTTATGGCGTAGAAACATGCCCGGCACCTTCGTGTAAGGTGAGCGACATGGCCGCAAGTCTAGTGCTGCTTGGTGCGATCTGCCAATTACTCGAAGGGTTACGGTAGATCAAAATATTTTTCATTAAAAGTCTATTCCGTTCGAAGTAACGTTTGAGGGGTGTTATCCTCGAAATAAAAAGCATACCGGGACGGGGCAAACGATTTCTGCGATCGGGGTAGCCGATTTTCTTCCGGCTGTCGGCACTGGTAGCGCACTCCTGGCGCTTTAAGTGAAATAATGGGTCACTTGATCATTTCCTCTTTTCGAAGCAATGTATTGCTTCATGGATCGGGGACAGACAGCTGTTTTGGTGGTTGTCGATGCAGGCATTTTCAGCCCAGGGGACATTCGTTGGGTAAATTCATCATCACGATAGATACCGAGGGCGACAACATATGGAACGGTCCGCGTGAAACCACCACGCGCAATGCCGCGTATCTGCCACGCTTCCAGGATCTTTGCGAACGGCACGGGCTGAAGCCGACATATCTGGTGAACCACGAGATGGCCGTTTCGCCGGCCTTCGTCGAGTTCGGCCGGGACGTCCTGGCGCGGGGGCAGGGCGAGGTCGGCATGCATCTGCACGCGTGGGACTCCCCGCCGTCGGCACCGCTCACCAAGGACGACCATAAGTACAAGCCGTACCTGATCGAGTATCCGGTCGAGGCCATGAGGGCCAAGATCGACTATATGACCAAGCTGCTGCAGGACGTCTTCGACACGCCGATCACCAGCCACCGCGCCGGGCGGTGGGCGATGAACGAGACCTATGCCGGCATCCTGATCGAGCACGGCTACCTGGCCGACTGCTCGGTGACGCCTCATGTGGACTGGCGCGGGACCCCGGGCGATCCGGCCGGCGGCGGCGGCACCAATTACCAGGGCTATCCCAGCGTTCCCTATTTCGTCGATCCCGCCGACATCAGCCGGCCGGGCCAGTCGCAGCTCCTGGAAGTGCCGATGACGGTATGCAAGCGCCTGCCGCCGGCGTTGCGCGACGTCTTCGACGGATACCTGCCGCAGGGCGGCCTCCCGGTGCGGCTGCTCAACCGGATGCTGAAGAACCACTGGCTGCGCCCGAACGGCAGGAACGGCGCCGACATGGTGACCCTGGTGCGGTCCGAGGCGGCGGCCGGGGCCGCCCATGTGGAATTCATGCTGCATTCCTCCGAGTTCATGCCGGGAGGCAGCCCGACATTCCGCGACGCGGAGTCGATCGAGCGGCTCTACGCCGATATCGACTCCGTCTTCCACGAAGCCGCCGCCCGGTTCGAAGGAGCCACCCTGGCCGAGTTCCGCTCGGGCTTCGCCACGGCGGTCCAGCCGATCGCCGACCCGATCGAGGCGATGGCGTCGGGCGGCAACGTGGTTATTGATGGCTTAAGGAGTTGACCGCTACGGTATAGTCCATCAGGTATGGATGGACCGGCTCGGCCGGGGCAGGATGAGGACGGCATGGACACTCTCTTCGTCGCTCTGAAGCGCGGCTTTCTCGCCGGTACCATGGCGGGAGCCATTGCCGTCGGCGGGGCCTCGGCTCCGGCTCCGGCCCGCGCGATGACGGCACAGGCGGGGACCGAGGGCCGGCTGTCCGTCGAAACCCTGTCCGCGGTCACGACGGTCACCGGCAGCTACCTGGCCGGCCGGCACGCGCAGCAGTCCGACGACTGGGCAGCGGCGGCCGAGTTCATGGCGCGGGCGCTGGCCGACGATCCGGGAAACCTGGCGCTTCTCCGGCAGACATACCTGTTGCAGCTGGGCGACGGACGGCTGGCCGATGCCGCCGGCTTGGCGCGCCGGCTTACCGTGGCGGAACCCGGCAATCATCTGGCGGCGACGCTTCTGGCGGCGGACGACGTGATCGCCCGACGCTTCGCGGAGGCGCAGGCCCGGCTTGCCGGCGGCACCGACGGCGCGCTGGCCCGCTATGTCGAACCGATCATGCTGGCCTGGATCGCCGTCGGCCGGGGCGACCTGCCGGCCGCCTGGGCCGCGCTGAAACCCATGTCCAGGGCGCAGGGCTTCGCGGTCCTGCACAATTACCATGCCGGGCTGATCGCGGAGCATACCGGCGACGCCGTCGCCGCGGAGAGCTGGTTCCTGAAGGCGATCGGCGCCGGGGCGCCGCTGCGGATCGTCCAGACCGTCGGGGGCTTCTTCGAGCGGGCCGGACGGACGGAGGAAGCCCGCGCCCTCTATGAAAAATTCATCGCCGACAATCCCGGAACCCTGCTGCTCCAGGGCGACCTGGACCGGCTGGCACGCGGCGAGAAGCCGGCCCCGACCGTCGCGGACCCGCGCCAGGGCATCGCCGAGGCGCTGTTCGACATCGCGAGCGCCCTGAACCAGGAGGGTGCCGGCGAACTGGCGCTGATGTACGGCCGCATCGCGGTCCATCTGCGCGCCGACCTGCCGCTCGCCCGCCTGATGATCGGCGACATCCTGGCCCAGCGCACCCGCCACGAGGCGGCGCTGGCGGAATACGCCGCTGTCGGCGGCGGCGACGGGCTGCGCTGGACCGCCCGGCTGCGCAGCGCCGGCCTGTTGGAGAAGCTGGGCAGGACCGACGAGGCCGTGGCCCTGCTGGACGCCATGGCCGCCGAGCGGCCCGAGCGGGCCGACGCGCTGATCGAGCTGGGCGACGTGCAGCGCGGGGCGGAGCGGTTCGACCAGGCGATCGCCGCCTATGACGCGGCGCTGGAACGGCTGGGCGAGCCGCAGGCGCGCCACTGGCTGCTCTACTACACGCGCGCGATCTCCTACGACAAGACCAAGCGCTGGACCGAGGCCGAGCGGGATCTCCAGCGGGCGCTGGAACTGTCCCCCGACCAGCCGTTGCTGCTGAACTACCTGGGATATTCCTGGATCGACCGGGGCGTCAACCTGGACCGCGGCCGGTCCATGATCGAGCGGGCGGTCGAGCTGAAGCCGAGCGACGGCTACATCATCGACAGCCTGGGCTGGGCGCTCTACCGCCTGGGCGATTTCGGCGGCGCCGTCACCCACCTGGAACGCGCGGTGGAGCTGAAGCCGCTCGACGCGACCATCAACGACCATCTGGGCGACGCCTACTGGCAGGTCGGCCGCCGGGCGGAGGCCCGCTTCCAGTGGCGCCGCGCGCTTCAGAACGCGGAGGAGCCCGAACTGGCCAAGACGATCCAGGCCAAGCTCGACAACGGGCTGCCGCGCCACCAGACCGCCGCCGACCTGAACGCGCCCGCTCCGCAGTCGCCGGCTCCCCCGGGTCCCGCGCAGGGCCAGCCCGCCGCCAGATGACCTCCGGCCCGATCACCTCCGGCCCGATCACCTCCGACCGGTCCTCGATCGTCGAGCACGCCCCGGCGAAGCTGAACCTTTACCTGCACGTGCTCGGCCGCCGCCCCGACGGCTACCATGAACTGGACAGCCTGGTCGCCTTCGCCGACGTCCGGGACACCGTGACGGTGCGCCCGGCCGACCGCCTGACGCTGGAGATCGACGGCCTCTTCGCGCCCGCCCTGACCGGGGAGGCCGCCGGCGACAATTTGGTGACCCGGGCCGCCGTCCTGCTCGCGCGCGCTCTCGGTCGGGACGAGCCCGGCGTCGCGATCACCCTGACCAAGCGCCTGCCGGTCGCGTCCGGCATCGGCGGCGGATCGGCCGACGCCGCCGCCTGCCTGCGGGCGCTCGCCCGGCTGTGGGACATCGGCGCGGACGATGCCCGGCTGGCACCGATCGCCGCCCGGCTGGGGGCCGACGTGCCGGTCTGCCTCAGCGGCAGGCCCGCCTATTTCGGCGGGATCGGCGACATCGTGGATCCCGCGCCGCCGCTGCCGTCCTGCGCCGTGGTGCTGGTCAATCCGGGAACGCCGCTGGCGACCCCGGCGGTGTTCAAGGCCCGGAGCGGCCCGTTCTCCCTCGCGGCCCGCTTCGACGGGGAGCCGCCGGCCGACGCCGCGGCCCTGGCGGAACTGCTGGCTGGCAGGGGCAACGACCTGACCGCCCCGGCGCGGACCCTGGTCCCGGCCATCGGCGACGTGCTGGACGCGCTGGGCCGGACGCCGGGCTGCCTGCTCGCCCGCCTGTCGGGCAGCGGCGCCACCTGCTTCGCGCTCTATGCGGACCGGGATGCAGCCGCCGCCGCGGCCGCCGGTCTGGAGAGCGACCATCCCGGATGGTGGGTGCGGGCGGGCGGGCTGCTGGCCTGAGAGATTTTTTCTTTTCCGGTTCTTCACGATTGGTAAGCCCGTGCCGGTGTATGGAGGGAACCGGTAACCCGATCCCTTCCGACGGCGGTGCGTCCATGAGCGATTTCGTGAAGTTCCTGCGGGCGGGCCTCGTCCTCGCGGGCGTCCTGGCTTGCGCCGCCCCCGCGTCCGAGGCGCAGGCGTCCGAGAAGAAGGAAGGCCCGGTCTCGCTCAGCGTACCGATCACCAACCTGACGCTGCCCCTTCTTCTGGAGGACCGCAGCATGGTCGGCCGCCTCGACCTTGTCCTGGACGTCCAGGCGACCGACGCCGCGGCCGTGACCCGGATCGAGGAGCAGCTCCCCCGCATCCGCGACCTGCTGCTGACCCGCGTCACGCCGGCGCCGATCCCCGGCAGCAGCAACGTATCGGCCGAGACGCTGACCGACATGAAGAGCCGTATCCTGGCCCTGCTGCGCGAGGTGGTCGGGGCCGACGCGGTGAAGGCCGTCTATATCGTCAAGGCGATGACCCGGCGGAGCTGAGCCGCCCGCCGAGCCATGCGCCACGTCCTCGCCGGGTCACCAGCACGGCTGTCCGGCACGGTGATTGCCCCATGAGGAAAAGTATTGGCCGTAGGCAGAAACACCCCCTTTTCGTCATGGCCGGACTTGATCCGGCCATCTTATCGCAGGTCTCATCAGGGCTCCGTGGCCGGAGATGCCCGGATCAAGTCCGGGCATGACGATAAAGGGAAGACAAAGTATTTTTAGGATCACCTTCAGGTTGATAGGTAAGTGCCGTGCCGGACAGCCGGGAGTCACCAGCCGGCGACTACCGAGCCCTTGAACTTGTCCTGGACGAACTGCTTGACCTCCGGCGAGTGGTAAGACTCGACAAGCTGCTTGACCCAGGGCTTGTCCTTGTCCTGCTCGCGCACCGCGATGACGTTGGTATAGGGGGAGTCCGCGCTCTCACGGGCGATCGCGTCGGTCAGCGGGTTCAGGCCGGATTCCAGCGCGTAGTTGGTGTTGACCGCCGCCGCCGTCACGTCGCCCAGCGAGCGGGGGAGCTGCGCCGCGTCCAGCTCGACGATGCGGATGCCCTTCGGGTTCTCGACGACGTCGATCGGGGTGGCCTTCAGCCCGGCGCCCTCGGCCAGCTTGATCACGCCCTCGGCTTCCAGCAGCAGCAGCGCCCGGCCGCCGTTGGTCGGGTCGTTCGGCACGGCGACGGTGGCGCCCTCGGGCAGCTCGGCCAGGCTCTTCACCTTGTTGGAGTAGATCCCCATGGGGAACACCACGGTCTTGCCGACCGAGACCAGGTCCAACCCCCGGTCCTGGACCTGGTTGTCCAGATAGGGCTGGTGCTGGAAGGAGTTCGCCTCAATCTCGCCGGCGGCCAATGCCGCGTTGGGAATGACGTAGTCGGTGAACTCGATGACCTTGATCTCCAGCCCCTGCTTGGCGGCGATCGGCTTGACCGCGTCCAGGATCTGGGCGTGCGGGCCGGCCGAGACGCCGACCCGG